>JBGCER010000316.1:0-9264 GCA_045106515.1 Myxococcota bacterium
GCTACGCACGATGACGCCGGTCAGGGGCAGTCCACCGATGGCGCCCAAGATCATGTTGCCGACGCCTTGGGCGATCAGCTCTTTGTCGTAGTTGGTGCGAGGCCCGTCATGGAGCTTGTCGACGGCGGCGGCGCTGAGCAGCGACTCGGCGCTGGCCACGCAAGCGAGGGCGATGGCCGAGCCGAGCAGCGCAGGGTCGAGCAGCGCCGAGAAGTCATCTAGTGCTGGGAAGCGCACGAGCTCGGTGATGCTAGAGGGAACCTTGACGTAGATGATTTTCAGGTCGAATAGGAACGCTGCGAGGCTTCCCGCGATGACCGCCAGCAGTGGCGCTGGAAGAACGGCCAAGACCAACGGGAGCCGGGTACGCAAGAAGTTCCAGCCCACCAGAACAACCAGGGTCAGCATGCCGATCGCGGCCGCGAGATGGTGGGCGCTACCATCGACGGGCATGATGCCTTTGTAGATGGAAGCTGGAATGGTGATGAGGTTAATAATTCCGGATGAAACGGGTTCGTGGTCGACCATCACATGGAACTGGCTCGCGAAGATCAGAACGCCGATGCCCGCCAACATGGCGTAGATCACCGCCGGGGCGATGGCGCGGAACCACTGGCCGATGCGGAATACCCCAGCTGCGATCTGCAGAACACCGGCAATAATGATGAGGACGGCGAGCGTACCGATGCCGTGGGCTTGGACGATCTCGACGACCAGCACGACCAAGCCAGCCGCAGGGCCGCTCACTTGAAGCGGGGAGCCGGCGATGCACCCGACGACGATACCGCCAATGATGCCGCTAACAAGGCCCATTGCGGGTGGGACGCCCGAGGCGATGGCGATGGCCATGCACAAGGGCAGTGCCACCAAAAATACGACTATCGACGCCAAAAATTCGCGCGCGCCGAGCACGATAATGGACTGATTCAGGGTACACCCCAAGGGTCTAGTGTGACGCCGCTTCGGTCGCGAAGCCCGCGGCGGGAGTCTAACCCGACGAGAAGAAACTTTGAACCGTCCATCCGATTCAGCTGCGCCAGCGGCGGGTATGGCGCCCTGGGTAGGAAGCGCTATCGGACGCCGCAAAACTCCAGGATGACACGCGCATGGAACTGTGGGAAAAGGTAGACTGGCAATACGAGCCACAGAAGGCTGGGATGCGGGCGTTTGCCCGATTGTTTCGAGTGAAGGTGAGTAAGGTAAAGACGTTGGAGAACGTCGGTCCGGCGCTGAGTCGAAGCAAGCACTGGATCTCGTTTGATCCGCAAAGTTCCGTCAGTTTCGCCTTCACCGAGCTGGTCGCTCATCTGGTGGAGACCTATGGCCTGGGCATCGTCATGAAGGACGGTCGACTCCAGACCCTGGACGGAGAGCGGAGCTGGGCGCTGCCCGAAGATCACAACCAGGCGGCCAAGGCCATGGCGGCGCTTCGGCAGGCTGAGCCGCGCCTCGAGCCGCTGGCCTATGTGCGGAATGGCGAGTCCGACACCCTGGGCTGGGCGGTCTTCTCGAGCACGGACTGGGCCGAGTTGGCGGCCGGAGACCTGTACGCCATCCGAGCGCTGTTTCCCCTGAAGGGCAAGGTACCCAAGGCGCCCGAAGCGCCCAAAGGCCCCCCAGCCCGCAGAGAGCGGAACCCAGAGCACGCAGAGCTGTTGGCTTGGGTGAGCGCCAATAAAGAGGAGTGGGTAGCCCCGCTCATCGACGCCTTGGAGACACTGGAGACGTCCGCGCCGGACTCGACCGAGGAGCGCGATGCGACCAGCCAAATCTACCGAATTGGGCGTCGGGCTCGGCGGTAGGGAAGGGCGCCACCGACCGTGGGCGCGTGCGCGGTTCGTCCCGCGGTGAGCGCCTGGATAGCTTTCCACCGCCTCGTCACTCGTCTGCCTACACCTGGGAGCGACCGTATGCGCTTGCTCTTCTGGACCGTGTGCCTCCTCGCCGTCGCCTGCAACGGTGGGCCTGACACCGACGACGTCCTCGACACCGACGACGTCCTCGACACGGACACGGGGGCCGACACGGACACGGGTGTTGTGGGCGATCCGGAGCTTGGGCGGGTGACCTTCGAGGTGACTTGTGCCAATGCCGGTTGCCACGGTGCGAACGGCACTGCTGGGACCGCGACGGACCTCACCGCTGCCGTCCCATTCTACTCCGATGATCGGCTGTCCAACATCATCCTGAACGGCGCCGGTCGCATGCCAGGCCAGCCGGTCTCGGATGAGGAGCTGGCAGATTTGCTGGCGTATCTGCGGCTGACGTTTCCCTGAGGGAGGTTGGCGGCCAGTTGGCTGGCGAGCTCTCCGATGGCTTGTAGGGTGATACGTTCGCGCGCGCCGATGGCGGACGGTCGGGGGGAACCAGCGTCGGCGGATGCGGTGCCCACGCGCAGGGGTGGCCTCGATGACAGGCCGCAATAGGCGTAAGGGGCGAATGATGGAGGAGCGGGTGTCGAAACCAATCACTCGAGTTGCGATTGTGGTCCTGGGGGTGGGTTGCAATGTCTCCGCCAACGTCGCCCTCTCCGGTGGCTCCGGCGGCGCCGGTGGCTCCGGTGGCTCCGGCGGCGCCGTCCCTTCCGTGCCGATCACCGCGGTGTCGGTGCCCGCCCAAACGCTCGACCTGTCGCTGGCGGGCCTTGAGTTCGCATCGGCGGCTGCATGGGTGGAGTGTGGGTGCGAGGGAGATCATCGTACCCATCAAGACGTGTGGACGAAGCGAACGGGTCCCAAGATGACCACGCGGCAGAATGTGCCGCTACAAAGCAAAATCCAGAATGGAGGCGTGCAGTTTGACCTGTCTTACGCACAGGTCAGCAATGCCCACAACACTCAAGATCACCGAGGCCACCCGAAATACTGCAGAGCCGACATGGTCGTGACCCTGTCGTCCAGCGACTTTCCTCAGCGCGATGGGGCCCGCCGAGTTGTCTTCCTCCATCGTGACCTTACGCATCCTCCACAACCTGGCGCGGTAGGCATTCAGACGCTGCCGAACCAGCAATTCGCGCGACTCTCCGCCAACGGAGGCTGGGTGCTGCAGGACGCTGCCGAACCCGCGGAGTTCCGCTTTCAAGTGTCGCCGAACCAGGTCGCCTGGCTGGATATCGCGCAGGACATCAACGAAGGAGAGCTGCGCAAGGCGGACGGCGGATCCGTGGTGCTGAACCTTCGCGGTTCCGACTACGTCGTTGCAAACGCCCCGCCCCACCTTTCTCGCCACCTGGGCACCATCGACCGGGGAACCGTGGCTCTAGTGGGGGACAAGGCGTACCTGGACTTCGTGAAGGTCGAGGAGTACTCACTGCGCGATGTGGGCCTCGGGGAAGCGGTGGTGGATCCCGCCCTGTCCACGGCTAGGCTAGACGAGGTCATCGGTCCAGGTCGGGCGGGCATCAACATCGATGTGAAGCTGCTCAATCCGGATGCGTTCACCGGCAAGTACTCGGGGGTGGTGAGCTACCAATACGCCAACACTTCGGCGGGGAATGGCGTGTATCTCTATCCCTGGTTGGGGCCGGTTCCGGTGGAGTCCTATCCGGCGTTCAATCCGTTCAGCGTGCCCTAGTGCGGGTTGCTAGGCGCCGGCCCGCCTCCGCTGGACACCGTGAACATGCCCAGGTGCATGGCTCGCACCGCGAGGTGGATCCGTGCGCGCTCCGGTTCGGTGATGGGGCCTTGGCGGGCGACGTGTCGCAACAGCGCGTCGGCTCCCACAACGACGATGCGGTAGATGTAGGGGTCCGCCACCACCCCGGTTCGGCTGTGCACCGCCAGGTTCATCAGCTCCACGCCCCGCGTCACGAACAGCTCAAATCGGGCGTGCATTGGACCCTGTGGTTGGGCGGCCATGCTGTGCAGTGGCAGAAAGCTCGATCCTGGACGGGTCATGACGTCGATCCAGGTGTCGACCGCCGCCTGCGCCTTGGCTCGTAGGCCCTTGGCGTCGATCACCGCTGTGATGATTTCGCGTTCGACCTGGTCGCACACCTGCTCGTAGGCCGCGAGCAGCAGCTCGGGCAGCCCGTCGAAGTACTTGTAGAAGGTCCGACGAGACACGCCGGCGCGATCGAGCAGCACCTGCACGGTGAGCACCTCGATGTCGGCCTCGACAAGGCAGGGACCGACCGCAGCGATCAGCCGAGACGGCGCGGTGGGTAGAGCGGCCACAGGACTCCAGAACGAACGGATTCGCGCCCATCCTATCGTGTCATTCCATTGGGCGAGCAAGGTCGGATCAGAACATCTTGTATCGGCGAATTTCTTAAGGATATAAGTGATCTATAGTGTTTCTTTTCAAGATTTCTGATCACATAGGTATACAGAGTGTTGACCCCTGCGATCCCACAGGCTATCCCTCGTGCGTCCGGCGCCATCTTGGTTCTTCTATAGCCGGCGAATTATGCAGGGGATCTTCTATGAATAAGCAAAAAAGGCCGCTTTCGGCTCATCGGCCGATGCAGGCTGCACCCGCCTCGGGTCCCGGTCCGCAGCAGGCTCCGCCGGCCTCCAACTCGGAGCAACAAGAACAGCTCCGGTTCGGCGGACCAGAGGGCAGCGCCAAGCTGGGTAAGGGCACCGCTCACGCCAAGGGCAGCATCCTCGGCCAACAGGCCAAGAGCTCTTTTGCATCCTCCGACAATCGCCTGGGTGTGGGCGAGGCCGGATTTGGACAGTGGCAGGATGAAGAGGGAGTCGACACGGTCGGCGCGAGCGCCAAAGCCAACGGCTTCCTCTCCAAGGGAAAACACGACGTGGGCTTGGGACAAGACGTCGCGGTCCAGAGCAAGGTGGGCGAGGTGTCCGCAGGGGCGCGCGCCAATAAGAACGGCGTCTCTGGCGGCGCGTCCGCCACGGCGCTCGAAGCGGGCGCGGCGTGGGGTACGGGCCCCAATAAGGACAACAAGACCGACACCAGCGGGGGCCTGTCGGTCGGTTTGGGCCTCGGACTCGAAGGCGGCCTTAACTTCGGCGACAAAGACGGCGATGGCGTGCGTGAAGTCGGCCTTTCGGGTGGCATCGGCATCGTCGGTTTTGACTTCGAGAGCGAGCTGCTCGGCCAGGCCGTCAACGGCGTGGCGAACAGCCCCATCGGCAGGTTTTGGGGCGGGTCGGACTAGGTGGGGTGATCCGCCGGCGTCGGCGGGCCCCCCTGAGGCCCGTGCCGTGGGCCTACAACACCCGGGACCAGCAGTACAGGTGCGGTTGCTGGTCGGCCAAGAAGGCCGCCGTCAGGTACCAGTGTCCCGGTAAGATCCCAGGAAAAGCCCTGTTGGCGTTCGCGCAGGGATGAACAGCGGCTCCAGCGACGGCGTCCATAATGTACAGCTCGCCAAGGTTGTTGGTCTCGTCGCTCTCGTCCACCAGCGCGTCGACGTCGACGGTGCCAAAGACCCGGCCAAAGTTGTCCCATTCGTCGTGCTGCAAGGTGAAGCTGCGAACCGAGACCTGGTCGATCTCCAGGCCATCGCCCACATAGGCTTGGTAGTGACGCTTCTGGTTAATGAGCTGCCACGCGCCGGCTTTGGACGTGTACAGGTCGACCCAAAACGCGCCGGAGTCGGCGTCGCCGTCATTGTAGAACTGGATGGTGACCATCACATCGTCGCCAACGACGGTGGCCCGGATGTCATCGAGCACGATGTCGGGCTCTCCGGCCATCGCCGCGGTGGCGCTGAGGGTGGTTGCGAGGGAAAGCAGGATGAGCGAGCGCATTGAGACCTCCATGGTGTCTGCCCATCGAATCACCCGTTGATGCGTTCTACGACGGGATCTGGGACGGGGTGGGATGCAGTGGGACGTGTCCCATGGGCCCCCCGCCGGGCGCTCCGTCGCACTTGGGACGCTGTGGGACACAAGGATCGCCGCGGTCCCCGATAGGGTGGTGATTCCTCCCCGGAGTTGCCATGGGAAAGGCGCGCAAGGCCGCTGCGACAGCACCGTCTCCATCGTGTGGACCCCGCGCTGGGGCTGCGCTGCAGGGCCAAACCGGGTGCAACAGCGCTTTTGCGGAGCGGATGCCCAACCAGTCCTTTCCGGAGCCCGGCATCTTGGACCGCGCGCGTGCGGAGTTGGGCGGTTCGAAGTCGCGCCGTCCGCTGCGGGTGGACTTTGCGCGCAAGGTCGAAGAGCTCCTGTTGGGTGAGGCCGTGTCGACCAATGGTGTGTTGAGCGACGAGGGCCTGGACGCGGTGGTGGCCTGGCAGGTCGACCAAGGCTTGCCGGCGGATGGTCGGGTCTTGGGCGAAACGCGACGGGGCCTTGAGTCGCTGATGGACCCTTATGAAACACAGCTCTTGGGTGATGAGCTCCATGAGCGCGTCTTGGTTCCGGCTGAGGCCAATGGGGCCTCGCGCTTTGATTTCTACCGGGCTGTCGTCGAAGAAGCGGGGGGCTACTTCGACGACAGTTTCGGTCAGGTCAATCTGGTCGGGATCCGCGGCATTCACATGACCGGTGACAAGGGGGCGCGGCACATCGCACAGTCAGCGTCGGCCGCCCGAGAAGTGGGGCTCGATCAAGCGTCTGGGGAGCCCCATTTTCATGGGGCGGGGTTCGATGATGTGATCGTGTCATTGTGGGTCGATGAACAGGGCACGCACCACGTGGAAGAACGACGGGGCACGCTCGACCCCGATCTCTTCTGGTCGAAAGACAAAGACAACAAGCGAAAAAAGACAGAAGGAACCGCTCATATTCGCGACGGTCAGTATGTGTACAAGCTGGGCCGGCACCGGACTTCGCACCATGCGGACGCGTTGGACGAGCGCGTGAACGACCCCGAGGTCAGCGCCGAAGACAAAGACGCCTTGGACGTCAAGAGAGCCGGCAAGGACCGGCGGAGCTATCAAGCTCTGCAGCCTGAAAGCCTAGAAGTCTTGCGCGAAGGCCCCAAGGAGCTCGACGATCACCGGATCTCATCCGAGGAGTTTGAGAGCAGCCTGCACGACATCCGCTCGGGCAACTCCAGGAATGTCGATCCATCGGGCATCAGCACCAATGTGCACGCCTCGCCTGAACATGCGCCCAGCAGCTTGGGATGCCCCAACATTCCGCTGGGTGGAGGCTACGCAGAGTTCATCCGCGAGATCGAAGATAGCCGTGATGCGACCGGCAGTAATCGGGTCTTGTTTACGGTCATCGACGCGTCCAAGATCGGGACCGTGGCGGCGGTGGAGAGCCGCCCCATGTGAGCCGTGGGGCGCTGTGGGCTAGTCGTCGTACTGCACCCGGAGGGTGCCGGAGGCGAGGATGCCGGCGTCCGCCGAGAGGTTTCGATACCTCCACGCGTGAGCGCCTTCGGGCGAGAGCGTGAGGGTGTCGCCTGGGGCCAAGGTGAAGTCAGCGGGCGTGCTCGGAAGCTCGGAGCTGAAGTCGATCACGGCCTCCATCTGGGAGTCTGTATTGTCGAAGGTCACGTTACCCCCAGAGACGACCAACACGTCGTTGGGTGTAGGCGAGCCCTCGGCGGAGAGCGTGATGGTCACCTCGGTGGGCAGACCCTCGTCGCTATCGGTGTCCGTCTCGTCCGTCTCGGGGTCGAGGGGAGTGTCGTCGTCGCAGGCCGAGAGGCCGAAGGGCAGGCAGAGGGCGAAGAACAGGGGGAGGGGGCGCAGCATGGTGGGCTCCGAAGGGCCCGCAGTCGGGCCCGCATTGGGTTCACCCTCTTGTCTCCCGCGGCGGACTTTCGTGCCCTTTCCTACTCTTTCGGGGTCTTTCGCGGAGCGTGTCTAGCCATCTCCGTTGAACCAGGCGCGGCTCCCTGCACACTGCACGCCACTGTCGGCTCGAACTGGGCTGCGCGTTTCGGGCGTTAGCCTTCGCATTGGGGCAGGCGGTCATACCCAATGTCGAGGGTTGATCCCGGCGGAGGCAGGTTATCTTCGTCGAAGATGACCGAGTTGCTGCTGATGTCGTACGCCCACCCCGTGGGGATGAGCACGCCGTCGATTCGCACTTCGAGCGTCTGAGGCACGGGCTGGGCGGTCAGCACGAACCAGCGTTGGGCGTTTGGCACGCTTGCGGCCGCCAAGTCCTCCATGTGCTTGTCCCAGTCGGTGGCGCAAAACGAGAGGAACAGCCCGCCGGTGGCGACGGTGGACTCGTAGTACCCTGTTCCGGCTGCTGCCCCGGCGCATCCGGAAGGGTAGTCCCCGGCAATGGCGTGAACACGGACGTCGTTGACGTCGGCTTTTAAGGCCTGCATCCACGCCACGTAGTCGCGCCAGGCATACCCGCTCTCTTCGGCGCCATCGGACATGTGCACGATGGAGAGGAAGGCATCTTCTCGGTAGAACGAACCATTACAGCCATCGGTGGCGCGGTTCGCCGGAGCGAGTGCGGCTTGGGCGATGGCGAACCCGCGCTCTTCATTGGAGCCGTAGGGCGCCAGCTCTCGGTCGATGTCTGTCATCACGTGGAAGGCCTCGACGGCTTCGCTCTTTGAGAAGCTGGCGTCTACGTAGGGATCGACCCCCACGATGCAGCCTTTGTCTCCGGCGACGGCGGCCGCATGGAAGTCGGCGTCGAGCGCCTTGAGTGGCGCGACCAGGCTCGCGGTGCTGTCGCCGAGCTGGCGGATGGCGTCGTCGAGGGAGCACGAGCGATCGACCGTCATCAGAATGTCGGTCTTCGTGGTCAGCGGCTGCTCGAACGTATCGAGTCCCTTGCGAAACACCACCCCGGTCCCGGCGCCGCTCACCGTGACACGGGCACGCGTGGGGTCGTTGCTATGCACCGAGAAAAAGGCGCTGTCTGGCACCTCATCGAGGGGGAGATAGTCCAGGTAGATGTCGACGTTAGCGGACGGACGCAGATTGAAGGGTAGAGGTCCGTTGGTGAGCGAATCCAGGTCGAGCGAGAAGCTGTCCGAGGACTCGGTGAAGAGCTGGACCTCGTCGATGACCAGCGGCATCGAGCCGTCGTTGGATAGCGTGTGCCTCTGGCTCTGCTCACAGCCGATGAAGGGCGAGCCGTAGTCCGTCGCCACTGGGGACACGACGATCCGCGGGCCGTCGCCCTGACCGATGAGCTCGACGGTGAGCTCGGGCTGGGCTGGATCGTTCGAAGACAGGACGAGGCTGGCCCGGTGCAGGGTCGCGGCGACGGGCTCGAAGCTCACCTCGACGGAGGTTTCTTGTCCTGGCCCCAAGGAGAGGTCGGCCGGCGCACCGGCCCGGAAGACGGCAGCGTCGCTCCCCTCGATGCGTGTGGCGCTGAGCTCGAGCACGCCATCGCAGGCGTTGCGGATCGTCAACTC
>JBGCER010000317.1:0-7444 GCA_045106515.1 Myxococcota bacterium
GTCGAGAACGCCCACCAGTCCGGCGCCACCGACGTTCAAGTCCACGCCACCTCCTCCAAGAACGACCTGGTCGTGCAGGTGCGCGACGATGGCCGAGGCATGACCGAGGCCGAGCTGCAGCAGGCCACCCTGCCCTTCTACACCACCCGTTCCGAAGGTCGGGGACTGGGCCTCTACTTCGCGCGGCGGGTTGTGGAGGGCCTGAGTGGCACCCTCGACCTAACGTCGATTCCTGGTGAAGGAACTACCGTTCGGGTCACGCTACCCATGATCCCCGAAAGCGCGCCATGAACCGACTCCTGCTGGTGGACGACGATGACCGCCTACGACCTCGCCTGGCGCGGGCCTTGCGCGATCGGGGCCTCGACGTCATCGAAGCCGCCACCCCCGAACAGGCGTTGCTCGGCCACGATCCCCCACCCGACCGGTGCGTGCTCGACCTGCGTCTGGGCGACGCGTCCGGCATGGACCTTCTGCCCGCGCTGCAGGAGCGATTCCCCGCCATGCAGATCGTGATCATGACCGGCTACGGCAGCATCGCCACCGCCGTAGAAGCCATGCGCATGGGCGCCCGGAACTATGTGAGCAAGCCCGTCAGCGCCGATGGCATCTTGGCCGCCTTCGACCCAGGCCACGCCGCCGACCCCGAGCCCGCGAGCCTGGCCCGAGCCGAGTGGGAACACATCCACCGGGTGCTGGAAGACTGTGATGGCAACATCACACAAGCGGCGAAGAAGCTTGGGTTACATCGGAGGACGTTGCAGCGGAAGCTACAGGCGTGGCCGCCGCGGAGTTGAGGGGAAGTCCCCTCACCCCCCAAACGGATCCGCAAATCTCGGATCCACCAAAAACGCCTCATCCGTCAGCGCTTCCAAGAACACGATCAAGTCCTCGCGCTCCGCGTCCGTCAGCGTGAACCCAGGAACCAAACCGCTCTTCAGCGGACTGAGCGCCCCATCACCGGCGTTGGGGCCGGACTCGATCAGTCGGCCTCCCCGCTCGTAGATGCGGATGACCTCTTCGAGGGTTTCCACGCTGCCATCGTGCATATACGGCGCGGTAACCGCCACATTTCGTAGGCTGGGGGCGCGGAAGCGGCCCATGTCGGCGGGGTCCCCGGTGATCTCGAACACACCGGTATTGTCGAGGGGGTAACTGCCTTCACCATCGGTATTGTACAGGCCGGTGTTGTTGAACAGCTTCGCGTCGAAGGGCTGATCGGCGTGGGTGGTGGCTTCGCTGAAGTTGAAGCCGCCGTGGCAGTGGTGGCATTCCAAGCGCTCGGAGAAGAAGAGCACCATGCCGCGCACTTCTTGGTCGGACAGGGCGGAACGGTCTTGCTGGTAGGTGAACTGGTCAAACGGCGAGTTGCCGCTGATCAGGGTCCGCTGGAAGCTCGCCAGGCCATCGGTCACCCGATCCCAGTCGAGCGCCTGGCCGGGAAAGGCCTGGTCGAACAGGTCGCGGTAGAGCGGATCTGCATCGAGCCGGTCGAGCACGTCATCGGCAGCGCCGAGCTCCACAGGAGACTCGCCGAAGAGCGGCACCAAGGCCTGGCTCTCCAACTCGGTCTGGGAGGGGTTGGCCCAGGTCAGCGTGCTGTTGTACGCCACATTGGTCAACCCATTGGCGTTGCGCGGGTGCATCTGGCCGGTGCTGCCCTCCACGACGGTGCGGCCGTCGGTGAAGGCCAGTTCTTGAAGGTGGCAGGTGCCACAGGCCTGGGTCTCATTGCCAGACAGGCGCACATCGAAGAACAGGTGCCGACCCAGCTCCACCTTTTCGGCGGTGAGCGGGTTGTTTTCAGGCACATTGATGGGTGGAAACCCTTTTGGCAAGGGCACCAACACGCTGTCAGGGTCCGAAGGGGAACAGCCCGCCAAGATGGCGAGGGCGCCCACCCACAGGCCGGGCCAGGTCATGCGCATACACACTCCACTGCAGTGGATGTAGGCCCGCCGGGCGCCCACGTCACTGCGGCGAGTTGTCGCGCCTAGCCATCCCGTGCCCGACGCTACAGCCGGGAGCCGAACCGCTTGAGCAGCTCGAAGGTGAAGCCCATGGCCTTCTTCACGTCCGCATCGCCGAGCTTGCCGAGCACACCGAACATGCCCAATGGTGCGGGCTTGGCGGCGCGCGCTTCGACCAAGGCGGTGGTGGCGTCGCCCGCGGTGGACAGGGTGCTCGATTCGAGCACCCCGGAGTCCAACAGGGCCTTGAAGGCGGGGGTGCTGGCGACCTCGGTCAGGCGGGTGACCAAGTCGAGGGTAGCCTCGAGATTTTCCCGTTCCATCAACGGGCTATTCAGCAGCTTGTCTGTGGCAAACCCGATGGTCTCGCCGTGATCGAGCACGCCTTCCACAAGCGCCATATTCTCGGGTCGGCTGGCCTTTTCGAGAAGCGCTGCGCCTTGGAAACCGCGGGCGAAGACGTCGACGCCGGCTTCGTCGGCCTGGCGCATGAAGTAATCGGCGGTGAGGGCGGCGGCGTCGATCATGATCGGAGCTCGCTCGGCCACGGTCTCTAGGCTGCGCGCAGCGGCCTCTAGGGAGTCCATCCGGTCCAAGATGCGAGCCAAGCCCGCGTTGACCTCGGCGTCGGCCAGCTTGGCCGCGAGGGGTCCCGTGAGAGCCCCACCCCCCGCCGCAGGAGCGGTGGCGCCGTTCGAGGCGGCTTCGAGCGCAGTCAGTCGACCCTCGATGCGCTCCAGCGCCTTGAGGATCTGATCTTGAGCCTGGGTGTCGGTGCCGTCACTCATCCGTGGCCTCCAGCCATTGTGGGCATCTTCAGGGCGCCGGCCGTATCGCACCGGTGCACCAAGGGCGAGCGAGGTTGCCCAGAGGCCGATCCAGGCTACGGCTTCGTCCACTTGGAGGTCCCATGAGCGACCGAGACTACGACCTGATCGTGTTGGGTGCTGGATCCGGCGGCGTGCGCTGCGCCCGTATCGCAGGAGCCCTTGGGGCCAAGGTGGCCGTGGTGGAGTCCAGCCACCTGGGCGGCACCTGTGTCAACCTGGGTTGCGTACCTAAAAAGCTGTATATGGTCGCGAGCCGCTTCCCCGCCTTCGCCCAAGACGCCAAAGGATTTGGTTGGGAGTTCGGCGAAGGCACCCACGATTGGGGCCGCATGGTCCGCAGCGTGGACACGGAGCTGCGCCGCCTCAACGACATCTACGGCCGGCTCCTCGAAAACACGAACTGCCGCCTGCTTCGTGGGTGGGGAACCCTCGTCGACGCCCACACCGTGGCCGTCGGCGACGAGACCGTCACAGCCGACCGCATCTTGGTGTGCACCGGCGGCTGGCCATGGATGCCGCAGATCCCCGGAATCGAGCTGGCCATCACCAGCAATGAGGTCTTCTCTCTGCCCGAGCGCCCCAACCGCGTGGTGATCGTCGGCACCGGCTACATCGGCGTCGAATTTGCCTGCATCTTCCACGGATGTGGCGCAGATGTGCAGCTCGTCAACCGCCGCAAGGGCGTGCTCACCGGCTTCGATGAAGATGTGCGGCACCACTTGGAAAGCGAGCTTAACAAGCAGGGAATCGGCCTCCAGCTGGGCAAAAATCCCTCCCGCATCGAGGCCATCGACGGCGGCAAACGCGTACACCTGGACGACGGCACCACGCTGGACGCCGATCTGGTGCTCTTCGCAACCGGACGCCGCCCGCGCACCCAAGGGCTCGGCCTCGAAGCGCTCGGCGTGACCCTCGACGAGCGCGGCGCCATTGTGGTGGACGACGGCTACCAGACCTCGGTGCCGTCCATCTTTGCCGTGGGCGACGTGACGGATCGCGTGCAGCTCACCCCCGTGGCCTTGGCCGAGGGCATGTGGCTGGCGCGAAGCTGGTTCGCAGACACCGCCCCCAAGCCCGTGGAGTACGACAATATCGCCTCCGCCGTGTTCAGCCGACCCAACGTGGCCACCGTCGGCCTCACCGAAGCCGAGGCCCGCGACGACGTGGTGATCTACCGCAGCACCTTCCGCGCCCTGCCCCACACCCTGTCCGGCCGCGACGAGCGCTCCTTGCTCAAGCTCGTGGTGCACGGCACCACCGACCGCGTCCTCGGCGCCCACATGGTGGGTCCCGACGCCGGTGAGGTGATCCAAGGCATCGCCATCGCCCTCAAAATGGGTGCGACAAAAGCCGATTTTGACCGGACCATCGGGATTCACCCAACCGTGGCCGAGGAGTTTGTCACCATGCGGACGCCCGTGTCGTAGGGCGAGCGGTGCTACTCCGCGCCTGCCCTCAAGTTCGCGGGCACGGCCACGTCGATGCGCTGTGGCTGCGCCAGCTTGAGGCCGGCCATGATCGCCTCGAAATCCTGGACGGTGCGGCCTCCACCAAGCCTGGGGTTAAACGCCTTTTCTTCGGCGACCGTCGACCGCGTTCGGCCCTTGTAGTCGTGGCCCGGGTACACGAGGGTGTCATCCGGCAGACTCAAGATCTGCTCGTGCACCGACCCGTAGAGCGTCTCTGCACAGCCTTGCTGGAAGTCGGTGCGCCCACAGCCCCGGATCATCAGCGCATCCCCCGTGAACGCCAGCGTGGGCCCGCCATGCAGCACATAGGTGGTGCACGTCGACGTATGTCCGGGCGTGGCCCGCACCTCCAGGGATAGCGCGCCCACCGTCACGGTCTCGCCGTGAGCCAACTCTCGATCCGCGCCCTGTACCCCCGCCACCGCCGGGACCCAGACCTGACTGCCCAAGCGAGCCCGCAGCGCCGAGGCAGCCGTCACATGGTCGGCGTGAATATGAGTTTCCAGAGTGGCAATGAGGGACAGCCCCAGCTCTTCAATCAGGGTCGCGTCCCGGTCCACACACTCCAGAACCGAGTCGATGAGCACCGCCAGACCGGTCTGCTCATCGCCCACCAAGTAAGTGTAGGTACACGTCTCGCGGTCGAACAGCTGGCGAAACACCACAGGGCCTCCAAGTGATGCCTCATTCTACTGCCCTTGAACGAATCACCGATCCGAGGGAGGCTCTGCTCTCGGAGGTGGTGATGAAGTCGTGGGTCATCGGATGCGTCGTACTCGTGGTCGGGGCCTGTGCGGGTTCGGCGGTAACGGCACTGGCCACCGCCCCTCCCGAGGTCCGAGCCGCGACGTCGCTCGTGCGCCACGTGGCGCCCCATGGCAAAGCGAGGGTCATCCCGCTGGCCCAGGGTTCCAACGCCTGGTTGGGCATCTTGGAGCTCGACGCCGGCGTGGCGGTGCCCGAACACCAAGACCCCACCGAGGAGTACATCCACGTCCTGTCGGGCGGTGGCCAGATCACCATCGATGGCACCGAGCACAGAATCCGCACAGGTGACACCGTGTTCATGCCCGCCAACGCCACCGTCTCCTACACAAATGGCCCCACCGCCCTCAAGGCCATGCAGGTCTTTGCCGGCCCAAGTCCCGCGAAAAAGTATGCAAGCTGGCCCCCACGCGCGCAAAACTAGCGAAGACGAACCGAATAGGCCAAGGAGCGCGTGGAGGACCTGTGTCTCGCTCACCGTTTCTACTGCATCACCCGCCCGGTCGGCTCTTCCCGCCGGCCCGCTCCATCGTGCCCAGCGCCGATGGCTTGGTGGCGTTGGGGGGACCGCTCACGCCGGACGCCCTGCTAGAGGCGTATAGCAAGGGCATCTTTCCATGGGAAGGAGACGAGCCTGTCCCTTGGTTTTCGCCCGATCCTCGATGCATCTTGCGGCCCCAGAACTTCAAAGCCAGCCGCAGCCTGCGCAAGCTCGACCGCCACGGCCGCTACCGGGTCACCGCCGACCAGTGCTTCCGCCGCGTCATGCAAGGCTGCGCCAGCATCCACCGCCCCGGACAACGAGGCACCTGGATCTCCGACCGTATGATCGACGCCTACGAAGCCCTGCATCAGCAAGGCATCGGGCACAGCGTCGAGGTGTGGGAGGGCGACGCGCTCGTCGGCGGCATCTACGGCCTGTCCATGGGTCGCGCCTTCTTCGGCGAGTCCATGTTCTCTGCCGTACCCAGCGCCAGCAAGCTCGCCATGCGCCACCTTTGCGCCACCTTGCAAGACTGGGGCTTCGACTTCATCGATTGCCAACAGCACACGCCCCACCTGGAGTCCCTGGGGGCCGAAACCCTGACTCGGATGGCGTACTTGGACCTATTGGACGACGCGCTGGAGAGTCCGGACCGGTGGAATCCAGACGGCGTTTCGCTGCTGGCGATTTGAGGGGTAGCGGTTCGCCCTCGCCCTACTTCTGCAGCACGACCAGCGACATTCCATCGGCCACCGCCCCGCCGGACACGACCTGGTGCAACGTCCAGCCGGTGGCCATCTCCGCTTCGATGATGGCTTGTAGCCCTTGGCCGGTGAGAGGCGCGTTGGCCTCCACAACCTTGTAGGCCCGACGGGCACCTCGGGAGCCGCCGCTGCCGCCGGTGATGTTGTCCCGGAAGGGGCGGAGCTGTGGCCAGGCCTCGCGTAGAGTGCACCACGCTGGCAAGGACGGGTGCCAGACCTGATCATCAGGGCGAACCTGCTTTCCGAGGTGTAGCTTGACCAGGTGCTCCGCGGACACGGGGCCCACTTGATCGCCACCTAGGCTGTAGTGCCATCCCTGGCTGATGTCCGACTCTGACATGTCAGTCCTCCTCTTCTACATCTGTGCCGCCGATGCATCGGCCGCCATCACACAAGCCAGACGCACAGGCCGCGTCGATATTGCACTCACCATTTCGGGCCACAGTACCCTGCATGGCCAAGGCGCAGCCCGCAGGATCCGGGTCCGTCCAGAAGGCCTCGCAGGCCTGCAGACCCAGGCCCACCACACACGCCCTGGCGTCGACCTTATTGTAGGTCAGCGCTCCCGACTTTTCGGCGTCTCTCCAAGCGCTCTTGCGACCGGGGTCCGCCGCACCGCGCTGCTCACACTCTTCGACGCTCGCACCCCACGCATCCGCGAATGGAGTCTCGGCGTCTGATGGATAGGTTGACTCGCACGAAAACACACGTTCACAGCGCGCTTCAGCGATCGCGCTCGAAGCCGTATAGGCGTTGGCAAAACCTCCGCAGGCCACCAAACCGGGCAGCATCCACAACCAGCGAGCCATCGAGTCCTCCAACGGGGGCGGTCATACCCGGTACGGGCCGGTCGTGCAGGTCGATGGGGGCCTTACTCGAGCAGGACGCCGAGCCGGGACAGGCGCCCCAGCCCGCGTGCTTGTTTCTCGACGCTAGCCGCCGCCCAGCTTCAACAGCATGATCCCAACGCGCCGAAGCTTTGCTTGCACCTCGTTGCCGCCCGGAAGGTCGACCAGGTCCAGCACCGCACAGGCCTCCGCGGCAGATCCGAGGGCGATGCTTAAGTGATTGCGTCCAGCCGCCGGCGCCCGACGGCCCCGCCCTACTCCCTCTGCCAGATTGAGTGAGACCGAATCCATGGCGCGACAGCCTTGATCTTTGA
>JBGCER010000318.1:0-38666 GCA_045106515.1 Myxococcota bacterium
ACGGCTCGATCGGCTGACGGCTCGATCGGTTCACGGCCCGATCGGCTCACGGCTCATGGACGGAACGCACGGCGATACTCGCCATACACGCGGCAATCAAGCTCATACCGTATCAGACCAACCGACCTAGCGACTCTCCCCAATACAAGCCCAATAACGCCCGGAAAGCTGGGGTGTCTTTGGTGCCGCGACGGACGGGGTGGTCGGGTCGGATCTGCGCCCACCCGGAGTGCTCAAGAATCACGCGCGTCCGGGGTCCATCCTGGACAAATCGTACATCGACACGGGTAGATTCATCGCCGGAAAACGACGGGCCTCGCCACCCAAACGCCAAGTGGTGCGAGGGCTCCCACGCCAGGACCGGGCCGACGATAAAGCGCTCGTCACCGCTCTCTTCAACGAGCTGCCCATCCGTAAATCGCAGCGTTCCGCCCCCCACCAGCCACCTGAACCGAGGCTCGGGCCGCCACCACCGATGAATCTCTTCGGTGAACGCTACAAAAGAACGTTCGATCGAGGCATTTACGCATCGCTCAACCCGCACAACATCACGCATCCCGATGCCCGTCCACATATTGAGCAAAGGCGTCGAGTTGACCGCTCCACATCGCGCTCACATCGGCGAGCCAGTCACGCAGCTCGATGACAGCGTTGGGTTGAAGCACATAAATACGCCCCCTTCCATCATTGGGATCTCGCTGCTCCTCCGCCAGCCCACTCTCGCGCAGCACCCGTAGGTGGCGGGATAAAGCCGGGCGGCTCATCTGCACCACCTCAGCCAGTTCGCCGGCCCGACACGGCCCGATGGACAGGCGCTCGACCAACTGGCGCCGCGTGGGGTCCGCCAGCGCCGCCAAGGTGCCGTCGATCACGTCAGCATCGCCTGGAGCTCTTCCGGCGACACCTCACGCAGCTTCTGCTGGAAAATCCACCGATGTCCTTCGGGATCCAGGGCTCGATACATGCGAAAGCCGTAGAACTGGTCTTCGGGGGCGGCGACGATGGTGGCTCCCGCTTCCCGCGCGTGGGCCCAGTGGGCGTCCACGTCGGACACCATCACGGCGAGCTGACAGTGGCACCCATTCAGCTCGGTCGGCGGAAAGAGCCCCGCGTCTCGCCACGCTGACGCGAGGGACACAACAGCCTCGCCCCGCACGAGCTCCGCATGGCCCAAGCTCCCGTCCGGCATAGCCAGGCGATAGCGCTCGGTGAAGCCGAAGGCCTGCACCAAGAAGTCGATGGCGGCGGCAGGGTCCGCGTAGGCGAGCATGGGCATGATCGGCGCGGTCATGGAGGCTCCAACTAGTTCACGATTACGTTAACTAGTTGGGGTAGCCGCCGCAAGTAGCGCGTCGAAAGACGACTATTCCGCCTCGGCTTCAGACGCTTGGATGTAGACGTCCAGCTGATCCTTGTCGCCTTCCCAGTCTTCCGGGGCTTGGGTCTCGATGCCGAAGCCCATGATGAGCGTGTAGGAGCGGTCTCCAACGACCAGTGCGGTCGCGGCGTAGTCACACCCATCATCCTCGCGCAGGGTGTAGGCCGGGCCAATGCAGGCCTTGAAGTCCGGAGCCCACTCGGCGGTGCCATCGTCGTCAGGGCTGGTGCGGCTCGCCTCGGCGACCTCGGTCAGGCCCTCGAGGATGCCCATGTCCAAGTCGAGCACGGTGCCCTCGGTCCAGATGCCGCCCATCGTCGCCGTGAGGGTGGTGTCCATCTGACGCACTTCAGCGTCGACGCCCGCCTGGATGGTGTAGGCGTTCAGCGCGAACTCCCCCCCTTCGGCCAGGATGAGGTCGGAGAAGACGGTGGCTCCATCTTTGGCTTCTGGGCGATCGCACGCGACGGTGGAGAGGACAGCGAGCGAGAGAAGAACACGAAGCATGGCAACCTCCAGGTTGTTGATGCTGTGTATGTAGGGGGTCCTTGCCTTACGGCCCCTTACAGCCCTTTTCAGGGTCTTACGGCAGCACCCGATCCAGGAAGAGCGGCAACATGGTTCGCCACGTCGGCCAATCATGATGGGCTTCTGCCCCCCACAATTCCAAGTTGACTGTGACGCCGTGCGCTCGGAGCAGCTCCGCCACACGCTCGGACTCTTTCGGCGCCTCCGCCCGTCCGGCGCCGCTGGCGATGACGAAGCGCGTCTTCCGCAGGGCATCGCGCTGGGGGCTGTCCGGCAGCTTGGGCAGGAAGTACAGCGGCTGGTTAAAATAGTAGTTCGAGTCCCGATGATCGCCCATCCAGCGATCGAAGTCATAGGTGCCGCTCATGGCGACCACCCCGTCGAACCACTCGGGGTGTTTGCACGCAGCCGTGACCGCATTGTAGGCGCCCAAGCTGGCTCCAGCCGCCCAGAACCGGTCGTGGCCGCCACAGTCCGTGCGAATCGCAGGCAAGAGCTCTTGGACCAAATAGTCATCAAATCGCGCCTGCAACCAAGACTTATGCCAAGGGGCCGCGCTGGTGTCGCACCAGGCCTCACCCGAGACCGAGGCGCAGCAGTACACCTTGATTCGACCGGCATCGATCAGCGGAGACAGCACAGAAATGAGCTTGAATCGCTCATTATCCAGGTGATCGCCCCCGGCCGTCGGAAAGAGCAGCACGGGCGCGCCGAAGTGCCCATACCGAACGACGGGCATCTCTCGGTCCAGGTTGGGGCTGTGCCAGCGGTGCTCTTCGCGCTCCATCACGTCACGCCCAAGCGGTCCGACTCGGTCTGGCGCCAGAACTGCACCAGGCCAAAGAAGTGGTCGGTGAATTGGGTGACTTCGTGCGCTGGAAAGACCGCGGTCACCTTCTCGCGCACAACCGCCTTGAACTCGTCGGTGCCGAAGTAGTCCAGCGCGATCGTGTCCAGGTCCGCCAGGTGCTCTTCGCAGAAGGCCTCGAAGGCCTCGGCCTGAAAGTGCTCACGCGCCAGGGCATCGTAGCGATCGAGGCGCTCATCAAAAGAGAGCCCAGGTGTATCGGCGATCTCCAAATAGGGCGTCCAATCTGCGTTGAGCGTAGGTGAGCGACCCGTCGCCGTACAGAAGATCGTCCACTTGAGCAGGGCCTTGACCAACCACGGGAAGTGGAAGTGCAGCGACGTGACCTGGCTATCGGGGCAGGCGTTGGCAAAGTCGATGGGGTGCAGCACGCCGTCGGCCCGGAGCATCTCGCAGGAGTTGAAGTCCCACCCATGAAAGGCGTTGATGACCCGCGTGATCTTCTGCGCCTGCTCCCACTCGGTCGCCGTGAGGAAGTTGAAGTCCACCCGATAGCGCTCGTGTTGAGGCTGCTCGGGATCGTAAGGCAGCAGTCCGACCTGCGGACCGACCCCCAGACCGCGGACAAACACATCCCAGTCCTTAACGGCCGCTTGTAAGTGATGAATCCGCTTGCCCGACGCATCGTACGCCGCGTGTAGCTCCGCCGCGTTCGTCACGCGCTTCACGCCCACCCAGCCGCCACCATCATACGGCTTGAAGAAGGCCGGATATCCAACGGCCTCGCCCACCTCGTCCAGAGAAAAGAGGGCGTTGTTCCGAGCGACCATCACTTCGAGATCGGGGTAGTCCGTGGGGTCGTTCACCTTGCCCGGAATCATCCACGTCTTCGGAATCGGAAGGCCAAGGCGGATCATCGCGCAGTAGCTGGTGTGCTTCTCATAGCCCTGAATCGACCACGGGTTGTTGAGCGCGTACGTGCCGTCCAGCAGCACCGCCTTCTTCACCCACTCCCGAGTGTGCATGTACCAGTGGGTCAGCCGGTCCAGCACCATGTCGTACCGAGGTTCCGGCTCCAGCGAAAAAGGCCGGATCTTACAGCGCTCTACCTCGAAACGTACCGTGTGCGCGTCCATGGGCAGCGCCAGGTCGAGGCGGGAGAGCAGGGCCTCAAACGCGGCGGGCCAGCACAGATCGGCCCCCAGCGAGAGTCCGATTCGACGGGTCGTGTCAGCCATGAGTCTCTCCAAGTCTCAGTCGTAGGTCATCCAAAGGTGCCCTGGATAGAGCCACGTCAGCCCTTCTCGCAGCTGGTCGCGCCAGGCGATCCAGTTGTGACCATCCGATGCTTCACGAAAGCGAAGCCGAATCCCCGCTTGTCGTAGCAGCGGAGCCAATGCCCGGTTGTACGCGATCAGGGACTCGAAGGTGCCGCAGCTCATGAAGACCTGGGCGTCGAGCCGCGCCGGATCGGCGCGCAGAGTGTTGATGAAGGCCACCACCGGATCCCACAGCTCGCTCCGACCGTGGTGGCCCACGTCCGTGAACACAAAGGAGCCGGACTGCAGCAGGAGCTTACCGAACACGCCAGGGTAGTTCCACGCCGTCCATAGGCTCGCGACAGCACCAAAGCTCGCGCCCATCAGACCCCGATTATGGGCGCCCGGCAAGATGCGAAAACGCTCTTCAATCGCCGGCAATAGCTCTTCAACAATGTAGCGCGGGTGATCCGGGTGGGCGCCGAACTCCACGTTGCGGTTGCCTCCATCGATGAGGACGACGATCGCCGGCAAGAGCTCGTGCCGGGTCATCAGGTTGTCCAAGATTTGCCCGAACCCAGAGAACCGCAAGTAGTCGCTGCCATCGTGGGCGATGATCAGCGGATACTCCCGGTGGGAACGGTACTCGTACGGCAGGTACACCTGAACCTTGCGCGAGCCGCCCCACACCTTCGACTCCAGGTGGAAGTGAGTCAGCCGGCCCAGGCGGGCCTTGGGGTCCAGCTCCGCCCACTTGGGCTGCTGGTATCCGGGCATTGGACAAACAGAGTTACTACCGAAGGGATCGAAGGCCCGACGATCGTTGAGCGGATCCCGAATCCACTGGCGACCCCCGTGACGCTGCACCTCGAACTTGTACTCGACCCGGCCCGCCGGAGGCAGGGCCACGGTCAGCGCAAAGGCGTCGGTATTGGGGATCCGGATCAGCGCTTGAGCGCTCTCCAAGCCGAACACCCAGTGGCGGAGCAGGATCGCGTCGGCCGCGTGGCCATCCCAATAGAAGAATGTGGCTGTATCATCCTCTACAATGGGAAAGGTGTTGGCCTCGACGAAGGCCCGGAGCACCGCGTGAGTGTCGCCGCTGCCTAAGGACTCTTGAAGCCGCGCGAGCACGGTCATGAGGACCTCTCGTGGCGGATGCCTGGTTCAGTGGCCCCCGAAGCGGTCAGCGAGAAGCAGGACGCCGCCTCCGAATGATCGGTGTAGCGCTCGCCATCCCAGACCAAGTGGGCTCCGGTCTCCAAGGCGACGGCCGAGTCTGGCTCCAGCCGACGGGCGAGCACCGCCACGCGCTTGTCATCGGACAGGTCCAGCCGCATCCGCGCATGGGGGAGCCACACCACGTTTGGCAGCATGTCTAGGCCCGGGCCCAACACCTCGGCCATGCCGTGTCCTTCGGGCGGATCGTCGTAGAACAGCACAATCCGCCGCGCCAACACCATGGCGCCCGCCGACCACGCCGCCACGGCGACGCCTTGGGCAGGTAGTTCCGAAATGACGCTATCCAAGCCAAGAAATCGAATTCGATTGCGAAGCACGGCCACGTGTCCGCCGGCGATCAGCAAGGCTGAGCACCCGTGCAGCTCCCCCAGAACCCGCTCCCGGAGCGCAGCCACAGCCGGATGCGTCCACGGCTCCCGCACTTCGGGGTGATCCTCGGTGATCTGTTCTGCCCGACGCAGGACCCTCTCGTCGATCTGATGCACCGCGCCAATCGCGTCCTGCAGGTCCAACCCGTACACCGATGGGTCCGCCTTCACCCGGTCATACAGCTCGGTCACCGCCATGGACGCCGCGCGAAGGCTGATTCGATACACCTCTTTGTAGGCGCGGATCCGACGCTGCCTAGCACCGTAGGCCTGGGCCAGATCAGGATGTTCCCGCAACACCTCGTCGATCCACCGATACAGCTTGAGATGCGTCAGAGGGCGGCCCAGGTGCGAGCCCAGCGGCCCGATCTCATCTTCATCATGGCGCCAACCCGCGGTGATGAGCGCCAGCCGGCCGTCGATCTGCGCCCGCGCAAGAGCCGGCCCGAGGTTGGGTTCGGGACGCTGAGGACCAAGCACAAGGACCGGCGCGGGCACGAGGGCTCCGAGTTGAGCGAGTGGGGCTAGCGCACTGCGAACGGGCGTCCAGTTGTGGCACCCGCTGCGCTCTGTGCACCCCCGGCATACTAGGCCGGCTTGGAGGCCGTGTGACCGCAGATGACGAAGCCCGAAAGCGCGCCTTAGTCGAACGTGCTCGGCAACGGATGCGCATTCCAGCGGCCATCATGATGGGGCTCGGGGCCGCCCAGGTCCTCGCCGGGTTGGCCGTCGCCGTCTACGGCTCGCAGGCGAACAACTTCGTGCTCTTCGTCATTGGAACCGTGTCCTGCGGGCCCGGAGCCCTCGTCTTGGGTGCAGGCCTCGCCCTACGACGTTTACGGGGGTGGAACCTCGTCTTTTCCGGCTTGTTAAGTAGCATCGCCGTCGCCGCGGTCATCGCGGGTTTGCTCGCGTTCTACGAAGCGCCAGGTGCCTACATCTTCGCGGGTCCCATCCTGGTGGGGATGGGGCTTCTGATTTGGCACGCCCGCCTAGAAGAAGACTCGGAAATCCGCGCTGCTCGGAGCCTGATCTACCCACCAAAAGCCAGAGAGGCCGTGGATTATCAGCGCTGGTAGAAATGAGCTAGCAGTCGCTCGGGTAGCGGAACACGCCGGGCTCATCGAACACAAATCGATGAACGTCTACGACAGACGTCAGCGGAATATCGGCGTAGGCGTGGGGGAATAGGGCACCCGCACGCGATGCCTCCCACTTGAGCCCAGGCACGATGGCCGCGTCGAGCCGCAGCAGAAGCAAGTCGGTCTGATCGGAGAAGTGCGCTTCTGCCGTGCCACGCACCTGATCGGCAGCGGACAGGTGCACAAAGCCGTCGGCCCGATCGATGGGCGCCCACGGCACGCACCCCTCGCGAGAGGTCCACGCAGCGGCCGGCAAGATCTTGAAGACGAAGGTCATGCGCAACGTTAGCGCAGCGGGGCGGAGGCGCCCGTGCACGTCATCTTCCTCGCTCCCCATTTCCCTGCGAACCAACTACGATTTGTCCAGGGTTTAAAGGCGGTTGGCGCCCGGGTGACCGGGATCATCGACGCGCCCGCAGCCGCCGTGCCATCCGCGGTCATCGACCTTCTCGACGACGCGGAGCTGGTGGACAACGTCACCAGCGTGGGCCAGGTCACCAACGCGGTGAAACGCATCCAAGCGCGGGGCCCCTGGGTCCATCGCTTGGAGGCCACAGTCGAGGCTCACACCCTGACCGCAGCCCGGGTCCGAGAGGCCACCGGCATTCCTGGAACGTCCTCATTGGCCGTGGAGCGATGCCGCGACAAATCAGTGATGAAGGCATTTCTTGCTGAAAACGGCATCCCTGTAGCCCCGAATCGCACCGTGGACTCCGCCGCCGAGGCCCGGGACTTCGCACGCAGCGCAGGATTTCCGGTGATCCTCAAACCCCGGTCTGGCGCCGGCGCCTCTGGCACCACCCGAATCGACTCGGAGCACCATCTAGAGCAGGTCTTGGCCCAGACGCCCCTGCATCCGGGCCAATGGCTCATGGAGGCCTTCCTCACGGGCCATGAGCTGATCTACGACACCCTGACGGTCCAGGGCGAGGTCGCCTATGAAATGGTCAGCCACTACGAACCCGGCGTCCTTGCAGCCATGCGAACCCGCGAGGTGAGTCCCCGCATCGTGTGCACCAACCGGCACCACCTGCCACAGTACGCGCCCCTGCTCGATCTCGGGCGACGGGTGATCCAGGCGCTGGGCCTGCACACGACCGCCACCCACATGGAGGCCTTCGTCACGGCCAAGGGCCTCGTGTTCAGCGAGATTGGAGCCCGGCCCGCTGGAGTTGGCATGTGGGACTGCTACTGCCACGCGCTCGGGTTCAACCTTTACACCGAGTGGGCGCGCGCCGTGTGTTGGGGCGATGTGCACGCCCAAGACCACAACCGACGCGCCGCGGGCCTGGTGGCCGTCCGCCCCAATCAAGACGGCCGAGTCATCGGTGTGACCGGCGCCGACGCCATCCAAGCGCACCACGGTGAGCACATCTTCGCCGCACACCTGCCCCGGACCGGGCAGAAGACCCAACCGGTCGAGGGCGGGTACATGGCCAATGCGTGGGCCATGGTGGCGCACGACGACTACGACGCGTGCTGCGGCGTGCTCGACGACATCGGCAGGACCCTCCAGGTGCACGCGGAGTAGCTGGCGTTAGCCCTCCACATGAAACCGATCCTGCGCGAACTCGTCGATCTGCTCGCCCTCGAACCGCTGGAGGTGAACCTCTTCCGCGGACAGAGCCAGGACCTGGGCTGGGGTCGGGTCTACGGCGGGCAAGTGCTCGGCCAGGCCTTGTCCGCTGCGTCCCAGACCGTGCCCAGCGAACGCGTTGTGCACAGTTTGCACGCCTACTTTCTGCGGCCCGGAGACGCCCAAAAGCCCATCGTCTACGAGGTGGATCCCATTCGTGACGGCCGCAGCTTTACGACGCGACGAGTCAAGGCCATCCAAGGTGGAAAGGCGATTTTCAACTTGGCGGCCAGCTTCCAGATCGCCGAGGAGGGGCTCTCCCACCAGTCAGAGATGCCCGACGTGCCCGGTCCCGACGGCCTGCTCAACGAGTCCCAGCTCGCCGCCCAAGTGGCCGATAAGATCCCCGCCGCGCTGAAAGATCGCGCCTTGGCTGAGCGACCCATCGAAGCCCGACTGGTGGTGCCCTACAACATCCTGCGGCCCCGACCCGCCCCCCCTCAGCGTGCCGTCTGGTTCCGGGCCGCTGGGCCGCTTCCAGACGACCCCGCCCTGCACCGATACCTGCTCGCCTACGCCAGCGATAGCCACTTCATCGGCACCGCCATGATGCCCCACGGCGTGTCGTGGCTCTCCCCGAATATGCAGGTAGCAAGCTTAGATCATGCCATGTGGTTCCATAGGCCCTTCCGCATGGATGAGTGGTTGCTGCACGTGATCGAGAGCCCGAGCGCGGCGGGCGCACGCGGCCTGGTTCGCGGACTTTGGTACGACCAACAGGGCCAACTCGTCGCGTCCAATGCACAAGAAGGACTGATGCGCCAATGGGAAGACACCCCGTGAGTCCACACGACCTTCCAGCCATGCCCGACGACCCGGTGCTCAAACGGTGGGTTCAGCGCGACTTATCCGGCGCCGACCTAGAACCGATGTACGAGAGCGACGACCTGATTGCCCGAGCCATGGGCATCCTAAACTCCGGTCGCGGCTTGATGGTGATGGGTCCCACAGGCACGGGAAAGACGGCGCTCATCCACGAGCTCGTCCGGCGGGCTCGCACAGCCACCACCCCCTCGGTCCTGCACGGCCGACGGGTGGTGCAGATCTCCATTCGAGCCCAGCTGACGGTGCTCAAGAAGCCGGCCGAAGAGATCGGAGGCGCCTTTAACGAGCTGATCGAGGCCATATTCGCGCACCGACACGTGCTCGTTCCCTACATCCGCGACGCCAGCCTCGCCTACCGATTCGATCTGGAGAGCTCGCTGGCGGCCCTCGCCGAAGGCTTGGGTGGACCCGTCATTCTGGAGGGCCCGGACTCCGAGATGAAGACCCTGCTGGAGTACGAGCCCGCTCTGGCGCAGTCCTACATTCCCATGGTCGTCGAGGAGTGTTCTCTGGCGCGCGCCGAGAAGATCGTGAGCAACTGGAGCGAGGCCCAGCACGACGGGATCGATCTCGAAGCCCAACAGACCGCGATTCAGCTCTCCCACCGGTTCTTGGCCCGGGATCGATTTCCACGAAAGGCCCTGCACCTACTCGACAATGCGGCCCATACCGCCGCCGGCCCGCTCACCGCCGATCGCGTGCTCAACTACTTCTGCGAAGTCCATCAGGTGCCTCGCCACCTGGTGGACCCCAAGATTCCCCTTGATCTACCTGCAACAGAGCGATTTTTTCGCTCCCAGGTCCTGGGCCAAACCGACGCGGTGAGCGCCGTCGTGCAGATGGTGGCCCTGCTCAAGGCGGGCCTCTCCGACGTTCGGCGGCCCTTTGGCGTCTTCCTCTTCGTCGGCCCGACCGGCGTGGGGAAGACCCACCTGGCCCAGCTGCTGGCCACGTACCTATTCGGAAGCGAAGATCGGCTTATTCGGCTAAATATGGCCGACTACCAGGCCCCCCAAGATGCGGTGGTGCTCTTCGGCAATCCGGAGCATCATCGCCTGAGCCTGCGCCAAGGAACCCTCACCACGCGCCTCGCTGGACACCCCTTCGCGGTGGTGCTGTTCGACGAGCTGGAGAAGGCCCATCAGAGCGTCATCGACCGGTTCCTACAGCTGATGGACGAAGGCGCCTTCATCAACGGCAATGGGGAGACCGTCAGCGCACGTTCCACCATCGTGATCGCCACCAGCAATGCCGGCGCAGACATCTACGGCGGCCGCTTGGTCGGGTTCTCCGGCACTGAAGACCCCAGAGAGATCGATCGCAAGGTGGAGCGCGCCCTCGAAGACACCTTCCGGCTCGAGTTTCTCAACCGCTTCGACCATGTGGTGCGCTTCCGACCGCTTGGACGGCCTCAGATTCGAGATATCGCCCGACGCGAGCTGCAATTATTGCGGGATCGTTCCGGTCTCACCCGACGCCAGATCACCCTGCGCGCCGACGAGGCCGTGCTCGATTGGCTCACGGCCCATGGCTACGATCCCCGTCACGGAGCCCGCTTTTTGCGCAGGGTCGTCGAGCGGAACGTCACGACAGCCGTAGCCAAGGCCTTGGTGCGTCAACCGGGTGTGACCGACCAGATCCTTCGCTTGACCGTGCGTCGCGGCGCCATTGTCACCGTCTTCGAGGATCGGGTGTCTGACACCACCCCGGCCTCGCCCTCGCCCGCTCCCGACCGCACCACTCACGACCACGCAGCGCGCGCGAGGCAACTCATCCAGACCGCAGGGGCTCTCATCGCCGAGCTCGACCGTGATCGCTCGGAACGCACGTCGCTTTTGCGCAGGATCAACGCCGAAAATTTTTATAGCTCGTCCGACCGGGCGGACGTGCTCAAGCGCTTTAGAAGCCTAGACGTGGCCGTCGAAGGTGACCAGCGCGATGAGCGGGTCATCAAGCGCCTTATCGACCAAATCGAACAGGGCCAGGTGGACCCGGGCACCGTTCGGGCAGCCGAGCGCGCCGTGACGGCGTGGCAAGACCGGCGCAGCCTCAACAGCGCGGATCGCGTGTGGCTGGTCTTGGCCCGCGGAGATGCCCTCGAAGACGAGGCCGACCCGTTCTTGGTCGACCTGCTCCAGATCTTGGAGGCCTGGTGCCGGACCAGCGGCCTCGACGCCGAACGGGCCGCCGTTCACCGCTCCGGAGGCCGCCTTCAACGCGTGGTGATCGACGTACACGGCCCCGCAGCCGAGGCGGCGCTGTCCGCCGAAGTGGGCATGCACCGCCTGCACCAGCCCGACAATAAGGACCGGCGCATCTGCGTGAGCACCGTGCCCCACGGCACCGGAGACGCGGCGGCCGCAGAGCTGCGCCCCAATAAGCGGGTCAGCGGACCCCTAGACCTGGACCTCCGGTGCAGCGCACGCATGGAATCTGACGGACATACCCTGGTGCTCGAAGGCGGCGATAGCGAGCTTGTCACCCAAGCGACCGCCGACCTCACAGCGGCTTGGGCCCAAATGCACCCCACCGAAATCGTCCGCTTGTACGCCGTGGATGGCGTGGGGGCCCGCGATCCGCGCACCGGAGCGAGCGTTCGGCGATTCAAAGACCTGCGCCAGGGCAAGCTGGCCCCGTTCCTGGCCGCGTGGCGAGCGTCTCAACGCGCCTAATCTCCGGGTGGGTCCAGGGACCGTTCACACCGCCGCCACAGCCGCTCGCCAAATCACCTGAGCACTCCCGTGGACAGGCGGACCCTCGACCTTTAGAGCTTGTGTCGGAACCACTGAATGCCCCTGCTTGAATCCTCCTTCCTGCAAAAGCTCGACCGCTTGGTGCTGCGCACCCGCAAGCGGCGCTCCGGCGTGCGTGGCGGAGAAAAACGCAGCAATCGACGCGGACAATCACAGGAATTCGCAGACCATCGGCCCTATGTGCCGGGCGACGATCTTCGATTCCTGGACTGGCACCTGTACGGCCGCCTCGACACGCTGTGGATCAAGCTCTTCGAAGAAGAGAGCGACCGCACCGTGCAGATCGTCCTCGATCGCTCCGGCTCGATGGACGGCGAGAAGCTAGACTATGCCCGCAAAGTAGCGGCTGCCTTTTCCTGGATCGCCCTGGGGCGTTCGGACCGCGTCGCCGTGGGCTCCTTCGATGATGCCCTACGAGACTACGCTCCACCGCGTCGCGGGCGACGCAATGCTCACGGCGTATTCCGAACGTTAGAAGAGGCACATCCAGGAGGCGAGACCGATCCCGATCGGGCCTTCGCGGCGTGGCCCCAGCATCGGGGGGGCGGTGTCATCTTGCTCTTCACCGACTTCCTCTACCCAGATGGCTATGAAAAGCCCCTTCGGAGGCTCGCATCCCGCGGAGACGAGCTTCACGTCTTCCATGTGATGTCCCCGGCGGAGATCAAGCCCCCCATCGAAGGCGACCTCACCCTGGTGGACCGAGAGACCGGTGAGACCCTCCAGGTGACCGTCACGCCGGAGCTCAAAGAGCGGTACACCAAGCGCATTCTGGAGTGGTCCGACGAAATCCAGGGCTCGTGTCGATCCATGGGCGCCACGTACAGCCGCCTGCTGACCCACGTGCCGCTCGAAGATTTAATGCTGCAGGACATGCGCCGAGGCGGGGTGCTCGGATGAGCCTGCTCGCGCCGTTCGGACTCTTGCTGGGGCTGTTGAGCCTGCCGCTGCTGGGGCTGTACTTCCTCAAGATCCGCCGCAAGAAGGTGACCGTCCCGAGCCTGCTGCTGTGGGAAGAGCTGGCCAAGGCGGAGCGACTCGCCAAGCCGTTCGACAAATTTCGAAGGAATTTACTCCTCTTATTGCAGTTGCTAATCCTGCTTCTCATCGTGCTCGCCTTCGCTCGTCCCGCGCTGTTCGGCGCCGGCGGCAACCAACGCAGCATGGTGCTCGTGCTCGACACGTCCGCCTCCATGGCTGCGACCGACGTCTCTCCCAGCCGCCTGGCCAGAGCCGCGGAACGAGCCAGCGCCGAGCTCAATAGCTTGGGTCCGAGCGACGAAGCCACCATCGTGGTCGCGGGCCCAAGCACCCAGGTCGCGGTGCCGTTCACGCGGGACAAGGCCGCCCTTCGCGCGGCACTCGGCGAGCTCAAGCCCGCAGAGGCTCGGAGCCACCTGCGAGAGGGCGTACAGCTCGCACTCGCTCTGGCGCGGTCGCGACCGGGAGTCGAGGTCGTGGTGTTCAGCGACGGCGGTCACAGCTCCCTGGCGGACCTTCCCACCGGCGAAACCCCCGTTGGCTACCGCAGAGTGGGTACGGACTCGGGCAACGCGGGCATCCTCGCGCTCGACCTGCGCGCATCGCCCAGCTCGGAGCTAGATCGCCAGATCTTCGTCACGGTACAGCGATTCCACCCCACGCCCGCCGACGCCACCATCCAGGTCTTCCTCAACGACAAGCTCGTGGGGCTGCGCAACGCAGAGCTTGGGGCGAAGGCCGAGAGCATGGTCTTCGATCTGCCCTCTGGCGCCTCGGGTGAGCTCCGCGTGAGCCTCGACGCAAAGGACGACTACCTCGCGCTCGACGACACCGCGTGGGCCCTGGTAGAACCCGTTCGAAAGCGGCGTATCACCTTGGTGGGAGGCGACCGGCTCACCGCGAAAGTCCTGGCGAGCGACCCTCGCGTCGACCTGGTCCGCCGCAGCGCCTCGGCCCTGACCCAGACCGATATCGACCGGACAGACGCCCTGTTCTTGACCGAACGAGTGACCCTCGACCTGTCCAGCGTCGACGTGGCCTACCTTCACCCCGACGCGGGTGGACCCACCACCTTCGGCGGCTCCAGCCCCCGCCCATCGGTGCTCGGATGGCGTCGCACGCACCCGCTCATGCGCTTCGTCACCATGGAAGGCCTCGCGATCAAGCGCACCCGCACTATCGATGATAACGGTGGCTTAATGCCGATTGTGGACTCGACCGGAGGCCCCCTCGTACTGGCTGGGGAGCGCAGCGGCGCCCGGATCGTGCAGCTCGCCTTCAACCCGCTGGAGACGGATCTTCCGCTCCGGGTGGCCTGGCCGGTGCTGGTGCTCAACAGCGTCGGATGGCTCACCGAGCAGCGCGCGGGGATCGAACACGGCCATGTGGTGTCCGCCGGAGACCCATGGCTGCGGCGGGTCGATGATGACGTGGTGCCCGAGCAAGTCACGGTCACCGGACCCGATGGGTTCGAGCCCCGCTTTGGCGTCGCCGACCGGTTGTTGAGGGTCCAAGACACCACTCGCCTGGGTCTGTACGAGGTCGAAGTGGCCGGCAAACGCAGCCGATTTGCCGTGAACCTCCAGGCCCCCGAAGAGTCGGACTTGCTGCCCGCCCAGAACCTCGACGTAGGCGTCGCCGCACAGGCCAGCGGTGCCAAAGTGGCGGCGATCGGAGGCGGGCCCACCGAATTATGGAGATATCTACTGATTTTTGGTCTGCTGATTCTGGTCGTTGAGTGGTGGGTCTGGAACCAAAGGAGGCATGCATGATCCCGTCCTCCTTTGGAGCTCTCACCCTCGACCAGCCGGTGTGGCTCTGGCTGCTCCTCCTCGCGATCCCTGTATTTGGCGCTGCGATTTGGTTCGGCAAGCGCAAGCTGGGGTGGATCCGCTGGACCTTGGCTGGAATCGCGCGCACCGGCGTCCTGCTCGCCATCGTGCTGTCCCTGGCCGGGCTGTCCGTTCGGCTGCCCGTCGACACCCTCGGTGTGGTCTTTGTCGTCGACCGGAGCGCCTCCCTCGGTCCCGAGGGCGAAGACAAGGCCATGGAGTTCATCGAAGAGGCGCTGAAGCACCAGGCGCCAGAAGACGAGTCTGGCGTGGTGGTGTTCGGCGCCACCGCCATGGTGGAGGCCGCCCCCCGGTCCGACCTCGCCGTGAACCGACTCGAAGCCCGACCCTCGCCCCACCACTCCGACTTGGCCAGCGGGATCCGCCTCGCTAGCGCCATTCTGCCCGCCGACCGAGCCCGACGCATCATCATCTTGTCCGACGGCGAGCAGACCCGAGGCGATGCGGCCGCGCAGGTCTTGCTCACCGCCGGCGACGACCTGCAGATCGCCACCGTCACCCTGCCGCGCAAGACCGGACCCGAGGTCTTGGTCGAAGACGTGCTCCTTCCACCGCGGGTCGACGAGGGCGCGCCGTATGAAGTGCGCGTGGTGGCTCGCACCAACCAAGCCGCGGACGCCACTCTCCGTTTATACAGGAACGAAGACTATCTTGGCGAACGCAAGGTGCACTTGGAGCCCGGTGAGGCCGAGGTCCTGACGCTGCTGCAACACGCCGAGTCACCGGGGCTCTACCAATACCGGGCCGCCCTGGAAGTCGACGATCCGTCCCAAGACACGGTGCCGCAGAACAACGAAGCGATGGCCTCGATCCAGGTGACGGGCAAGCCCCGCATTTTGGTGGTGGAACGCAACCCCAACCAAGCCAGGCACCTGGTTCGGGCCCTGAAAGAGGAGGGCCTAGGCGTCGATGTGCTCAAGCCCGTGGACCTTCCGTCCGGGCTCACGGGCCTGCGCCCCTGGGCTGCGGTCATCTTGTCTGATGTGCCGGCCTACCAGCTGACGAATCGCCAACAAGAGGCGATGGAGAGCTACGTCCGCGACCTGGGCCGCGGCCTGGCCATGGTCGGCGGCGAGGAGTCCTTCGGCTTGGGCGGCTACTATGAAACGCCCATCGAACGTGCGCTTCCCGTCAATATGGACCTACAAGACAAGACCCGTTTTCCCAAACTGGGCATGGTGCTCGCCATCGACAAGTCGTGTTCCATGGGCGGCGGCGCGGGCAGCAAGCTCGGCCTCGCCAAAGAGGCCGCCATCTTGTCGTCGGAACTGCTCAACGAGCGAGACCTCCTCGGCGTCATCGGGTTCGACCACGCCGCAGCTTGGGTCGTGCCACTGCAAGACCTGCACAACAAAGACGGCGTGCAAGACCTGATCGCCGGGCTGCGCCCTGGCGGCGGCACGGACATCTACCCGGCGCTGAAGACGGCAGCGGACTCCCTCGACTCTTCGGACGCCGCCCTCAAACACATCATCCTATTGTCGGACGGCATCACCGCGGGCGCCGCCTTCGAGACGCTGCTCAAAGACACCTATAAAAAGAAGATCACGGTCTCCACGCTGGCTTTCGGGACGGACGCGGACCGGTCCACCATGGAGGACTTCGCCAAGTGGGGCGGCGGTCAGTACTACCTGGTGACCGACCCCAAGAGCATCCCTCAGATCTTCACCCGCGAGACCATGCTGGCGTCGAGGTCATTCCTGGTAGAGGGTGCGTTTAAACCGGAGTTTAAACAAAAGAGCCTCATCCTTGAAGGCATCGAACCCGACGACCTGCCCACCTTGCTCGGATTCGTGGCCACCGAGGCCAAACCGCGCACGGTCGTAGCCCTACAGGCACCGGCAAACACCGACAATGATAAGCCATCGCCCCTTCTGGTCCACGGTCGCTACGGTCTGGGACGCTCGTTGGCCTTCACGTCCGACGCCAAGATGCGTTGGGCCAAGAAGTGGGTGGGCACCGAGAGCTACACCCAGATGTGGACCCAGGTCGGCCGGTGGCTCGTGGCCGACGCCGAAGGCCAAGACCTAGAGGCAGACGCAGAGATCCGCGATGGCGAGCTCATCGTCACCGTCGATGCCTTCGACGAAGACGGCGACTTCCGCAACTTCCTCGAAGGGGAGGGTCGGGTCGTCGCACCCGACCTGACGGTGGTGCCCATCGACCTGCGACAAGTGGGCCCCGGCCGATACCAAGGGCGATTGCCCGTCGACCAGGACGGATCCTGGCTCGTGGGTGTGGCGTTGTCGCAGAACGGACTGCTCGTGGGCAAGAGCGTCGCAGAGGCGGTGCAGCCCTGGTCGCCGGAGTACCGCGGCGGCGGTGGTGGCGGCGCCCTCATGTCGGAGCTGGCGCGACTGGGCGGCGGCGGCGAGATCACCGACCCCGCCGCCGTGTTCGCACGGCCCCCCACCCCCCGCGAGGTGCCATGGCCCCTGTGGCCGCACCTGATCTGGATCGCCGCAGCGTTGCTCCTGGCCGACGTGGCCATGCGTCGCTTGGAGTTCGGTCGAGAGACGCCACTGGAGCAAGGTCGACTGGTGCCCGCTGGCGCCGCTGTGCCCATCCGCGGCGAGCGGAAGATCCGAAAGCCAGCCCGCCGCAAGCCCAAAGCGCCTCGCCGAGAGGCCGTGCAGGCACCCCAAGAAGATCCCGTCCTCGACGAAATCCCCGACGTCGCCATGCCCTCCCAAACTCAACGGGCACCGCGCCAGACCCACAAACCCGAGTCGTACGCAGGTAGGCTCTTGGCGGCTCGGAAGCGCGCCGGCACCCGGTCCGATGACGACGAGGAGAACGGATGAGTCAAGGCTCGGCGGTGCTGTGGCGCGAAGCCGCAAGAACCTCGCGAAGATGGCAAACGTACGCGCTTCGAGCAGGGTTTTCCGGCGCGTTGCTCGTCCTATTGCTCTTCGGCATCTGGACCACCATCGCCTTCCAAACCAGCGGCTGGGTGGAGCTGACTGAGCAGCAGTACATGGGGCGCTACCTCTTCATCTCCTTCACCGTCATTCAGATGGTCATCGGCCTGTGCATGGCCCCCATGATGACCTCTGCGGCCATCGTGGAGGAGCGCCTTGAAGGCACCCTCGACCTCCTGGTCCTGACGCCGCTCACCGCCAGTTCACTACTGGCCGCCAAGGTGGGCTCTCGGCTCACGTCCCTGCTCACCGTGGTCCTGGGATCGCTGCCCCTGATGGCGCTGGTCACCACGCTCGGTGGCGTCAGTATCACCGAAGTCCTGCTCGTCACCGTGGGCAACGCGGTCTGCTTAGTGGTGATGGGCGTCATGGGCGCCTTCTTCGGGCTCTTCACCAAGTCGCCGGTCATCGCCACGCTGGCGGCCGTAGGCTGGGCTATTCTAGCGTTCCTAGCCTTACCCGGACTTTATGCGCTGATTACAGCCTCTCCCGCATCCACGGCGCAGGTCAGTCCATTCTTCGCATCGGCGGGCACGTGGTCTGGGTTGCTACTGCCCCTCACCTATGTGCCCGCGGTGCTGCTCACCTGGCACTTGGGCACGAAGCTCTTCCAGCTAAAAATGGCAAATGCGGAGCTTCGTCGATACTTCTCAGAAGATGTATGGCGTAGCAAGGCCATGATGATCACCGGCGGCGTCTTCCTGGTGATGTGCATCACGGTGCTGCCGATCGGCGTCATCGCCTCATGGAGCCTGTTCTTTGCCTCACAAAGTGGCACTCCAAGCACCTCGGTGTGGATCGTCGGGGTGATTGGGATCGGGCTGTGCTGGCTGTGCACCCACGTCTTGATCTTGTTGTGCACCTGGTTCTACCTGCGCTTGGGCATGGACTTGGTCGATGCCTTCGAGGGCATGCTGAGCCAGATGGGCCGCGACCGTGCGCGCCGCCGCAAGAGCCAGGGTCACAAGATTTGGAACAACCCGGTGGCGTGGCGAGAAGCTCGGGTCAGCGCGTGGGGCCGGGGGGGCCTGCCGCTCATGATCGGCTGGGGGCTCGCGCTGTTCGCCATCGCCCAATCTGCGCTCTGGCTGATTCCGGGCGGACTGCTCACCGTGGGTGCGGCCAACGCCGCGGTCGCGCTCCTGCTCACCGTCTGGCTCGCCGCAGGCAGCATCGAGCAGGAAAGACGGGGTTCCACACTCGATATGGTCCTCGTTAGCCGCCTATCGTCGACTCGAATCGTATGGGGCAAGCTGTTCGCCATGAGCCTGCCCACGCTGCCGGTCATGCTCCTGTCTCTGCCCCTATTGTTCTTCGGCTTCCCCTACTTGGACTCGCTGAGTGTCTCGGGCCGATCCGACTGGACTTCGGTCGTGGCCGGCTCAGCGGTACGTGGCGCCATGACCGGGATTTGGCTGCTCGTATTCTGGCTATTCACGGCTCTGGCCTCCATGTGGGTCGCCCTACGGGTCCGCAATCCGGGCGGCGCGTACGGCGCGGCGGTCAGCCTAATTGCCTCACTCGTGCTGATTCCAAGCTTCCTGACTTGGGTTTTGCGGGATGCCTACTGGGTGTCGCTGCCGGCCCGCTTGCTCATGCCCGTGACGGCTCCCTCTGCCATGCCCTGGGAGATCCTCTTTTCCGGGGTCGGGCTGCTCGTGCTCTCCGCCTTGCTCTTCCTGCGGCTCGCCGCTCGTATCCGCACCTGGGGGCGAGGATGATCGCGTTCCGATGGCTCCTGGCCGTGTTGGTGTTGTGCCTGTCTATTCCTAGCCTGGCCCAACAGCCGGCAGTCGATACCGACACCGACGAAGACGGCATTATCGACAATATCGCCGCACTCGCGGACCCGTTGGTTCGCATCAAGGTGACCCCGGTCGCCGACGGAATCGCGCGCAACCACGAGTGGAGCACGATGCACGTGCGGCTCGCCAACCTTGGTGAACCGCTCGAAGGCACCCTGGTTGTGAACACGCGCACCGGCTCGGGCGAGAACCTGGCCTTCAGCCGCCGTGTGGAGCTCCCCGCCGGCGTGCAAAAAGAGGTTCATATCCTGTATAAGCCCGGTATGGGCGGGGCTTCTCGCACGGTGGAGTGGATCGCCGGCACCCGGTCGGTCGCCGCTGAGGTGCCGATCCGCTGGGTCGACAAAAATGATGTTGCAATCGGTGTTATTGGCGAAGAAGCTGGCGGAGTCCAGGCCATCTCTTCCACCTGGAGCGGTCGCGTCCCCGCCCGTCAGACCCACGAGGGCCTAGACGCGGACACGCTGCGCGATGTTCGAGTGGGCCTGATCCCCGTCTTCGCAGTCCCAGAGCGGGTGCAGGGCCTCGACAGCCTGAACTGGCTGATTTGGATGGATGCCGACCCGAGCAAGTTGACGCCGGAGCAAGTCGATGCGGTCCGGGGCTGGGTCGCCGGCGGTGGCCACCTGCTCGTGACCACCACCACCAAGTGGCGCCAGCTCGGCGACGGCCCCTTGGCGGACCTCCTACCGGTCACCTTGGAAGGCGTGCGGGACGGTTACGGGAGCTGGGCGATGCTCGGCAACGTCAGCACGGACGGTGGCACCCTCGCGCCCCAAGCCATGGCCCGTCCACGGACCGACCCCGAACGTCATGTAGAGGTCCTCACCGCCGAAGGAAGCGACGCGATCTGGACCATGGGCCGGTACGGACTAGGCACGGTGCACGTGCTCGCCGTCGACCCCCTCGTGGCACCCCTGCGCAGCGGAATGGACCGCGAGGTCCTGTGGCGGCGTCTGCTGTGGCTTCCCGAGCCCGGTGCCTCGGCCCTGAGCCCCGTGCCTCTGTCAAACACCATGGCCAACGCCATGAACACCAGCGTGAGCCTCGACGAAGGCCCCTATCCGACCGAAGAGTTACTCTACGGTAGCGACCACACAGGATGGTGGGGCAAAATCCACGCCTTCCTCATCGATATTCCGGGTGTTGCACCCATTCCCATGACCTGGCTCCTGGCCTTCGCAGCCGTCTATCTGGTGGTCATTGGGCCGCTGGACTACTTCGTTCTACGCAGCCTGCGCAGACAGCCGCTCACCTGGATCACCTTTCCCGTGAGCATCGCCATCTTCAGCGGGCTCGCCTTGCTGGGTACGTCCTATGTCAAGGGCAGTCAGGCGGTCGTCACCCGGTATGAAGTCGTCGATATTCTGCCCGATACCGGTCTTTGGCGTGGGACGTCTTGGTATGGCGTGTGGTCCACGCGCAGCACCTCCCTCTCGATGACCTCGGGGGTCGGGGATGGCCTGGCCGAGCCCCTGGAGGACGGCGGCTATCAAAAGGCGGTCGAAGTCGTGCACGGAACCGCGGGAACCGCCCTCAAGTGGGACGCAGACACCTGGACCCTGTCGTTTGTCCGCACCACCTGGACCGAGCAAAATCGAGGGGCCCTCTCCATTCGCCGCATCTCCGACGACTCGTTGGAGCTGCGCAATGCCAGCGGCTTCGACCTCGCGGATGCCGTCGTCATGCTCGGCAATGACGAAGTCGCAGTCGGCGATCTACCAGATGGCGATACTCGTGTTCTTTACTCGAATAACCGTACACGAGGTGAGCGACTGGACTACCAAAAGGAAGCCCTGTCGCTCTCGGACCACAACGCCTGGGCCCGCACCACCGCCACGTTCATGCCCGAAACCCGACGCGGCACGTTGCGCCACGACGCCTTCGACGCGGTGGTTCTTGGGATCATCGACGGTCCCGTCGAGCAGAGCATCCTCGAAGGGCTGACCCCAAACCCTCGCACACTCACCGTGTTGCGGGCCCCCCTCACAATCCCTGGTATGGCCTCCCCGGAGCAACCGTGATTCGCACCCAACAGCTCGTCAAGCGCTACGGCTCCATGGAGGCGCTGCAAGGCATCGACCTCCACGTGCATGAAGGCGATCTCTTCGGCTTCATCGGGCCGAATGGCGCGGGCAAGACCACCACCATCCGCATCCTCACCACGCTGCTAGAGCCCACCAGCGGCGACGCCGAGGTGGCGGGCTACTCCGTGTGGAAGAACAAGGACGAGATCCGCGGAATCCTGGGGTATATGCCCGATGATTTCGGTGTGTACCGAGACATGACCGTGTCTGAGTACCTGCACTTCTTCGCCGCCGCCTATGGGATCGCCAGTAAAGACCGGCGAAACCTGGTTGGCGGGCTGCTGGAACTCACGGACCTGACCTATAAAGAGCACGCGCTCGTCGACACCCTGTCCCGCGGCATGCAGCAGCGTCTCGGCCTGGCGAGGACCTTGGTGCACGATCCCCAGGTGCTGGTCCTGGACGAGCCGGCCAGTGGCCTCGACCCCCGCGCTCGCATCGAGATCCGAGAGATCCTCAAAGAGCTGCGCAGCATGGGCAAAACCATTCTGCTGTCCAGCCACATCCTGTCCGAGCTCGCCGAGGTGTGCAATCGAATCGCCATTATGGAGCGGGGCGAAATCGTGGCCCAGGGCGAGCTCGGAGACATCATCGAAGCCTCCCGTGATGCCCGCGAGATCGACCTGAAGACCACCGATGACAAGCGCGCCTGCGTGGTCCTACGAGAGCTTCCCGCCGTCGAAGAAGCGGTCTTCGACGAGATGTCCAAGACCGTTCGCCTGAGCTTGGCTCGCCAGATGGACTTGGCGGACATCGCGTCCCATCTGCACAGCCGCGACGTGCATCTGCGGCACCTCTCCCAGCGAGACCCATCGTTGGAGGAGGTGTTCATGAAGCTCACCAAGGGGCTGGTGCAGTAAGTGGCTCGACCCCGGTGGGTGCTGTTGGGACGGGAGCTGCGGCGGCGCTCGAAGCGCTGGCAATTCGTGTTGCTCCGGGTGTTCCCGCCGCTGCTGTTCACCCTCGTCGTCATGGCGGTGATCGCGAGCACCACCATCACTGGACCCGGAAACTCGGTGGGAACCCTCGGGCGCGCCCTGTTCCGGGCCACGGTGATTCTGGCGACCCTCTACGTGTCGATCATCCTGCCGGTTCAGTTCGTATCAGCGGCCCAAGAAGAGCGAGAAACCGGCACTCTAGAGCTCCTCTCTCTCACGGGGATCCGGCCCGTGCAGGCGCTGTGGACCCACGTCGGGGCGACGGGGATCACCACAGTCCTGGTCATGCTGGGCTGCTTGCCCATCCTGTCCATCATCCCCACGTTGGGGGGGGTGTCGATCACGCAGACCGTGTCCGCCGTCGTCATTATCGGTTCCCTAGGACTGACCTTGGCGGCCATCGGCGTCGCGATGGCGGTGGTGACCCGACGAGCTGCGTTGCCCATGATCGCGATTCTTGGGTGGATGGTATTATTTCTGGGCATTCTCCCAGCCCTTTACGGCGACGCTCTGCGTCGAACCTCCTCCATGCTGACCCGCACCGACGCCAATTACCTCTTCCCATTCGTGGTCTTGGACAAGGCCGACTCCATCAGTCTGTTTGGCCTGATTCCTTGGGTATCGACGGTCGCTGTCTGCGCGATGGTCGCGACGTGGCGATTCCGCAAGGGCCTCGACAGCGGTTGGAACCCCACGATCAAGGCCTGGCCGGGGTGGCGACTCGGATGGATCCCGCATGCTGCCTTGCAAATCGGGGGTTGGGGTTGGATCCAGGCAATGGCGGCCGGCGGACGCGCCTATACCCCCACCGAGAACCTCAGCTCCCCAACGGAGCTCATTGTGGCGATGGGGTTGGGCGTCGTTCTGCTGGCATCAGGCAGCCTGCTCTACGTTCGCACCTTGATGTGGCTGCTGCCTAGACTGGGCTTGTCCCGCACGACCTTCCGTATCCCGGTCGTGGGCGACCCCGTATTGTGGCGGGAGCTCCTCACAAAAGCGGGGGGTGGACTCAACTGGGGCGTGTGGATCGCCACCGGCGCATGGCTGTTGATCGTCCTGCTCTTTGTGGCGCTGTACGGACTCGACGACGACATCCTCATCCCAGGAGGCCTACTGGCGGGGCTGGGCGCCCTCGTGCTGTCTGTCCTGGTCCTCGTGGCCTCCATCAATGAAGACCGTCGGCGGCGAACCCTGCCCCTGCTCTTGGCCACCACCTACAGCCCAGCGCGCATTGTGGGGTTCAAGGTCTTGGCCGCAGCGCTGCGAGTCAGCCCCTTGGTCGTCATGGGAACCGTCGCTTTTGTGGCCTCCCAACCCAAAATATTCATGAACGCCGCCGCCCCCTACGGCGACACCTACCTCCGGCCCTCCTCCATGGGAAACCTGATCTTCACGTGGGTCCCGGCGTCTCGACTCCTCTTCGGGATGACCTGGACCATGGGCCTGTGGCTCACCGCCCTCAGCCTGGCCGCGCTCTTGACGATCCGCCTCAAATCCCCCGCCGCCGCCTGGTCTGTGCCTGTGCTCGCAGGGCTGGGCGTCCCCCTGTCCATCCCGATGATCGCGGTGCTCGGCCACCAGCTTCTGCGCTACACCGCACTGGACGACCTCGCCCAAGACGTTGTCTTCCCCGTGGCGAGTCGATCATTCACCAGCGGGTCTCCCTCGGGAGTCTCCATCGAGCTCGTGGTGGGCGGGCTGTTCTGGTGGGCGCTCGGCGCTGCGCTGGTGGTGGCCGCCGTGCGCACATTGCGGCGTGTCGGCCCTTCGCGTCGGTGAACCGCAAGCCCGGATTGGCCCTCAGTACTTCTGCAAGGGCGTGGGCACCCACCAGTTCTCCGCGCTCCGTACCGCGTTGAACGTGTCGTGCTGCACATCCTTAAATCGACTCTGGCGCACCATCACACCATCGAGCCAAAGCAAGAAAAGCACAGGTTGATCTTCGTAGATTAGCCCTTGAGCCTCACGCACCGCCGCCTGGGCATCCTCGAGCTTTGGCGCGGACTCCCCGGTGGCCAACAGGGCATCGACCCGAGAGTTGGAATAGCCAAACCAATTGTAGGAACCGGTAGACGACCACGTGATCGCCGGCTTCACCAGGGGATTATTCCCAAATCCCCACAGCACGGCATCATAGGTTTTGCTACGCGCCCGGGACTGGAAGGTGGTGCCGTCCAGCGGCTCCATCTGGAGATCCACCCCGACCGCTGCCCAGTGGCGCTGCATCAAGGTCAGCAGGTCCCGAGTGGCATCATCGCCGTTTTGGTACATGACCCGCACTCGCAAGGACTCCCCATCCTTATCGAGCACACCGTCACCATCCGCATCCGCCCAGCCGCTCTCGGCGAGCAAGGCGGACGCCCGAGCGGGATCGTGCGGCAGAGGCGTGATGTCCGAGGCGCTCCACCCGCCCAGGTTCGGCCCCACCGTGCTCACGCAGGGATGAGCGAACACCTCGCCGTCGTGCGTGTAGACGCGATCGATCAGCGCTTGGGTATCGGTGGCCAGCGCCAATGCCGTGCGCACATTCTTGTCGTTCCACTTGGGCTTTGTGAGGTTGTACCCCAGGTACACCATGGAGTCGTACCGCTGGTAGACCAGCTCCAGGTCATCGCGTCCCTTGTACTCCGCCACTTGTCCGGGCTCGACGGCCGGGTCTAGGTCGACCTCGCCTTTGAGCGTCGCGAGCTTCCGCGTTGAAGGCTCCGACTGAACCCGGAATACGATACGATCTAACTTGGGAGTCCAGTCCGACGGGGCCTTGGGGTTGGGCTCCAAGATCACGCGCTGCATGGGCACCCAAGAGGCGACTCGGAAGGGACCGCTCGCGGTGGGGCTGCGGCCAGAGTCGTGCTCTCGCAGCCCATTCCTTGGCACGCTCTCGAACACATGCTTGGCGATAATGCCGCGAATGGTGAGGCCCTGGAGCAACAGCGGGTTTTGCGGCGCGTTGAAGGCGAACGTGACCGAGTGCGGCCCATTTGCCGTCACCGACGCGATATTCTTGGCGTCCCCCTGCCAATTGGACGCCACGCGCGGATCGGCGATGAGCTCATAGGTGAACACCACATCGTCGGCGGTGAGCGGGGTCCCATCTTCGAACACAATGTCTGAACGCAGGTTGTAGGTCAGGGATAGGCCGTCGTCGCTAAAGGACCAGTCCTTGGCGAGGGCCGGTTCAAACATCACCCCATCGGGCCCGATGGCTCGCCGAACCAAGCCCGGGTTGACCAGGTCGATAATCCAGCCGCTCACCTGATACGGAGCCACCAATGGGTTGGCATTGCCCGGATCGATGGACAGGGTCACCATCAGGCTGTCGCCGGACACCGGGGCGGTTTGGGCGAGGTTCGGGGTCGGCTCGGGTTCGGCCGAGGGCGCGCCGGTACACGCGGCGAGGATGCCCAACACCCCCAGGTAGCGCCTCATGGCGTGGCCTGGAGGCTGAATCCACTCACCACCCGCAAGTCACGCATCTCTAGTTTATAGTTGCCAAATCGAGCCTTCCCGAACCAGGCCGTATCATCGTCCACCTCGATGCGGACCGGCGTGGTGTCGTCGGTGAGCGTGACCACCGCCACGCGCTTGAGCGGGTTGGTCGCTTTCTCGATCCGCACGTCTTTGATCCGCTCGAACGGCACCGTCACCTGGGCCGATCCGAGCTTTCCATAGACGAAGACCTCGCCGTTGAGCGTCACTCGGCTGGCTTTGACCTGGGTGCCACCCACGTCCTCGAAGGTGGCGGAAAAGGTTCGAGCGGGCACCGGTATGCGGGACGGAGCGTCGCTGCCAAAGACCCCGTTTGCCCACGCGGACGAGGCGATGACCGCCGAGCCCGCCCCCGCAGCCAACATCGCCATCAGCATCACAGACTTGCGCACGCCATCCTCCAAAACACCGTCGCGAGCGTAGTCCGGGGTGCAGCGCCCCGCCAGCTGTGCGGTTACCTGCGCCGCCCCCCTGGAGACCGGTTGCCCCACGCTCCCCTCATCCCCGGATCTTCCGCTTGGCCAGCCGATGGTTCGCGTTCCGTGGTCACCATTGGCAACTTCGACGGGGTGCACCTGGGTCATCGCTCCCTGCTCAGCCGCACGGTCCAGCTCGCCTCGAAGCGCGACGTCATCCCCACAGCCTTCACCTTCGACCCCGCACCCCGAGACGTGCTCCGGCCGAACAACCCCATCGCCAGGATCCAGACCCTGGACGATCGCGTGCGCGAGCTGGTGCGCCACGGCGCGACTCGGGTCGTGGTGGAGCCCTTCGACCTGGCCTACGCCGCCCACGATGCCGAGTGGTTCGCGACCGAGGTCTTGCAACGCCGACTACGAGCCGCAGCGGTCGTCGTGGGGTGGGACTTTCGGTTTGGGAAGGCCCGGGGGGGCTCTGTGGAGACCCTACGGAACGTACTCAATGTACCCGTATATCAGGTTGATCCTTTTCAGTTGAACGAAAAGACCATCAGCAGTTCCCGGATCCGAACCTTGCTCGCTGAGGGCCACGTCGCCGCTGCGGCGGAGCTGCTCGACCGGCCTCATCAGGTGTGCGGCACCGTTGTACACGGCGATGCACGCGGCCGGACCCTGGGCTTCCCCACGGCAAACGTGCGCCCCCAGACCGAGCTCGTGCCCAAGGCGGGGGTCTATGCAGTGCGCATGGACACCCCCACCGCCACGGGTGTTGCCGGGGTGGCCAATGTGGGGGTTCGACCCACGTTCGGCCCCAGCGCCCAGTCCGTCGAGGTCCATCTGCTGGACTTCGATGGCGATCTCTACGATGCCCAAGTGCGGGTGCACTTCACGCAGCGACTGCGCGATGAGCAGCGCTTCGCCAGCGTCGACGGCCTCGTGGCCCAGGTGACGGCCGACGTGGCGCAGGCGCGCGCCCTTCTGGCGGGTGCCGGACCGACCCCATGAGTGGGTCGCCGATCACCGCACAAACCCAAGTCTACGCCGTCGTGGGCCACCCGGTCCGCCACAGCTTGAGCCCCGCACTGCACAATGCCTGGTTTCAACACCATGGGATCGACGCCGTTTATGTGGCGTTAGATACTCCAGAACCAGACGTCGATCTGGCGAAGACCCTGCGAGACCTCGGAATTCACGGCGCCAACCTGACTCTGCCCCACAAGGTGGCGATTCTGCCTGACCTCGCCGTCCTAGGCCCCGACGCAGAGGCGTGCGGCGCCGTCAATACGGTGGTGCGAAGAGGCGCCGAGTTGCACGGCTACAACACGGACCGTCAGGGCTTTCTCGACGGTCTCGACGAGCTCCAGGTCGACCCGAGTGGCGCCCGAGCGATCGTCTTGGGGGCCGGCGGGGCCGCCCGCTCCATCGTCTCCGCCCTGCAACACCGCGGCGCCGCGGACGTCATCGTGTACAACCGAACCCTCGCACATGCACAAGCGCTTGTTTCACCAGGTACAACCACGGTTCGCGCGCTGCCGTGGCCAGACGATCCAACCCTGCCCTGCGCGGACCTCGTCGTGAACACACTGCCCCAGCCCGGCCGGGCCGCCGTCGAGGGCCTGCGCTTCGAACAGTTGAAGCCCGACGCGGCGTGGGTCGACCTCAACTACTGGGATCCCGATCCACCGCACCTGCGGGCCCTCGCCGCAACCGGGCGCCGAGTACAGACCGGTCATGCGATGCTCTTGCATCAGGCCGCCAGGGCCTTTGCCCACTTCACTGGGATCAAACCAGACCTGGCGTTAGGCCTCGATCAGTTACGACGTCATGACCCAGGCGTAGCACGCTCCACACAGCCCCGGTAGACTGACCGTTGCGGAGGGTTGGATGGCCGATGTGCCCGTCCTGATGTGCACTGCCGGCGCGTTGAGTGGCCAGATCTTCAAGGTTCCCGATGGGGGCCTGACTCTGGGCCGTGCCGACGACAACCACATTGTGGTACGCGACGATGGTGTCAGCCGATACCACGCCCAGCTCCTCTATGATGGGGGCTCTCTGTGGCTGCGCGATGCCGGTTCTCGCAACGGAGTGTTCGTCAATGGCCTGCGCGTCACCGACCACAAGGCGCTCAAGGAAGGCGACGTGATCACCCTGTCCGAACACGCTTTTGCCGTGCGATGGAGCGACGAAGTGCAGGAGTCTCTGCCCGATGATGAGACGGCCGAGGGCCCGCCGCCTTCCGACCCCAAAAAGCCCTGGTATTGGCCCTTCTAATGCCCGATGGAGCCTACCTTGACTGGGTTTGAGATCATCGTTCGGCAGCCGGGCCAAACGGACCGCACCATGCCACTGCCCCCGGGCTCGTACAGCCTAGGGCGCGCCGAAACCAATCAAATCGTGTTGCCTGATATTGGTGTTTCGCGCGCACATGCACGCCTGAGCGTCAGCCAGACCGGGGTTCAGGTCGAAGACCTCGGCTCGGGCAATGGCACCTGGTGCCGAGGCCATCGCATCGACCGACCGCGCATGATGGAACCCGGAGAAATCCTACTTATCGACCCGTTTACCATCGAGTTGCGCCGTATGGTCGGCGCGCCCCGCTACACGCCGCAGAGCACTCGCGAGCGAGCCAGCGCCGACGCGCGGCTCGACGTCATCCGGGGCCCAAACTTGGCCCAAGGCACCTACTTGGTGCCCGCCCACGGCCTGTCGATCGGCCGGTCCGAGTTCCGCGATGTTGTGGTGCTCGACCCTGCCGCATCACGCCATCACTGCGACGTCATGATGGTCGAAGGCCGATGGAGCCTGGTGGACCGTGGCAGCTCCAACGGCATCCACGTCAATGAAGTGCGGATCGCCAATTGTGAGCTTCATCACGGAGATGTGCTCCGGATCGGCAATACCGAGTTCCGCTTCGTCCTCTTCGACACCGCGGCCAGCCAAACCGACTCGCGCACCAATGAACCCGCCCCATCGTGGGACGTAGAGTCGGCGGTCCCCGCCCCGGGGCGCGGGCAGACCCAGACGCCACCGTCGCGGGCACCGCGAGCGATCGGCCATACACAGCCTCCCGAGATCACCGTCGACGAGGGCCGGCCCCGCCGTGGCCCCTGGGTACCCCTCGCTATGGGATCCCTGTCGGTCGGCATGCTCGCATTGGCCGCCGCGATCCTTGTGGGCGCGGGAGCCCTGCTGCTCATGCCGCGCTCCAATGCGGTGCCATTGCCCCCCGTACCCACGCCGCTGCCTCCGTCATGGACCTTGGATTTGGACCCCGCGACGGCCGACCTCTCCGTCGACCAGCTCTTTGACGAGGGCGTCGACGATATGCGTAATCGGCGTTCTGCGCCGGCTTTAGCCGCATTCTACCGCATTCTCTTGGTCGAGAAAGGGAACCGCGCCGCCGAGCGATGGTCCTTCACGGCGGGAGAACACCTCATGTTGGACACCCTAGAAAACCGCCTCAAAGAGACCGAAGCGGAGCGAACCAGTCGGGAGCGATCCCGCGATGCGCTCTTGGCTCGTTACCCGCGCCGAGACGCGACAGAAGACCTTCGAGAGCGGTTTCGCGACGATCCCGCCGTCTTGACCCGGACCGGCTGGAACCCCTCGGCCTCCGAAGCCGCGCTGAGCAAGCAGCTCGACGCCGCCATCGCCAAAGCCAATGCCGGCGACTGGACCACCGCCCGCGATGGGTTCGAAGAAGTGCTAGGCACCACCAAGAACGGCGTGCTCACCAAGCGAGCCTCCTTTGGCCTTGGCGCAGCGCGCAGGGCGCTCGCCGACGCCGTGTCCACCGACTGGCGCCTGGGGGTGGAAGCGGAGAATCGCGGAGACCTCGTCGAGGCGCGAGAGGCGTTCCGCCGGGTCTTGGCCATCGACACTAAGAACCCGAGCGCGCGAGCCCGCCTGTCCTACCTGGGCGCCCAGCCGGCCAGCCAATGAAGCCGTCCCTGACCCTCATGTTGGCTGGCATCCTGCTGATGACCGCCGGCTGCGGCAAGAAGCGCGTGACTTGGTCCGACCCAAGCCTGCCCGAATCCGCAGAGGGCGTCGAGATCGCCACCCCCACAGCCATCCTGGTCTCCGGAGCACAGAGCGAAGAGCCGTCGGTCCGAGCGCGGGCGCTGGCCCTGCTCATCCAATCGGCCAGCGCCGCCGATGACGACGGCTACGCCACTCGGGCGCTGTGGGATCCAGACGCCTGGGTTCAGGCACAAGCCGTCAGCGCCTTGGCCCAACGCCTCGACGAGGCTGCCGCAGTCGCACTCCTCGAAGGCTTCGTGGCTCGGTCTGATGGCCTGGCAGACCCCTACGCTCGTGGGGCCGCCGCCGGCTACCTTGCGCGGGCGGGACACTCGGGTACCCAAGCGGCGCTGACCAAGGCGTGGAGGGCTGAGCGCGCCGCCTGGCGAAAAGCTCCGTTGCAACTCGGCGCCTTTCAGATGGGAGACCAGAGCGCCCTGGAGCCCCTGGCCATTGCTATCGAGAACGGAAATATCGGCTTAGAAACCGCGTTCCTGTTGGACGTCGGGCGAACCGGTAACCCCCGGCTCGCCGCCGCGTTGAAGACGGGCGAAGACTGGATCGAAGAAGAGGTGGTGCTCGCCTACGCCACCGCCCGCATTCTCATCGGTGACGACACTGGCGCCAAGCTGTTGGAAGACGCGCTCAATGGCGATGACCCGATGGCTGCCCTCGAAGCCCTGGACTACCTCGTCGACCTTGAGGGGGACCGAGCCACCACGCTCATCAAGAAGGCCAGAAATGGCGGAACAGATCTGGCTCGCGCCTACGCAGAGATGGCGCTGGCCGCCCGCGGAGCGACGGGGGCAGACCTGTTCGATGAGATGATGCTCAGCCAAGATCCCGAGACCCGCGCATTGGCCGTGCAGCTCGCCGTGCGCGCCATGCTAATCGACGACGCTCCGCGAAAGAACACACGCATCGCCAAGCGCGTCCTGCAGACGAGCCTGGGCGATGAAAGCCTAGAAGTCCGGTTGGCCGCACTCAAGGCGGCCGCCCGCGCCGGGGTGCTCACCCAGGGCCTTCCCGTGACGCCACACCTGGCCGACGAGCTGCTCGCCGTGAGGATCGAAGCCGCCGGAGCCGTGCTCGCAGGCCCAGGCTGACCCGCAGCTAGTCCCGCGTTCGATCTTGGGCGGTGGACAGGGCATCCAGGTCCAGCCCGAGCACGCGAGAGAGCAAGACCGACGCCTCCGACGCCACATCCCGCGGATCGGCGAAGTCCATGTCGCCCGCCAGAACCTCGAAGTACAACCGCTCGATCCCACCCAGGATGATCAGCGAGGACAGTCGAGGATCGCCCTGCCGCACCAAGCGCCGATCCATGGCGAGCTGCGTGAGCGCGGTGATGCGCTGGACGAGCCGGAGCTCCCGAGCGCGCAGCGCCGGGACGTTGGGGCTCCTCATCTCGCGAAATATCAGGAGCACCGTATCTTTCTGGCTCAATCCCACAACCGCGATGGACACGCCCATCTGCTGATAGACCGCCAGACACTCCGCAGGGCTGAGCGCCGTCGCCAGAGCCGCCTCCACCTGATCGAACACCTGCATCAGCGGGACAAAAAAGCCATCGACTACCGATTCAAAAAGGGCTTCTTTCCCGTCAAAGTACAAATAGAACGTGCCGCGGGCAACCCCGGCAGACGCCGCGATCTGTTCCACGCTCGTGCCGTGGTACCCCTGCTCCAGAAAGGCGGTCTGGCCCGCGCTGAGCAGGTCGGACCGCTTCTTCTGCTTGTTCGCTTCTCGTCGACCCACGACTCACTCCCGACCGATACCTACGCCAGACCGGGCCCGTCGCGCAAGCCGGCATAGACTGCGGCCCCATGACCTCTCCCGACTCCACACCGCCCCCATGGGCGTGGCTGCTCCCATGCTGCATCGCCGCCGTGCTCGGGCTGTGGGTCGCGCTTCAAAGTGGATTCCTGGCCGATGACTGGGTGCATATTCTGGCTCAGAACGGGCAGCATCCGACCGCCGGGCCAGGGGACCTTTATCGCTGGGCCATCGGCGACCCGCAGACCCTCAGAGCACAGCAAGAGATGGGCCTGGCGCCTTGGTGGGCCACCCCTGGTCTAAAAATTGCCTTCCTTCGACCACTCTCGTCGGCGCTTACGGCCCTCGATCTGGCGCTGTTCGGCGTGCGGGCCGAGCTGCATTTCGTGCACTCATGGCTGTGGAGCCTCGCCTCGGTCGCTGTCATGCAGCGGCTGTTTCGACGGCTCCTGCCCCCGTGGGCGGCCCTGCTGGCGGCGGTGCTTTTCGCCGTCGCACCCAGCCAATCCGCCGCCCTCGGGTGGTTGGCGGGCCGAAGCGGCTTGGTCGCCACCACCCTGGGTGGGTGCGGCGTGCTCGCGGCGATGCGAGGCCGCATCGGTGGGTCCATTCTTGGGCTCACTGCGGCGTTACTCGCCGGAGAGGCCGGTCTGGCTTGGTGCGCCTACACGGCGGTGTGGTGGCTCATTGCGGCACCTGCCAAGCGGCGGGCGGTGGGACTCGCGTCCGTGGGCGCCTTGGTGGCGATCTACGGCGCAGCCTATCTGCTCTTGGACTACGGAACCGTCCAGAGCGGCGCCTACGTCAGCCCCGCCTCGGAGTCCCTCCGCTGGCTGTGGATCGCGCCGTGGCGCAGCTGTATCGCAGCCGCCGTTCTACTGGCGGGATTTCCGGCGGACTGGGCGTTTCGAAGCCCTGATTCCGCCATCCTCATTGGGCTGGGCGCCACCGTCGCCGCGCTGATCGCAGGCTGGACCGGATCGACGCTTCGAAAGGGGGCAGCGCCGGCCAGGGCGGGCATTCTCGTCCTCGCCCTCGGGGCGGTCGGCGCCACGATCCCCATGCTGTCTGGGCCGCTGGGGCCGTGGAGCTACGTGGCTCCCACCGCTGGCGCCAGTGGGGTGCTCGCGTGGTTGATCGCCGATGCCGCGGCGTCCAGCGGCGGACTCCGGTGGGTTCGCCGAACGGCCGCCGTCACCTTGATGGCCGTGCATGGACTCGGAGGGGCAGCCACGTTCGCCGTGACGGGTGCGGTGCTCGGCGGCCTTCAATCTCGAACCAAGACCGAGGCCGCATTCCTGGCCTCCGATCCGCGCCCGACCCTCATCCTGACGGCACCTGATGCCTTCACGGCCATGTACGGAGCCGCACGCCAGCGGGTTGTGCACCCACAAGCCCCACCCGAGTGGCTCGTCGCCTCCTTGTCGCCAACCGCCCATCGCCTGGAGCGAACCGGAGCCCGGACCTTGCGCCTTAGCCTGCAGGGCCACCTGTTCGACACCGCCTTCTCCAGGATTAGCGCCGCTCCTGGTCCGTCCCCCCCCCAGCCCACGCGCCTGCTCGGGGCGGAGTTCACCGCCATTCCATCCGAAAGCGGAGCCCTACAACGAGTGCAAATCCACCTAAATAAGCCTCTTTCCAACTACCGTTTGGTCGCATGGCACCGCAGCGAATGGGTCGAGATCCAAGCGCCAGAACCTGGACAGAGCACCACAATCGAGTGGAGGCCTCCACCCATGTGGTGACGGGCCGCGCCACTGCGATACGGTCGAACCGTTGGAGGCCGCCCCATGTCGATGCCCCCCTGGGTCCACGAGCTGCGCGATCGCTACCTAGCTGGAGAAGCCAGCCTGTTCTTGCTGCACGGCAACGTGCGCGATGTTCAGCCTTGGACCGACGCCAACGGCAAGACGCACTGGGTTGACCTCGGTCGATTCTTGGAGCGGTTCCTGGGTCGAACCCGAGACGTGGTGGTGGGGTACGACGTATCCCAAGGCCTGACCTTCCCCGACGCGACCCACGCAGACGCCTTCTCCCGCGCCATCGACGGCCGGCGCCTGACCCAAGGCCGAGCCAAGCTCGGCGCATTGCCCAGGGATCCGGGACAGGTGATCCCCCTGCTCGAAGAGCTGATCACCTCCGCCGGCCAATCATCCGGGGTTGTGCTGGATTTCTTGGAGACCATCGCCCCCAATGGCGACCTCTCCTTCATGTCCACCGAAGACAAACAGAACCTGGTGGCGCTCCAGCGGTGGTCTAGCGACCCTTCATTTTTGGGCACGGACAACCTGGTGATTCTGGTCACCGAACACCTGTCCGATGTGTCGCGGCGCGTGGTCGCCAGCCCCCAACTCAAGACCGTCCTGCTCCCGTTCCCGAGCATCGAAGACCGCAAGCGGTTCATCGAAGCCCATAGTGCCGAATCTCCCATGGAGATGAGCACCGATGTCCTCGCTCAGATCACCGCCGGTCTGTCTCTGCTGCAGATCCGCGGACTCCTACGCGGCGCTCGCCTGACCAAGCGCCCCATCACCTACATCGAGGTCGGCCGTCGGAAGAAGGTCATCATCGAGCAGGAGTGCCACGGCCTGGTCGAGTTTGTAGAGACCAAACACGACTTCAGCCACGTCGGCGGCATGGAGCGCGTCAAAAAGGACCTGTTGCGGGTGAGCAAGGCGGTCAAGGAAGGGCAGACCAACCGGGTGCCCATGGGCATGATCTTCGTCGGACCGATGGGCACCGGCAAGACCTTCGTGGCCAATGCCTTCGCCAAGGAGTCCGGCCTCACCGTGCTCAAGTTCAAGAACTTCCGCGAGAAGTGGGTCGGCAGCACCGAGGGAAACCTAGAGAAGATCCTCGATCTCGTAGAGGCCCTTGGGTACGTGCTGCTGATCATCGACGAGGCCGACCGCAGCCTATCCGGCGGCGATAATGATGGCGGCACCAGCAGCCGCGTCATCGCCCGGCTCAAAGAGTTCATGTCGGACACCAGCCACCGGGGACGCGTGGTCATCCTGATGATGACCAATCGACCCGACAAGCTCGACGTCGACCTGAAACGACCCGGTCGCTTCGACTTGAAGATCCCGTTCTTCTTCCCCGAAGAAGACAGCGAACGCGAGCTGATCCTCAAGGCCCTCATCCGCAAGAACGACCTCACGCTCGAAGAGGGGATCGACCTAAAGCACGCGGTAAATGCCACAGATGGCTATTCCGGAGCAGAGCTGGAGCTGGTCTTGCTGGCCGCGGCGAACCGCGCCGGCGAAGAAGATCGGGATGTGATCGCCCAGGCGGACCTGGACGAAGCCGCCAATGACGTGATCCCCAGCCGCGACACCCGAATGTTGCGGTTCATGGAGCTGCTGGCGGTCTTCGAGGCGAGCGCCAGGCGAATGCTGCCTGAGCGCTATGCCGACGTGACCACCGATGAAGTGCAAGACGAGCTCGACGCCCTGCGCATGCAATTGGGTCGACGGGCGCTATAGGCCCGCTCCGACCTACACAAACCAGCCCGTGAACACCGCCGCGGCCGCCACCGGAATGGTCATACCCAGGGCCGTGCCAGCCACGTAGCCACGCGTCGTCACGGGGGTGAGCGCGAGCACCGTGTTCAAAATCGGCGAGTTCTGCATGAAGGTCCGCATAAGAGCGATGGTCCACATGGGGCGTCGCTCCATACCTTCGAGCAATCGCTGAGCATAGCGGTTTCGAATCTCGCCCATGGGCTGACCCCCGATCGCACGCATCACTAAGAAGGTGGTGGTGGCGGACAGCGACGCGCCCGCCCAACCCACCGCGGCGCCGGCGATGTCCCCATACAGAACGATGGCCGCGATCACGAAGAGCATTCCCGGCAGGTAGAGCAGGTTGGCGATGCAGGCGCCGAGCAAGAAGCCCACCACGCCCCACCACCCGAGCGAGGCCACCCAGGCCTGGATGACTTCTACGGTCAAGCCCTCGGTCCAACCCTGACTATACGCGAACGACCACACCGCGATCACCACGACCGCCAGCGCGATCACACGCCAGGCCTTGGGACCGATTCGACCGAGAACACCACGTATCACGCGTCACAACTCCCATCTCTAGGCCGACGGTAACCATCCGACGGTCGTTTGGCCCCAACCCGCATGTACCCGTGTGTCGCGCTACCATGCGCGCATGCTCACTCTACTGATGTACCTCACCGCCGCAGCCGGCTCGTGTCCGACCGCCAGCATCCCCTCAAATGACTGGCAGGAAGCGCCCGACGTGGACGCGGCCGCCGATGCGGTCGCCAAGCTCGAAGCCTACGCTTTCCCGGCCCAGATGGACGAGGACGGCCGCACGGGCGTCCGCACCGATGGCTTGGTCATCGCCCGGGGCGACACCATCCTGTACGAGCGCTACGGCCGCGACTTCACGGCCGACACCCCGCACCTCCAGTGGTCCGCCTCCAAGTCCGTCGCCACCACGCTCACCGGGATGGCCGCCCACCGCGGATACTTGGACATCGACGCGTCCATCTGCGACCACGTCACGTCCGCCCGCCCCGAGTCCTGCCAGATCACCCCGCGCCACCTGATGGAATTCAGTAGCGGACTGGCCTGGCGGGAGAGCTATGAAGGGCAGTCGCCCACTGCATCGTCGGTGATCTCCATGCTCTTCGGCGAAGGCGTGGACGATATGGTCCGGTTCATCACCAACCATGAACTTCGAGATCCTCCAGGTACAAGCTACAGTTACAGCTCTGGCGATACCACGCTTCTGTCCGGCGTCGTCACCGCAGCGATGGCCAAAAAGCACGGCGAACGCTTTGCCTGGACCGAGCTGTTCGAGCCGATGGGCATCACCTCGGCGGTGTTCGAAGAGGACCGCAGCGGCGTCTTTATCGGCAGCAGCTACCTCTACCTCACGCCTCGCGACATGGCGCGGTACGGCACCCTGCTCAAGAACGACGGGTGTTGGGGACAACAACGCATGCTTCCCGAAGGGTGGATGGCCAAAGCCAGCCAGCCCCTCGACTCGCTCCACGGTCGCCTGGTCGACGGCGAGCTCGACGGCGTCCCTGGCTGGGGCCTGTGGCTCAACAAACCTGTGCCACACCTAAACATCGAAGCACCCGATAGCGACACCATCGAGTTCTGGGGGCCCAGAGGGCACTGGCGCCAAGCGATCTACATCGTGCCGGAGCTGGACCTGGTCATCGCCCGAACCGGCGATGACCGAGACGACACCTACGCCCACGGCGCCCTCGTCGAGCTGGCCGTCGCGGCAGCCAAAGCCCTGGCTCCACCCGAGCCGCCACCCCCACCCCAGACCGCCGACGTACCCGCAGACCCGCCCGAGGTGTCCGACCCTGGATCCGATGTGGAGGAGGAAACGCCCGCACCCGCCGCCCCCCCATCGGTGGATCCTGTGACGCGGTGGGCGTTCGAGCCCCTGCCCGCCGCGGTCGAAGGCACACCCACGGCGGAGGCCCCTGAAAAATACGACCTGGGGCTGCTCAAAATCGCTTCGGGATATGCCGCGAAAGAAGCCTGCTCTTGCCTCTTCGTCACCGGGCGAACCGAGGAAGCCTGCCGGGCCTACATCAAGGTCAAGCCCGACGTGGCAAAGATCAAGATCGACTGGGACGATAAGACTGTGCGCGCCCGGAGCCTATTCATGGGTAAGGTCGTGGCCAAGCACATCAGCACCGAAGAAGGGTGCCGGGTCGTGGACTGAGTCTGCAACCTTGACACACCCGTTCTGACGCCGTACTAGCCACCGGCTCGCCACGGGCCCAGCAAGCATGCACTCGACGTGTGCGTCGCCCGGTGGCGGTAAGCGGAGATCCTATGTACGCAATCGTAGAGACCAGTGGTCGCCAGTTCAAGGTGAGCCAAGGTGACACCATCGAAGTCGACCGCGTCGACGCCGAGCCTGGCACCAAGATTACCCTCGACCGTGTGCTCATGCTCGGTGGCGACAGCGTCACCCTCGGCGAGCCCACCATCGCAGGCGCCTCGGTGCAGATCAAAGTGGTCGACCACTTCCTGGCCGCCAAGCGCCTCACTCGCAAGTACAGCCGCCGGCAGCGTACGCGCCGCAAGGTTGGCTACCGCCCCGCGATGACCCGCATCGAAATCCTCAGCATCGACACGGAGGGCTAAACTATGGCTCATAAAAAGGGACAAGGTAGTTCTCGAAACGGTCGCGACTCCAACCCGCAGTACCGCGGCGTCAAGCTCTTTGACGGACAGGTCTGCACCGCCGGCTCCATCTTGGTTCGCCAGCTCGGCACCAAGTTCCACCCCGGAGCCAACGTTGGCGCCGGCAAGGACTGGACGCTGTTTTCCAAGGTCGATGGCACCGTCAAGTTCGAGACCCGCAACCGCCGCAAGCTGATCAGCGTCTACCCGCTGGAGCAAGCCGAGGCGGCCAAGTAGTCATCGCGGCGGGGTCTGCGGACCC
>JBGCER010000319.1:0-10132 GCA_045106515.1 Myxococcota bacterium
GTCGGCCTGCGGGTCGGCGCCGGACGCTCCGCCCGTGCCCGAGCGGGTGCCTGGCTTTGTGACGCAGGGCACGCCGAGTCCAGCGCCTGGCGAATCTCGAAGGATCAAGCTCACCTACACCGCGCTGGTGCCGGCCCGACCCGTCGGCTCTGCCCCCTTGCAGCTGTGGCTGCCCTTTCCACGAACCACCGACTGGCAGCGTTCCGGGGCCTTGTCCGTCATGGGACCCGCGGGCGTGCACGGCTCCGAGCCCGTTCACGGCAACCGCTTCTGGCATGGCCAGGTCGAAGCCACCGGTGAGCCCTCCGAGGTGGTGGCCGTCTTCAATGTGCTGCGCCGCCCGGTCGCCACGGACTTCTCCAAGGCCGAACCCCGCGGCCTCACCGAAGCTGAGCGCATCGAGTACGGCGCCTACCTGGTGGGCTCGGCCAAGGTGCCGGTGGGGGAAGACGACGAGGTGCTCAAGCCCGTGCTGATGGACGTTCGGGCCAAGGCCCCCTCCAAGGCGCCGCTACACACCACCCGGGCCATCTACGATCACGTCATTGACACTATGGAGTACAAGAAGGTGGGCACCGGCTGGGGCCATGGCGACACCTACTGGGCGTGCAGCGAAAAGTATGGAAACTGCACCGATTACCACAGCTTATTCCTGTCTTTAGCGCGAACCGAGGGCATCCCTGCGCGCTTCGAAATGGGCCTCCCCATCCCCACCGACCGCCCCAAGGGCGAGATCGGCGGCTACCACTGCTGGTTGCGGTTCTGGATGCCCGGCGTGGGCTGGGTGCCGGTCGATGCCAGCGAGGCCGACAAGCACCCCGAGCAGCGGGAGGCGCTCTTTGGCCAGCAGCCCATGGACCGCATCGTGTTCACCCATGGGCGGGACATCCGACTGGGTGAGGATCACCAAGGCCCAGCGTTGAACTACTTCATCTACCCCTATGCCGAGGTGGGTGGGGAGCCGGTCGAGGTCGGCCATCGCTTTGCGTATGAGGTTGTGGAGTAGGGGCCCGCCCGGCTCACGCCACCGTCACCGCCCGCGCATACCAGCCTAACTCCAGCCGAATACTGTCATCATCCGGAGCCCGTAGCTCCAGAATGTGCCGGCCCGACCGTTGCGGATCCCACACCGCCTGCCACAGCGTCCAGGTGCGGGATGAGGTTGGCTCGGGGCAGATCTCCACCTCTTCCCAGTCGCCGCTGGCTTCGGTGCGCAGCTCCAGACGCTGGACCGGGGCATCTCCGCCCCAGACGATGCCCACAATGCGGTAGCGAATCGCGCCGTCGACGTCCCACTGCTCGACCCGGATGGGCATGGCGCTCACCTGCATGCGGGCCGGTCGAAAGTCGCTGGCGAGCCGGGCATTGGTGGGCTGGTGGGTGCGGCTGGCGAACTCCAACATCTGGGACGTGGCGGGCTGGGCATCATCGGTAAAACGCAGGCGGTTCAGCCACTTCGCACAGGTGCATCCGTACCACCCCGGCACCATCAGCCGGATGGGCGCGCCATGCTCGACGGGCAGGGGCGCGCCGTTCATCTCAGTGGCCAAGAAGGCGCCGGCGTCCAAGAGCTGATCGATCGTGAAAATCCAGCTACATCCTGCACCAGACGAGGAAGGCACCACGTGCTCATCATAGCCGCTGACCTCCACCGAGGTGGCGTTGGCGTCGAGGTCTAGGCGGTCCAACACCGCCTGAAGCGGCACGCCTGCCCACTGGGCTGCGCTCATGAGGCCGAAGTGGCGATTCTCTCGGTTGCCCGAGCACTCCATTAAGAGAACGCCCTGGTCTTCCACGTCGTCGAGCAGGTCGGCCACAGCGAGGGACGTGGCCGCCGCCAGGCCCTCGACTTGGATCTGCCAGCCCTCGGCGCTGGGCAGGCTGCGCGGGGGCAGGGTGCGGATGAAGAAGTCCGCCGTGGGCGTGATCAGCGAGTCCGCATCCAAGGCGCTGTGGTCGAAGGCCAGGCGGCCGTTGAGCTCTTCTCCCTCTTGCTGGCCGACGGCTTGGTCGTCTTCGCCATCGAAGGGCAAGGTCGCCAGGAGGGTGCCGCCGCTCAGCGGGTCTGGGCACGGGGGTAGGTCCGTGTCGTCGGTGCTGTCGGTGCCGTCCGTGCCATCGGTCGGGCCGTCCCCAGGCCCGGTGCAGGCGGCTCCCAACACCGTGAGCGCGGCGCCTCGGAGGAACCAGCGGCGGGAGTGGGGTGGGGGAAGGGGCATGGGTGTGGACTCCGTCGCGCGTAGATGCCGCCGGGGGCGATGGGATGCGCAGCTCCCTTCACCGGCCGCGTTGATGCGCGGAACGGCGGCGGGTCGGGTTGTAGAAGGCGGGCTTGTGCACTGTAGACTGCCGGGCACCCGCGCGATCCCGCGCCCCCAGCCGGAGTTCCTATGCCCCTTCGTACCCTGGTGACCCTCGCTCTGACGCTGCTGCTGGGCACCCCGACGCTGGCCGGCGACAGCGCGACCGGCGTGACGGTCCCCATCGAGGGACTCTTCCCCAGTAACAAGGACAGCATGCGCTCCGAAAACGTGGAACGCTTGCGCACGATTCTTGAAGAGTTGCGTGCGGCCCCCACCCGGCGCGCTGAGCTATCCGTGCACACCGATTCTATGGGCAGCGGTGCGTATAATATGACGTTGTCCCAGCGGCGGGCAGATGCCATCGTCGCGTATCTGATCGCCCAGGGGATCGACTCCGATCGGCTGACTGCCAAGGGCTATGGCGAAGAGCGGCCTGTGACGGACAATGGCACCGTCGAAGGCCGTGCCAGCAACCGACGGGTGAGCCTCACATGGTCAGACGCCGCGCCGGAACGGGACAAAGGTGCGGCCACCGGTGGCTCTGCCGCCAAGGAGGCCCCCGAGCGTGCTGCGGCGGTCATTCCCCACACCCCGACGTGGGTGGACTACGTGAACTTTTGGAACGGAGACTTCACAAGCCGGTACCTCGACAAGGGTCCGAATGGGTTCGAGCGCACCATGAAGTGGGTTGTACCCATAGAGCTGACGGCCGAGTTCAGCGCGGTCTTTCGAGGTCCCAAAGCCGACGCCGCCACCGTCCAGGTCCGATTCGAGGGCCACGACTGGAAGGTTGCTCCCAGCGGTGAAAGCCAGGTGTGGCCCCAAGGGACACACGAGCTCAAAATCACCTCCAAGTCGCGCAAAACGACCTATGGACTCGGGCTCCTCGCCGACCATCGAGGGCCTAGTGCACCGACCGAAACGAGTGATTTATGCACCGTTCTGGACTATCTGACCTACCAGGTCTCGGCGGGCATGCCCGACATGCCCATGCCTTCGCGCGGCTTTGGCTACGCTCGCGGAAGCATTGCCGGGATTGACGTTAGATTCAATAGTAAGGATGACCTCAACATCACCCTTCTGGCCGGTGAAGAGGTCACCCAAGACGCACTGGACGAAATGTACGAAGGCGCCGCGAATCTGTTCGCAGGTTGCTTGGGGGAACGGGTGGAGTCGAAGGTCTTGGACTGGGCCTACTATGAATCGGACCGCGACGAGCCGTTGAAGACGCATATGGGGATCCCCAGCACTGCGTATAACCGTGCTAGAAAGGTGGTCATGACCGCGAGGCGCTCGAACTTTGAGGTGATCGTCTCGCAAAACAGGAGGGCGCCGTCTCCCTACGACAAAGACAAGGGAGAGGTCGATGTGCACTCGGTGGAGCTTCGCGTGCACGACGCCCCGCTCGTGTTTCGGATGGATTGATAGGGCGTGAGGCGGATTGCCGGGTGTGTGACCAGGTGCGGTGAACGGGCCTAATCCGGCACGGGCTCTAGCCCGATGCTGATCCAAAGCCGACCCAGGTCGGGGGTGGATCGCCTCACGATCTCGTAGTTTGCCGTTGCGTAGGCTTCGACGGCGACGAAGTCATCACCGATCAACTCCAGGTCGAAGGCGAAGCTGCGGGTGCAGGCCTGCAGGGGCAAGCAGTCCTCGAATAGACCGCCAACGATGCCGCCTCCCTGCGCCATTCCTCCATGCTCCAGCGACAGGTCTCCAGACGAGGAATAGCCTTCTGCATCGACGGTGATTTGGTGTGGGCATTCTTGGTTTGGAGGGCAGGAGTCGACAAAGTGCTGAGCGCTCAGGAACAGCTCCACTTGATTTCGGTTCAACCGGGCCCGTCGGGGCAGCCCGGGGTCCTCAAGTTCAACGTTCAGGACGACGCGTTGCGTGGGGGAGTTGGGTGTCAGGTCGAACCGACGCATGGGGGCGGCGGAATCTTCGAACCGAGTGTCCAAGCACCCGCCCATGCCCAGCGCCCACACAAACCATAGGCGGCTCATCGCTCGAGCTCGTAGACGTTCGCTGTGTAGTCGTTGCCCATTGAGAACTGGGCGAGTACCTCGACTTCCCACTCCGCCCGAACCGCGCCGCGTTGGGCGAACAGCGCCAGGCAGTGCTCCGTCTGCCACTCGCCTTCGACCGGGTAGCCGATGGACTCGAGCGTCAGCAGGAAGTCTGTCGCGGCCGCCCCAACGGACAGCGTCCAGGTCTGCTCGGCCAAAGGCTCCTCGGTCTCACAGTTCACGTGCTGAACGACCAAATCCGCGACCGAGTCTTCTGCATCTGCTGTGCCCTGAACGGTGACCCGAACATGGACGTCATCGATGGCGGAGAGCCCATACAGTTCCACTTTGTACAGCCGCCTCGGCCCGTCGGGGGTGAGCCGAAGGGGCGCCGCTGGCAGAGTCTGAATTGCGCTGGGTGGGGTGTTGATCGGCCTGTCGGTCTCGTGGGAATCGTCATCGTCGGACGTGGCCACGGTCCCCAGAACAGCGATCACCAGCACCAGGGCGCTGGCCCCGTGTTTTAGGTGCATGTGTGTCTCCTGCGAGCAGGATACAACCTGGGTTGAGGGATGGCTAGTGGGGAGCGGGTCGCGCAGTCGAAGGAGCTGAACGCCCCCTCGGCGATGCTGTCGATGGCTGATGCGGAGACCTGATATTCGTCGGCGACGGCGATCTTTGGGCCTAGGGGTGCTCCATCCGCTGTCCGCTGAAACGCGGGAGCGGGGCCGCCGCAGGACGACCCACCCCCACCGGCCAACCCGCACCCAACGCGGTAGCTATGGCCATGCTTATCAATGTCTCCCTCTCCGGTGGCGCCGCCCACGGCGTCGTCCTGGCCGGTGCGCTTACCGCCCTTCGCCAGCGGGGCTTGGTGCCTCACGCGATCACCGGCATCTCTAGCGGCGCCATGGCTGGGGCCCTCGCCTACGGCACCGATGACCGCGAGCACCAGCTCGAGTTCTTCCGGCAGGCCTTCTCGGTGGCGCGAACCCGTGGCGTTCGAAGCCTGCTTCCTCCGTATGACGTATCGGGTGCTTCCACCTTGGATTTTCTGCGACCGCATGTGCCGACGGTGGAGCAGATCTGCGCCTCGGGGGTGCGGGAGCTGTGGGTGGGGGTGTCGACGTGGCCTCGCTTTGGGTTCGAGGCGTTGGAGCTACTTGCGGACGCGGACCACGAGGCGCTTGTGACGGGCATTGCTCGCACCAGCATGATGCCGTTCATCACGAACGATACCATCCACTTACAAGGTGGGTTGGACGGGGCGTTTCGCAATAATCACTTCACGCCGCCGGGCTCGGAACGGCCCACCTGGCTGTTTACCTACGCCCGCAAACCGCTGACCAGTGGGCGGGGGCCGCGCAAGGCCTATGAGCGAGTGGTCTTGCTGCGCAGCCCGTTCCGCTTTGCGCTGCACCTGAGTCGCTCACGTGTGGCGCAGGGCTGGGACGAGGGCTTTGCCCAGGGCATGGCGCTGGAGCTGCCGGATGGGGTGGGGCACTCGACTGGGGGCTGATTGGGGGGAGGCTGCCACGCGACATCGCGTACCCTCTCCCCATGGCCCCCCTCGACCCATCGCTCATCCCTCGCATCGTCTTCCTCCATCGCCTGTGGAAGGGGCTGATGGTGGGGTGGGGTGCGCTGACCTTGGTACCCGCCCTGGGCAGCCTTTGGGTCCTCTCCAGCGGCCTACCCGAGCGGATGGTGATCAGCCGAAACCTCCTCTACGCCGCCGTGTTCGGCGGGTTCGTGTGGGTCTTGTTCATCGCGATTCGGAATCGAACCGGCTCGGTGGTGCTGACGGCTGCACAACGTAAACGCCTTGGGCGCGGAACAACGCCACCCAGCGGGTCGTTGGCCGAGCGTCTTGCCACCATTGTGATGGTTGCCGGAATTCCCGTCATATTGGAGTTGGGGCCTGTACTTTTTGATATGCCCTTGATGTGTTTGGGGGGCTTGGTGACCCCAGAGAACCAGCCTTGGGTGGTGGCGGCTGGGGGGCTGGCATTCGTCGGTGGCTTGGGGGTGAATATCGCGCTCGTTCGGCTGGGTCGGAGGGTAGATCGCGCCCATCGGGACGGAGATTTGGCTTCTGCAACCTCGGCCATGGACAAAGCCGGGTGGTGGATTCCAGGACGGGTCGCACAACCGAGACGAGCGCGCCTTTCGGTGCTCTGCGGGGACTTTTACCGCGCCGAAACCTATTCTCGTTCCGTGCTTGGGACCCAGAGAATCGCCTGGCGACATGCCCAGGTTCTGCCGCATTTGGTCGCTAGCCTGTCCCACCAAAAGCGGTTTGCCGAGGCCCAAGACGCGGTGGATGCGTGGGTAGCCCTGGTGCCATCCGATCCCGTGGCCCACGTGCACCAAGCGTTGTTGGAGATCGCTTCTGACCGAGCGAACGAAGCCACGGCGAGGCGGGTGGAAGCGGCGATGCGCCTGGCGATTCGTGGCTTTCGTACACCCGTGCATGAGCAGGAACTGCTCGCCTTGCTCGCCTGGACGCTCGCCGCGGCCGGCGACGACCACCGGGCCCGAACCACCCTCGACTCCGTCGCCCCCCACAATGCCGAGCCGCCCATTGCCGCAGCACAAGCCCACTTCTACGTGGCCCGCGCCCGCCACGCCTTGTGGGACCTGGATGAAGCGCTGGGGCACTACAATGTGGTGGTCGACCGCGCGCCGCAACTGCACATTGCGAAGCTGTCAGCGGCAGCAGTTGTGGAGTTAGCGAAGGCCTAGTTCGGGGTCGACGGGTCTAGGGCGCAACACCGAACGCCACGGCCCCATCGGCGGCACCTCGTACAGCGCGGGCCAGTCGATGGGGTCCAGCGCACTCAGTCGCTGCCGGGCGTGGGCGGTCTCGGGGGTGTAGACCTGAACCTCAAAGGCCTTGTGCACGGCGACGGCGTAGCCCCGCACTGCGGCGTCTTGTCGGGCCCAGACGCGGTCGGACAGTTCCTGTCGGTAGAACGTGAGCTGGTCGGGGGTGAGGTGGGTGGGGGCGTCGCTGTCCTGCAGGATGTGCGCCCACGCCTCTTGAAGTTCGGCCAGGCGCACGGCGGCGGCCAAGGCCCAGCGGTCGGAGCCGGCCTGTGTGATGACGACGTAGCGCTCGCTCACGGCTGCGGCCTGGGTCTGAAGGGCTCGGATCCGACGGGCGAAGTGCCGGCGCTCGGCGGCGGGGGAGAGCCCGGCCTTGCCGGCGAGTCGCTGCTGGGAGAAGGCGTTAAACGCCGGGTCTGCCAGGTGGTATCGGAGCGCACCCACGGCGTCAGCGAGCTCGGGTGGCACGGCCTCATCCACGGTGGCGAGCAGGGCGACGGCGGGTTTGACATCGGGCTGTCTGAGGGCTGCGTCCAGGCGACGGGACATGGAGGCCGCGTTGTCATCTCGCAGGGACCTCCAGCCGTCGGGGGGGTCGATGCGCACAGCCAGGCGCCACCGGGCGTCGTCGAGGCGCTCGGCGGGGGCCTCGTCGACGTTCAAGTAGGCGGTCCAGGCGGCGATGGCGTTTGGGGCGTCCACGGCGTCGAGCAGGACGGCGGCTCTCCAGCTCGCCTCTTCGATCTCGGGTCCGGACCCGGTGTTGGCGCCGATCCGGTACGCGTCGCCGGCGAGCTGCCACTGGGCCAAGCGCTCCAGATCATCGCCCAAGGCGAGCCACTGCTTGGGGCGGGCCGGATCGTCTTGCAGGCGGGGATGGGCCAAGAAGCGCTGGCGCGCATCCCGGGCGAGGACGGGATCGACGGCGGTCTCATAGTGGGCTGCCGCGTCCCGCAGCGCCAGGGAGAGCACCTCGACGGCGGCCTGGTCTTGGTGCCGGTCCACCCAGGCGAGCAGACCCCCAGCGGCGGCGGCGTGGTCGTTGGTGGAGGCCAAGACGGACTCCACCTGCTTGAGCTCGGCCTTGCGCGCGAGGGCGGCCATCTCGGTGCGAAAGGCTGGCGATCCAAGCTCGGACTGTGTGGCGTAGAAGGCGGCGTTCTCGGCGAGGGCCTCCCAGGACTCTCGCACGGCGAGCATGTCGGCGATCAAGTGAGCCGCGCGCTCGGCGTCACGGGTCTGAGGCGCCATCTCGATGACCTGTCGGAAGCGCTCTGCCGCCTGCTCGAAGTGCAGCGCTTCATAGAGCACATAGGCCGAGCGATAGGACACGGCTTGGCCTTGGGGGGTGTTCGCCGCCAAGGTCAATGCGGCGGCGTCCAGCAAGGCCTGCTCGGGCTCGGTCAAGGCCCGAGGTGGGGCTGTAGCCAGGTCCAGATCGGGGTTGACCTTGGGAGCGGGCTCGGCTTCGAGCCACGCTTCGGCTGCGTGCAAGGCACCTTCTGCCGCCGTACGCGCGACCGCCGCGTCTTTCGTACGGTCGTGGGCGATGCGGTAGTGGGTCAGCGCATCGGGCCAGCGGTTGCGCTCATAGTGGAGCTCCGCCAGCGCGAAGTGCACTTGGGCCGAGCCATCTCGGTCGTCGAAGGCCGCCACCCACGCCTCGTATGCCTGTCGCGCCGCGTCGCCAGAGGACGGCCCCCCAGCCCGGTTCCGCATCTTTCGCGCCTCGGTGTGTGCTGCGAAAGCGGTATTTCTGAGGCTCTTTTCCGCGGCAGTTCGCGCTGCGATGATCACGTCGGGGTCCACCGCATTGGCGCGAGCCCAGGCCCCGTTCGGGCGATGATCGCGTTCGAGACGCTGGGCGATCTCGACGGCCTCGGCGAACCGCCCGGCGCTGCGGAGCTGGTCGGTCACGGCGGCGAGGGCGTCGGGTCGCTCCGCGTGGCCCGGGTCCTCGGTCGCCACCCGCAGGTAGAGCGTGACGGAGGCGTCGATGTCGCCTTGGGCGGCGTGGCGGGCGGCGGCGTGGAGCAGGGCCTGTCGCCGTTGGCTGCCTTGGCCGAGCATGGGTTCGATGTCGGCGAAGCGGCCCACCTCGATGGAGAACCGCACCAGGTCCCGACGGGCCTGGTCTGCCAGGTCCACGTCGGCGTCATCGGTCGACGCCCAGCGTAGGGCGCGCTGCATCACCTCGACCGCCTCGTGGTCCTCGCCCACGTTCTTGAGCGCCCACGCGAGCCGGTGCAGGGCCTGGCCTTGCTGCTCCCCGTTCTTGAACGCCGCGGATTGGCGAAACGCCTTGACGGCTGCCCCCGCTTTACCGTTGTCGAAGGCCAGCTCTCCTAGTTGTAGCCACGCCAAGTGTGCGTGCTCGCCCTGAGGGTGCAAGCGCACATAGGAACGCAGCTGTGCCTGGGCGGCGTCGGGTTGTTCCCGCTCCAGCAAACCCAGCGCCAGGGCAAAACGCGCTTCGTCCGCCCGGGCATAGGTGGTGTGGTCCCGCAAGACCAGTGCGTACAATCGCAGCGCCCGGTCGTGCAGGGTGTGGGCGTGAGTCAACTCGACGGGGGTCTCACACGCATCGGGGTCCGCGTCGCAGGCCACATTCCACGCCTCCATCACCGAGAGCTGCACCCGCTGCGCATCCTCTCGGTACATCTCGGCCAGCCGAAAGAGCATCTCCGCCCTGCGCTCTCCCTCGGCCTCCCCCAGGATGTGCTCCAGCATTTCGATGCGCCGTTCATTGACTCGAACCCGAGCCGGCGACGCCTCTTCGGTGGGTTGAATGGGCCGTCCCGCCCACGCGGTGGGGGCGAGCAACAGGGATAAGTACAGGCAACGCAACATGGAACCTCCCAAATTTTAGACGCAGCTCACCGCCCGAACAGGAGGTTCGAAGGGGTCAAGGCCACGCTTACTGGGCTTGACATCCTCTGGACGGTTTGGTTCCGGGCCCTCGCGAACCCGCCCACCACCCCGCACACGTCG
>JBGCER010000320.1:0-20065 GCA_045106515.1 Myxococcota bacterium
GGTGATGTCGACGCCCTAGTCTCCCAGATGTTGCACAAGGACACCGTGCGCGGCGGAGCCTCATCGATGGGCCACGCCAAGGGGCAGGCGCTCAAGGCCTCGTGGGATGACCTCATCGCAGCGCTGGGCGCGTACCACACGCACAAGGATGAGGCGTTGAAGGACCTCGTGCTCGCTGCGCTGAGCGCCATCAGCGGCACCCCCATCGACGTGAACAAGCCCGTCATCATCCCGGATTGGCCGCTGCCGCCGAACGTCACCCCCCCCCGCCCGGCGCAACGTACGCGAGTCCCTCGGCCGGGCGCTTCCTTGGGGGGGGCCTCCAAAGAGCTGGCGTTGGACGTAGTCTTGGTCGCGCCGGCACTTCAGGAAATGTGCCCACCCATGGGCCCGGAGTGGGCGGCGGTTCAGGCGTTGTTGGATCAGGTTTCGACGGCGTGTGGGTCCCTGGCGGGCGCTCAAGCGATCGGGCAGTCGCTTCAGGAGCAGCTTCGCCGCTTCGATGGTCAGCGCACCCTCCCATCGACCTTGGGTGCCCAGTTCGTCGACCTGAGTGAGATGTTGGGGTTCGGGGCTCGTTTGCTGCCGTTCATCGAGTCTTTTGCGCTCTGGGATGGGCTGCTGGGCCCGCTCGCTGACGCGTTTCAGGACCAAGCGACGGTGGCGTCAACACTGCCGGCGCGGGCGGACGCCGTGGTTGCAGCTGCAGATCCCGTTGACCGGGCTGTGCTGTCGGTGGTGCAGGCGGCTCCGGCCGCCAGCGTGTTCCTGCAGATCGTCGATGAACTCGATGGCTGGGCTGCGGGAGCCTTGGCGTTGGTCACGCTGGTCGGCGCGGCGAGTCAGGCCGACACGACGGGTGCACACACCGCTGAAATCGCAGCCGTGCGCAGGTCGGTCAATGACCGGGCATCGACGCTGGCCGTGCGGGTCGCCGCCATTCAGCGCTGCGCTCTGCGGGCGCTTCAGCTTGCGGCAACCATCGATGCGGACCTTCAGAATATAGGTAAAACGTACCAAACTCTTGGCGCACACAGTCAGGTCATCTCTGCCAAGGCGCAGCCGGCGGTCGATGTTCTCGCCCGGGATTTGGACCTTGCCAACGGAATTTTCGACCCTTTGTCCTGCCTTCTTCAGGCCTTTCACTGCGTCGATGGCTCCACGCCAATCAAGGCCGCCGCCCACAGCGCGACGCAGTCGTTCCTGCAGCAGATGCAGCAGGAACTCAAGCCGATGGCGGTGCCGCTGCGGCGGGCGTTCGATGACCTCATCGGCGATGCCTTGCCGCTTCACACCATGGAGCGTGACCTTGGCGCTGCCACCGCTGCCCTGACCCAGACGGGTCCGGCATTGGCGAAGGCCTGCGACGAGCTGGTGGCCCTCTTCAAAGCGGTGCCGGCCCAGCTTGAGCCCGCCCACACCTACGTCGCCGAGCGCACCAAGGGCTCCACCACCATCCGTGACAACTTTATGGATGCGCAGTTGGCCGCACAGATGAGCACCGTGATCGACGCCTTGGCGCCCGCCACTTCTTGATCCCACCAACCCGGCTCGATTCCCGGGCCATTCCTAGGAGCCATCATGCAGACGACCCTCCCCTCTAGCCAGACTTGGAACCCGTTTCCGCCGGGATTGCCTCCCATCGTTGACCTGGCCACCACGCTTCCGGAGGACAACCAGAAGCAGATCAAGCGCTGGGTCTTTGTGTCGGAGATCGTCGCGGCGCTGGCCGGAGCCATTCGTGCCGCGGATCAGATCGTAGACTCCAAAGTCCACAAGAAAGAGACTAAGGCCATTATCGATGCCTCTCTCCATACCGCCTATGCGGTATTCGGTAGTTTGAACAATGCGATCGCCGACGAGGTCACCAAGCTCAAGACCGGCGAGGCGCCCGCCCACGTCTTGCCGCCCATCACCATTCCGCCCTGGAAGCCGGACGCCCCGCCCCAGACACTCTGGGCTGACCTGTGGCAGGCGCTGCTGCCCGCTCTTGAGGCGGCTTATAATGCCGGTCCAAAGGACGGTAAGTTGGGGATCGTACTCTATGCAGCGATCCAGGCGGGCCAGTCGGTTGTGAGCATCATGGATCACTACTTTCCCAAGGGATAAGAAACCTTTCTGCAGTGGACACCATCCGACGCTAGCGAGTGCTGGCGTCGGTCTCGTTCTGGGGCGGCCCAGCCTGGGTGGCGGAGACCACGAGCGAGGACCGGGTTGGCGCCCGCCCTGCCGAACGCCTCGCGCTAACGCTCAGTGCACCGAGGTTCCCCGATGCATCTACATGCCGATTTTCGTGAGCGAGTGGTCCTGCACACACCCGACATCGCGTGGGTGGCGTCGCCCATGGCTGGTGTGGACCGACGGATGTTGGATCGCATCGGCGATGAGGTGGCTCGGGCCACGAGTGTCGTCCGCTATGCGCCCGGAAGCCGTTTCTCGTCCCACGTCCATGGGGGCGGGGAAGAGTTCATCGTCCTCGAAGGTGTGTTTCAAGATGAGCACGGAGACTACCCGGTCGGCACCTACGTGCGGAACCCACCGACGTCGAGCCACACCCCCGGCTCTGAGCCGGGCTGCACCATCTTCGTGAAGCTGCGCCAGTTCCAGCCCGAGGATCGACGATCGGTGCGGGTCCAGATGGACGCGGTGGCGCGGCATACCGATCCCACAACGCCGGATTTCGAGTCGGCTCTCCTATTCGAAGATGAGTTTGAAAAGGTACAATTTCAAGTGTGGGCCCCGAGTGCAGCGCGAGATTTTGTCTTGGACGGAGGCGCGGAACTCCTGGTGCTCGATGGCGAGATCACGCAGGGCGGGACCCATCTGGGTCGGCACTCCTGGCTGCGACTTCCAGTGGGAAGCCGCCTAGATGCCGTGGCTGGGCCGGCTGGTGCGCGGGTGTGGATGAAGACGGGGCACTTGCGGTCGGTTTCGGCGGGGTAGTCATTGTACAGGCTCTAGGCGCCCTTACTCCAACAGGCTGCGCTCCCCGTACACGACCACCATCTTCTCCACGGTGCGACGGAGACGTTCGTCCGCGTAAAACACCTTCCATTGTGGCTCATTCTTGATCCAGGTCATCTGGTAGCCCCGTCGAAGGGCCTCGGTCAGCCAGGTCTCCAGGCCCCGTTTATCCCCTTGCCAGGCCGCGACTTCGGCGAGCCGGAGTGGGCCACGCCACGCCTGGGGGCCGTCGGGCACACCCTCGCTGACCTTCTTGAACGCCGCCTCGGCGCCAGTCCAGTCCTTCTGGGTCATGAGCAACTCACCCAGGTCGTGGTAGGCGTCGATAGCCCCCACCGGGTCGAGCTCGATAGAGCGTTGCCATTCTACTTTCGCTCGTTCAGGCTCTTCGAGCAGCCGCCAGGAAAGCCCTTTGAGGTAGGCCAAGCCGCTCGTCGGCCGCACCTGCGTTTCGTACGCGCTGGCGGTATCGACGGCGAGTCGCAGCTCCGCGTCGGCGGTGCGTCTGAGCTCGGCGGCCCGTTGGGGGCTTCGATCGGGGTCAGCCTGCGCGCGAATCGATGAGGCTCGTTCGATGTGAGCATTCACAGCGAGCCAGGCTTCGATCCCCTGGTGGGTCTCAAACGACGGCAGAGGCACCTCGGCGCTGGCGTCCGTGGGCGCCAACCCGAGGCCCACGATGAGGACCGCCGCACTCGCGAGCGCACGCACGAGACCTAGCTCCGACGACGGCGCCACAGCAGGACCAGACCGCCGAGGCCCAACCAGGCCAGGTGACCGCTGGTGGGGGAGGCGTTGCAGGAGCAGCCGGAGATCCCGTTCTCGGGTTGTCCGGAGCCGGAGCCGGTGTCGGCGTTCCACCCTTCGACGGTCCAGCCCAAGGTGTCCTGACCATCACCGCCATAGACGGCGTAGTAGTACACTTCTTTGTTCATGCCGGTCTCGTCGAAGAAGCTGTTCGGAGCGCCGAGCTCCGGGTCTTCGTCGACGTGGATGACTTCACCATCGGTGGGTCCGGTGGGCAGCTCGCCGGCCTTGCGAACCACGATCACTTCTTCGAGTGGAGCGTAGATGGGGTTGGTCCAGGTCAGCGTGACGCCACCTTCTTCTTCGTCGCCAGCGACCAAGTCCAGGATGGCCAGACGATTGTTGGGCGTGGCCGGCGCGTACAGGTTGACGTCGTCGATGGTCCACCCACCCAAGGCCAATCCTTGGTCCGTGATGATCTCCCACGCGAGCGTGACGCCGCCGTCTTGGGTCGCGTCATTGAGATCGACGCTGTGCACCACCCAGCGAGTGTCGCTGTGGTGGAAGCCTCCATCGGTGTCACCCGATGCATAGTTGCTCCACACCACCTCGCCATCGGCCAGGATCTGGCCCTTGTCGAAGGTGCCATCTTCCATGTTGAGCCAGCGAGCGTAGCGAAGGAAGACGCCTTCGAGGTGCTCCGGCACAGCCAACTCGGGGGTGGTCAGGCGGTTGTGCTTCTCATTTTGGTACTGACCATTCCAGGCCTGGCCGTCGATGTCGTTGCCCAGGTCATTGCCCCATGCATTGGTGCCGGAGTAGGCCCCCAGAGGGTCTCCACCGCGGCCATTGGGGGTGCCGTACTGCCAATCGTCGGCGCCGTCCCGAACTTCACCGTCGAGCAGCTCGCTGGTGAAGCCACCGTCATCGGATTCGAAGTCGTTGCTGTAGACGTCGAGGACGCCGCCCACGTACAAGGACAGCGGATTGGTGAAGCCACCCGCGGGTACGGTCACCGGGCTGCCCCCTTGGTCAGCTGACAGATAGTATTCGACGAACGTGCCGTATGGGAGGTCGGGCAGCGTTCCATTGATGGTGTCGGACGAGGAGTCCATGGGCACCTGCGCCCAGTCGCCGCCGTCGGCCCGGTAGATGATCTGCACATCTCCGAAGTCGATGCAGGGGAGGTCGGAGGCGCCGCTGATGAGCGCGTCGATGACCACCGGCGATACAGGGTCGGCTTCGACGACCTGCTCGTGGGTGAGCAGCGCGGACACGCCGGCTTGGGGCAGCAGGCCGTGCAGGCCAAAGGCGGCGGTGATCTCGCAGTAGTGGGGCGTGCCATTGGAGAGGTCGCCGTCGTCGTCGTCCGCGACCAGAATCTCCTCGCCGATGGTGGCGATGGCTGGGCCGGACTTGATGGCGCCGGCCAAGAGCCCCGCCGTCACGCGATTGGCTTCTTCGCGGCCGTAGCGAGGCTCCAACTCAGCGACGAGGTCCCACATCGCTCCACCGAAGATGGTGCCGTTGGCGTGGACGCTTCCCTCTCGGTAGTCCTGGGGGTAAACCCGGTTGGGGCCGACATCGCGAATGCCGCTGCCATTGTTCCGGAAGGTGGGCCCGATGATGCGGTCGTCGGTCTGCAAGAACGAGATGATGTCGCCCACGCCTTCGGACAAGGACCCGTCGAAGCTGCCGCCTTGAAGGCTGAACGCGTGAAAGCCGTGGCCCCACTCATGGTAGTTGACGTCGGCGATGAGGCCGGTGTTATTGCAGCCACCGCCGGCCAAGTAGAAGTTTACGGTTCCGGCCTGCGAGGAATAGAAGGCGTTGCAGGTGCCGCCGCCCACGTTGATGTTGGACGTGAGCGGGCTGCCATTTCGCCCGCCAACCACGACCTCTGGAGCCACCGCACCCATGAAGTCCTGCGAACGCTGCAGCGCCACCCAAGTGGTGAGGGCGGGCAGGGTGATGTTGGACTCGGTGATGACCAGGTCTTCGGTGGTGAAGGTCATTCCCGGAATGTTGTTCCCGTTCGAGGCGTCTCGGACGACCAGGTCGGAGCCGGTCAATTCGACGGTGGCCGTGCGCGCGTCGAGGCTGAAGTTGCCATTGCCATCGGTCTCGGTGCGCTGGCCATCGCCGGAGACGCGAACCTGGACCATGGGGCTGTTGACGCGCGCTTCGCCGATGACCCGTGGGTAGACCTGGGCTCGGATCTGACCGTCGATGAACCGGATCTCGTTGTGGGTATTGAGCAGCTCGCCGGTCTCGGCGTCGACGAAGTGTACCCACTCGCCCAGAGGCGCTTCGGTGTTGGCGCGGACTCTCCAGGTGCGAACGAGCGAAAGTTCGCCTCGGAACTCATAGGGGAGCCAGACGAGCTCGGCGGAAGCGTCGGTGTGCACGCTGTCGGGAGCCGGGCCTAGGTCGATGGCGGTCTGGATCGCTTCGGCTTGGGAGAGCACCAAGTCACCGACGCGAGGGGTGTCGGTATACGCCTGCACACCGACGAGCACGAGGCGGTCATGCTTGATGCGAGCCGTGACGCCACCGCGCCAAACGGTCGTGCCTTCGTACGTGACAGGGATGTCTACGTACCAGGTGTCCATGTCGCCGCTGTATCCGGCGGTGCCGACGCTGAAGGTCTTGGGCGACACGCGCAATAGGTCAGCGTGGCGGCCGAGGAAGGACCGAACCGCGGCGACCGCCTGAGCTTCGGTCTCGATGGAGCCGACGTCGAGTCCACGGCCGTACATGGTGAGCGGCGCGCCGGTCTGCTCATCGAATCGGATGGTCCAGCCTTGGCCCTCGTTGGCCAGGAAGTCTTGCCACTCTGGGGTCGAGCGCAGCTCCACCTGGGTGAGCGGGCTGAATTGATAGATGCGGTTCGGCTCCGCGTTGTCGTGCCCGTGTTCGGACGGGGCGAAGGCGGATGCAGGCAACGCGAGCGCACACAGGGTCAACGCACCCAGGGCTTTCAAACAACGAGCAACATGCATGACCACACCTCGACTAAGGGAGATAGAGTGAATCATGGGTACTGCCCGTTGACCCGTCAGGGGTTGGTCAACGACCGATTTTGGTGGCTTCGCTACCAGCCAGCGAGGAAGCGACCGACCTCTTCGCGCTCGGCCAAACCGAGGCTGTGTTCCACCACGCTCTCCGCAACGGCGATGCCGTTGTAGACGTAGATTGCGCGGGCTTCGACGAGCGTCTTGCCGGTCAGCGCCCCCTGCACTCTGGGGTCGTCCGTCGACAGTTCTTGGCGCCTTCGAGCGACGGTGGCCAGGCACCGGTCGCACAAGGCGGTCGTGTCCCGAACCATCATGTGCTCGACCTCGCCCGTTCGGCGCCCGCACGTTGCACAAGTGCGATCCTCATCATCGGAAATGGGGCGGTAGCTGGCCCGATCCTCGACGGGCTCGCGGTGCGAGAGAAGCCGGGCCAAACTCGTGCTTTGTCCAGCCTGATCGGCCTGGGCGCGCAGGGCGTCGGTGGCGTGCGCGTCGCCGGTGAGCGCCAGGCCCGCCCGGGCCGCGATGGCCAACTCTGGGTCGGCCTCGGTGGCCCAACGCAGCAGTAGATTTCGACCACTCTCGGTGCCCGATTCGGCCATGCCGATGAGGATCAGCGCCTGCCATGCCCTGGCTTGCTGGCGTTCTTGCTCCACTCTGCGACGATGAGTCACGACGTCGTTGGCCGGTCCGTGGCGGTCAACCGCCGCCCGTTGCAGATCTTCTTCGGACAATTGGAGTCCGCGGCGCAGAGCGTCTTCCGGGAGCGCGGGAGCGAGAGCGACGACCTCGTGGCCGCGATCAGCGTTGAAGTACCGGCCTGGATTGCTCAACCAGCGCACGCCTTCCATCGCGCGGGCCTGGGCCAATACATCGAGGGCAAACTCCCACAACCGCGCACGAAGACCCTCGTCGGTGGTCAGGGCTAGCGACTCCAAGAGCGTGTCTTCTGGGGTGTCGCCGACCTCGGCGAGGGCGGCCATGATCAGCTCGATACGGGCGCGCACCGACTCTCTTGGGCGGATGGGCTCGCCGCTGGGGCTCTGGGCCGCCAAGGGCATGCGGTCGTAGTGAGACACTTCGGCGCGCAGTGCGCTGAGCAGCCATTGACCATCGCCCGTCATCTGCCGGATGCGAACCAGTTCGCGGAACGCCGGCAGGTGGTCCGGGGCATCGTGCAGGATTTCTTTGAACAGGCGGATGGCTTCGTCGGTGCTCTCTTCTTCGAGCAGCGTGCAGCCGAGGGTCCAGCGCGGGTCCACGTGTACGGGGTCCAACGCCAGGGCGTGGTTGCAGGCTTCGCGGGCCTTTCGGAGTTCGCCGAGCTGCAAGTAGCAAAGAGCGATTTTGGCGTGTACGTGGGGGCTGTCGCCGTGCTCTTGCAGGTGCTGGCGCAGATGCAGCACGGCATTCTTGTATTTGCCCATGTGCATCGCCACAAGACCCAGGTGGTACCTGGCTTTGGCGCGATACGTTGGATTGTCAACGAGGCGGGTCAGCAGTTTGTGGGCGTCGGGTAGGCGTCCCGTCTGCAGGCAGGCGAGGGAGAGCTCCATCAACAGGCGGGGCTTCCAGGCTTGAGAAGGGCTTAACTGGAGCGCGCACACCAGGTGGTACTGGCTGCGCTCGAGGACGCGGGGCGGGTGTCCGAGCTCCGTCGCTCGCTGGCGCAGGAGCAGGCCGAGCTGGGCGTGCGGTTCCCACGAATCCGCGGCTTGTCGGCAAGCAAACTCGAATTCACGCACGGCTTGGTGGCGCTCGTTCTGAGCCAGGTGCAGCTCGCCGAGGGCCAGGTGCACGGTGGCGGCTTCGGGTTCTGAGCGCACGGCCTGGTCCAGGTATCGGGAGGCGGGCTCCAGTCGGTCGAGGTGCGTGAGCGCCAGCCCCGCCACGACCAGCGCGCGCGCGTTTCCTGGGTCGTGGTGCAACACCCGGCGAGCTTGGGTGAGCGCCTGGTTGTGCCAGACCTCGCCGCCGTCGTGAAACCAAGCGCGCGAGAGGGAGGCGACGGCGTACTCGGTTCGGGCGCCGATGTCGTCAGGCTGGGAGTCGAGGTGCCGTTCGAGACGAGAGATCGTCCAGTCCAGCTTGTCGTGGGGGAAGAGCATGGGCAGGGCCGCGTCGGGAGGTGGGCGGAGGGTAACCGAGGCGCGGCAGAATCTCGATCTTGGTTCCGCTGCGATACAACGGGACCCCAGCGGGAGACCTGTTGTCCGACGTCGTCGTGAGTCCTGAGCCCCTCGATCCCTTCGTGGCCAAAATGCGGCGCGAGCGAGCCGTTGTCGCTTTGCTTCCCTTGTTTTTTCTGTCGGGAGCGACCGGGCTCACGTACCAGACGATCTGGGCTCGCGATCTTCACCTGATCTTCGGCACCTCCACCTTCGCCATTGCGACGGTTCTCGCTGCGTTCATGGGAGGCTTGGCCGTCGGCGGATTCGTGATGGCGCGGTATGCGGACAAGGTCGGCCGGCCGCTGGCGGTCTATGGGTGGATCGAGGTCGGCATTGGCCTGTACGCCCTGGCGTTTCCGCTACTTGTGGCGATTGTAACTCCTCTATACCTTGGGTTTTGGCGGATCGCTGAGCCACCACCTCTGGTCTTTGGTGTGGTGCAGTTCGTGCTGGTGGGCGCGCTGCTCTTGATCCCAACGGCGTTGATGGGAGCGACCCTTCCCCTGTTGGCGCGATTCGCCACCGATCGGTTGGCGGCCGCTGGGGACCGGGTCGGAACCTTGTACGCGGTAAACACCGCGGGGGCCGTCTTCGGCACCTGGCTATGCGGCTTTGTGCTTCTGCCGATGGCGGGCCTCTTTGCCACCACCGTGGTCGCGGCGGTGGCGAACCTGCTGCTGGGCGTGGCCGCCCTGTCCTTGGACCGGTGGGCCCGTGGCACGGAGGTGGCGACGGTGGTGGAAGACATCGCCGGCGCGGCCTTCGACAACCGCGGTCTCGCCGTAGCGATCGCGGCGGGACTCGCTGGCTTTGCGGCGCTGGCCTACGAGGTGACGTGGACTCGGGTCTTGGCCCTGATGCTCGGTGCCAGCGTGTACGGCTTTTCGCTGATGCTGCTCGCCTTCCTCATCGGCATCGCGCTGGGCGGATGGCTCGGTGGCCGCATGGCGGACGGGGTGTTGGCTCGGTGGGGCCAGCCCGGCCTGCTCGGCGTCCTGGCCGCGCTCCAGGTGGGTGTGGGGGTGCTGTCCTTCGCGCTGCTCTACGTGTTCGCCGAGCTGCCCTTCGTCTACGTTGGGCTCTACGACGCATTCGGCGGTCTGGCGGAGTCGTTCGGAGCGGCCGAGTCTCCGTGGTTTGTCTGGTCGGCTTCGATGACGTTGGCGGTGGTGGTCATGACCCCGCCGGCGGTGCTGATGGGTGCCACCTTCCCCATGGCGGTTCGGGCGGTGGTGGGCTCCTCAGACGCCTTGGGCGGGCCCGTGGGTCGGATCTACGGCTTCAACACGCTGGGATCGGTCTTGGGGGCGAGCATCGCCGGATTTGTGCTGCTGCCCACCATCGCCATCGACGGCACGGTGGCCGTGGCGGTGGGGGTCAACCTGCTCGGCGCGCTCGTGCTGCTGGGATGGGCGAGGGTCGTGGGCGCACGAAAGCTGGCCCTGGTTGGGGGCATTGGTGTGGCGGTGATCGGCGCTGCTGTGTTGCTGCTTGCGCTGGTACCGGGCTCCAAGGCCCAGCAGGACGAGCGCAAGCTGCTGCTGACGGCGGGCATGTACAAGTACGTCAGCGACCTGTCCGATCACAGCCGCGAAGGCTTGATGACCTACGCCGTGGCCCAGTACGACTTGCTCTACTACGCCGAGGGCGTGTCCAGCGTCGTGACGGTCGCTCGCAACCGGGAGACCGGCAACCTGTGGCTCGCCAACAATGGAAAGGTCGAAGCCAGCACGACCGTCGACATGCCGACCCAGGTCTTGGTGAGCTTGCTGCCCTTCCCCTACGTGGAGGAGCCCAAGGAGATCTTGGTCATCGGCCTCGCAAGCGGCATCACAGCCGGATCGGTCACGGTCATCGACGAGGTGGAACGCATCGATATTGTAGAGCTCGAACCTGCGATCGAGCCCGCAGCACGCTTCTTCGATGAGCAGAACCACGCGGTGCTCGACGATCCGCGCACGAACCTCATCTTCAACGACGCGCGCAACCACCTGCTTCTCTCCGATGAAGCGAGCTACGACATCGTGATCAGCGAACCGAGCAACCCCTGGATCAGCGGGGTGAGCAACCTGTTCACCCACGAGTTCCTGCAGATGGGACGCACGCGCCTGAAGCCCGGCGGCGTGTGGTCCCAATGGGTGCAAATGTACGGCATGGCGCCTGACGATCTCCGTGCTTTGGTGCGGACCTTCGCCGATGTCTACCCCCATGTGTCTCTATACATGACCGTGGAGCATGGCGACCTCGTGCTCATCGGCTCCGACGCGCCTCTCGAACCCCGCGTCGACGTCATCGAGCGCGCGATCGAGCGATGGCCGGGCATGAAGGCCGAGCTGGCCATGGTGGACCTCGAGGACCCGTTGACCCTGCTCTCCACGTGGCAGATGGACCGCGACCAGCTGTTGACGTTCGCCGGTGAGGGCAGCTTGAACACCGATGACAACATGCGCATCGAGTATTCAGCGCCGCTGAACCTTCACCGACCGACCAGCGATGACAATGTCGAGGCGCTCTTGGAAGATGCCAAGATCCCCGAAAGCATCACCGATGCCGAGCAGCGGCTTCGACTGGCCGCGCACTACCTCAAACGGGCGGACTTCGACCGCGGGCTGGCTGGCGCGCTCAACGCGGTCGACGCCACCGACATCGGAGATGCCCGGGCCCTGGCGGCGCGCGCTCGCACGGTGTGGGACGAAGAAGGCTGGCAAAATGGCTTGCCCCTTGTAGTTTCGGCGGGCGAGACCGTGGCCCAACAGGTGCCGGAAGGGGACCCTTGGCAGCCGGCTTGGGCGGGCTGGCGCGTTCGGATGTTGGGCTACTTCGGCGAGGATGTGCCCGATGCGCTGTACCTCAAGGCGGGTATCGAGAAGCCTCCACCCTCCGAAGAAGACGAAGACGAAGAATGATTCGTCGCCTACTGCCCGCGCTCAAGCCAGCGCAGCGAGAAGACCTCGTCTTGGAGCGGCACGTCAAACTGCAGGTCTGACGTGATGAATGTCGTGTTGCTACCAGGCTTGAGTTGGTCCGTGATCGTCATCTGATGCGGCACGTGCTTGCCATCGATGAGCCGGACGTCGCTCATGGTCCAGGTCTTGAGCAGCATGCCGGAGACGGCGTACAGCTCTTGTTTGCTGGGGATGAAGGTGACCTCGTCGATCCACAGCACGCGCTTTGGATAGGTGACGGACTTGTCCTTGGCCACGGCCTCGACTTTCCAGTGGCTGCGGCCCTCCAGCATCTCTGAGCCCGCCACCTTGGCCGTGTACATCTCATCAAAATCGGCGGTGGCCATGGCGTCTTCGTACGACATGTCCGAGCCCATCATGCCTTGCCGCATCATATGCCCTGAGATCTTCTGAACGCGCTCTGCACGGGGCATGTACAGCCACATCTGGTCGTCGATCTTGAGCATTCGAGTGCCTTTTTCTCGCTCCGGTGCCACGTACTCTACCGCTGAGTCCGTCTGGCCACGTGCCACGATCTTGAGCACGTATTCCCGCGTTCGACGGCCATTGTTCACCACCATCTTGGCCGTGCTGGATTGGGAGGTGGATTGCAGGTTGGCGTCGACCTTGGCCAAGAGCTCCGCTGCCGTGGGGACTGGGGGGGGCGCGGGCTCCTCTGCGTGGGCCGTTCCGGCGAGGAGGGCGAGGGCCCATAGGGTGCGTTTCATGCTTACCTCCGGGCGCGCATGGCGTGGGTCGGGCGGATGGATGCGGCGCGGATGGCGGGCATGGCCGCGCCCGCGATGGCTGCGGCGACGCCGACGCCCAAACAGTACAAGAGAGTTTGAACGGAAATCACGGCGTAGTAAGTTGACTTAATGGGGAAGGCGCCTTCGCCGGCTTGGTCCACCATGTCCTGGCCGAGCGAGACGCCCTGGGTGGCCAGGTAGGCGGCGAAGAGGCCGCCGATGAGCACGCCCAAGACGCCGCCGACGGCGCCGATAAGACCGGCTTCGATCAGGAAGGTGCTGACGGCGCCGATCCGGGACTGGCCCATGGCCCGCATGACGCCGATCTCGCTCGTGCGCTCCATCACGGACATGGACATGGTGTTGAAGATGGCCAAGACCATGACGAAGATCATCAACCCCGCGATGATGTACTCCATGCCGTTGATCACGGGCATGGTACCTGGCCAAGCCCCTTGTTGGGACCATGACGACACCACGTAGGTATCGCCCAATGCCCCCTGCACCGCCAGAGCCACGGGCTCAGCCACAGAAGGCTCGAAGGAGTCGGTGTAGAACATGACCTGCAGAGCCCCCGATTCCATGTCTGCCATCCATCTGGCGGTGTCGAGCGTGACAAAGGCCTGGGTGTCGAGGGTGCTGTCGCCGGTGATGACCCCCACCACCTTGGCGTTGACGGGAGACATTGAGCCGTATTGGGTAGCGCCTAAAAGAAGAATGGAATCGCCGACTTTCGCGCCGGCGTCATTGGCGGCTCGGCGACCCAGCACCACCTGGGCATCTTTGCTTTCGGATAGCCAGGCGCCGTCGAGCACGATGGCCCGCGGTTTGACGTGGGATTCGTACCATTCGAGAGGGGCACCCGTCACATTGGCGAAGGTCTCTCCGATCTCCTCGCCCACTGCGGTGCTGACCCCGAGGCGAATCACCGGGTACGCATCGGTCACCCCAGGGATCGCCCGGACCGTGTCGAGGACCGGGTCCACATCGGCGATGTTTTCGTACAGCGGTTGCAGCATTTCCCGCTTTTCAAAGGCGGCTGTCACGACCCGGCCGTGGCCTTGGTTTTCTGCGTAGTCGATCATGATCTGGTCGTAGAGGCCGGTCATGAACGCCAGCGCGACGACCGTCAGCGAGGTGCCAACCAGCACCGTGATCGCGGTGAGCATCGAGCGGCGGACGTTTCGCACAGAATTGCGAAGAGCCAGTCTGACCTGGCCTGAGATGCGCTGGATCATTCGGCCCTCACGGCGTCGGCGGGCAGCATTCGAGACGCCACGAGCGCCGGGTAGAGCGAGGCGAGCACGGCGACGAGGATCGCGATCACGACTGCGGCGGCGATTGTGGCCGGCGAGAAGTCCGTGTAGATCATGAGGGTCATGGGCAGGCTCGCCATCTCTGTGCGGCCTTCGAGGGCCCCGGAGATGTCGATCCCGCTGGTGGACCAGTAGTAGGTGAGGGCTGCGGCACCGGCGACGCCCACCACACCTCCAACGAGGCCGAGGCCCAAGCCCTCAAAGGCGAACAGGGTGATGACTCCGCCTCGCTTGAGGCCGAGCGCACGCAGGGTTCCGATCTCGCGGGTGCGCTCGAAGGCGGCCATGAGGATCGTATTGGCGATGCCGGCCGCCGCCATGGCCAGCAGCGCGAAAGAGATGATGCCGAGCATATAATCACGGATCGCTTGACTCTGTAGCAGCGGGCCGATCTCGGTGAGCCAGTCAGTGGCGACAGCGCGCTCACCGAGCTGGGCGTTCATGGCCTCGGCCAGCTGGGGTGCGGCGTCCCGGCGGAACCCGCGGGCGGACACGTGGGTCACCCGGCCGCCGGCCTGAATCAGGTCCTCGGCCGTGCCCATGGGCACCATGACGCTGATCATGTCCAGCATCGGCATGCCTGTGCGCACGATGCCGGTGACCTCGAAGCGCACCGCGTTCATGGCGCCGTCGACCGTGCGGTTTTCCAAGACGATGGGGGAGCCGACCTTGAGGTCGAGCAGCTCGGCGATGCCCACGCCAACCGCGACGCCGCCGGGCACGTCGTCTGCGAGGGACCCGTCGACACTCCACCCCGTGCGAGGGAACACGCTCCCGTCGGTGGCGGGGTCGTAGGCGATCATGCGTACGCGCATAGCGTCTTGTTGGAAGATCAGCCGAGGAGCGGCGATCACTCGGCCGGTCCACGCGGTTGTATTCTCGGCCAAGAAGCTGCGGTCTTGCGCATCAAGAGCATAGGCTTGGTCGATGGGGTGGCGCAGGCCGGCGTCGGGGTATTCGGGAGGGACGGCGGTCACATGGCCGGACACGCTGTCGATCTGGGCCCGCTTCATATTCTCGGCCATGCCGGCTGTAAATCCACGGCCTAGCACAATAATGAAGACGCCCAGTACGATGGACACCATGGACACCGCGTTGCGGCTGAGCTGACGGAACAAGTTCCGAACGGCCAGGCGGAAGAGGAACATCAGGCGCCCCCGCCGACGCGCTCGTCGCTCTCGATGCGCCCGTCTCGGATGTTCACCACCCGTTTGGCGTGCTCCAACACCATGGGGTCGTGGGTCGAGAAGAGGAAGGTGGCTCCAACTTCGGCGTTGAGCTTGCGCATAAGGTTCAGCACGTTGAGACCGCTCTTGCTGTCCAGGTTCGCCGTGGGCTCGTCGGCGATCACCAGAGCGGGCCGCTTGACCAGCGCTCGGGCGATGGCCACGCGCTGTTGCTGGCCGCCCGAGAGCTGGTTGGGGCGGCGCTTGAGCAGGTCCCCCAGGCCCACCTCGGTGAGCATGGCAGTGGCGGCTTTTCGCGCCCCACCCTCGGGCGTGATGCCCGCCAAGTTGAGGGCGAGCTCCACGTTCTCCAGGGCGGACAACACCGGCACCAAGTTGAACGACTGGAAGATGAAGCCGATGCTCTTGGCGCGAATCCGGGTCAACGCCGCATCGCTCAATGTGCTGGTCGCTTGCCCATTGAGAATGACGGAGCCTGAAGTTGGCTTATCCAGAAGTCCGATCAGGTTGAGCAGCGTCGTTTTCCCGGACCCCGAGGGCCCGCTAAGCACCGTGAACTCCCCCTCTTCGATGACCAGGTCGACGGCGTCCGCGGCCTTGACCAAGGTATTGCCGCTTCCATAGGCGCGGGTCGCTTGCTGTAGCTCACACAAGGCCATGGGTACTCCGTCAGTAGTTATAGCGAAGCCAGAGAATAAGAGTCGAAGAAGGCGAGATACCATTCAGATCGACGTCGGTTGTACCGCCGTCGAGGGTCGGCAGGGTGGCCTGCAACGTCTGGGGCGAGGGGCGGAACTCGCCGCCGTCGCCCCAGGTCGACAGCGGGATCTGGGCCGCCAGCGTGATGTCGAACTTGGCCGAGGGGTACACACCGACCGTGGGCACGATGAAGGCGGTGCCATCGCCCAAGTTCTGGATGGCCAAAACCGACGTGGAGGCTTCGGGCACGATGGCGAGATTGCCCGAAAGCATCAGGTAGTCTCGGCCCGAGAAGAAGGGCGCGAAGGGGTCTTCACGCTCTGCGAACAGGGCGCTCGGCCCCGTGACGCCGGGCTCGTTTCCATTGCGGTAGTACTGGGCGGTGACGAAGAGCCCGTTCAAGACATTGAACGAATAGTCGGCTCCAATCGCCACTTCTTCATAGGGTGTGCCCTCTCCGATGTGCACGACGCCCTCGACCCAGAACCCCACGCCCAGCGTGCCTTTGATGTCCAAGCCGACAATGCCATTGTTGGCCTCTTCCCGGTAGGCACCAACGGCGCTGAAGTCCGTGTCCAGGGCGTTGACCGTGACCCGCCCGGCCACCCGAGGGTGCACGAAGGCGTCGTCGCTCGCCCCCACCAACTGCACGCGGGACAGGCCGCCCAGGGGGATGGTGGCCCGCACCGCGTTGACGCCCTGCCTTGGCTTCCAAGGTTCCGTGAGCAGCACTTGGGGGAAGGGGTCGGACGGGTTGACCACAAACCCGGAGCCCCAGTTCAGGGCCTGGCGACCCACGCGGATGTCCGCGTATTTGGTGTAGGCGTCCACGTAGAGTCGGTCGACGTAGAGGTAGTCGGACAGCTCATCGATGCGGAGGATCGGGTTGCTCGGCTCCTCGCTGGGAGCCAGGACGTTCGCGTCTTCCAGCAGCCTCCGGGCGCGCACGTCGGCCCGCCATCCTTGGTTCAGGCCCAGCTCCAGGGTGGAGGAGAGCGAGATTCGGTCAGAGAGATCCGCCGAAAATGTTGGTCGGAAGCGTTCGATGACGGCCACGGGTGCGCCCTCGACTCCGGTGTAGGCCTGGACGCGGACCTCGGCGAAGCCGTCGGTGTCTACCGCTGCCGCAGGCGAGCACAGCGAGAGCCATAGGGCGATCACTCGAACCACCCGCGCATGGCGTCGGGCTCAACCAGCTGCACTGTGCCGGGTGCCGCGCCCAAGAGACGGTTGATCGCGTCATGCTGGGCGTCGATGAGGGCGGTGGCTTGGGCCATCGCATCAGGCGGGTGAGGGTCGGAAAGGACCAGGCGATTGAGCGACTCGGAGACGTTGCGAGCCACCACCATGACGAGCTGAGCGGTGAGCGCCGCGTTGTCGACGTCGAACACGCCTTCTTCCGTTCCTTGGCGGATAATCTTAGCCATGAACGGGACGTGGCTCGCCATCCCCTGCTGCATCATCTTGGTGTAGAGCAGCAGGTTGTCGGGGCTGGTCAGGGCGCGACTCATGGCCAAAAGCTCGGCTTTATGCTCCAGCTTCCACGCATTTCCCTGGCTGGCCATGCGGCGCAGCTTGTCCACCGGGCCCAGGGCAGGGTCGTTCATGACCGCGTCGATGAGGTGCTGGGTCGCGGCGATACTCTGCTGAACCCACGCATCGAGCAGGGCGTGCTTCGACTTGAAGTGATGATAAAACGTGCCTTTTGCGACGCCCACGTCGTCGATGATCGCCTGGACAGACGTCTTGTTGTAGCCCCGGCTCATGAACAGCCCGGCGGCCACAGCCAGGATCTGTGAGCGGGTGTTGGCCTCGTCGCTGGTGGGTGTTTTGGGCAATGCATCCTCTGTCGACCGACCGTCGGTCGGTATCTACCTAAACAGTAGACCGACGGTCGGTCGGTGTCAAGGGTGAGCATTGGATGAGCTTGGGGAAGTCGGGCTTAGATCTTGGGTTCTACAGGCTCGACCGCACCGTCGGCAGCCGCATCTTCCACAAAAACCCGTCGAACCAGAAGTGCACGACTTGCTGCCGGTAGGACTAGGGGTTTTGGGCAAGTGGCGCGATGCTGTTGTGTGGGGCGGTGGAGTAGGGGCGTTGGTGGGCTTGGGGGAAGGGGTTGGAATGGGCCGATTTTTGCTGGGGTGTGTCCTATGTGTGTCCAAGGACCGGGGCTTGCGAGCCGGGTTCGGGTTCACGTGGAACGACTGGCTTCGACCGCAGGGGGAGGTGTTGCAGGCCGTCACAGGGCGGCCAACGGTTGGTTCACCGCCGCGTGAGGAACTCCACGCTGTCGCACGCGATGCGGAGGTTGCCGTCGGGTCCCTCGCCGTGGATGACCACTCCGTGGTCCGTGAACTCGGTCCGAAGGTCCAGCGGCCCCGTTTCGAAGGGGCCGAAGTAGCTCTCGACACCCCGGAGCCTGAAGTACGCCCCTTTGGGGTAGGTGCCCGTGTGGACGCAGATAGTCATGTTGCGGCCATGAGAAATTCCGTATTCGATGACCCAGATCATCAGGTGTTGGCCTTCGATTTGGTGGGGCATCGGCACCTCCTGTGAGTTGAGTTGGGGGCCGCACGTGGGCGCTGACCGTTGGATGTCGCCTAAAGAATGGGTCGCCAGGGGAGTGAGCGCGACCACGCCGAACTCAAGGGCTCGACTCGGGTGACGGCGCCAGTTGAACTGCGTCCGACGTTCGGCAATGAGCTTGGTCTGCTGGGCGAACCAGGATTACCTGTTCGATTGAGACATCACGATCGGTGGAGTCGCCATACGGACGTGTTCCCGAAACAGGGTGAGTGAGCACAGCGACCACATGCACGAACGTGGCGGAGCCTCGTCCGCCGGGCTGCAGCTCGAAGCCGTTCTCGGACGACCACTCCGCTATGGGTTCAGGATTCAGAACCCACCACGTTTCGTCGATCCCGCACGGCAAGAACCAGAGCTGTTCCGGGCCTGTGATGAACAGGCCGCTGGTGGCCGCGGGTTCGGTGGGTTGGACCTCGGGAATTTGGCCGGAGGATGGCGGTGTCACGCATGAGATCCCGGTGGAGAGTGCCCAGATGGTCAGCCAGCGGTGTTTGTGGCGGCTCATGGCGGGCCTCTTGACGGTGTGGTTGCGAGGTGCCGGGGCGAACGTGCGGCAAGATTCTCTATTGAACCACCCATATCATCAGGTTTGAACCGTTGATAGTGCTGGTCATTGCGACATCGCAAGGGGTCCATCACCTCTCGCAAGCCTGTTGTGGGTTTGGCGACAGATCTCCCTCACAAACTCCCTCGCACCGTCGGCAGCCGCATCTTCCACAAGAACCCGTCGAACCAGAAGTGCACGACTTGCTGCCAGATCGTCCAGAAGAACGCCCATCGCATGAGCGTGGTGCCGGCCACGGTTGGGCGGTCCCAGATGCCGTAGCGGTGGCCATACTGGAAGAGGAAGTAGGTGCCGCCGATGCCGATGAGCAGCGCTCCATAGAGCAACCAGGGCCGTCGAGCCAGCCAGCCCAGCAGGGGTCGATGGGCCAGGGGCTCGGCGTATCGCTTGCGCTGAAAAGCCCATACAAAGACCATATATTCGATGGCGTGGGCGAAGCCGAAGGCGATGTAGACCTTGATGGGGTCGACGAAGAGGAACATGGCGTTGATGGTGATCAGGGACAGGGCCGCGGCCAAGCGTGGCGTGTTGCTCCACCCATCGGCGGTGTACTCTCGCCACAAGAACAGCCCGACGGCCAAGGCGGTGATCCCCACGCCCACGGGCAAGAAGAGGGGCGCCCATGGGGCCACATTGTCCGCGATGAACAGAGCCAAGGACTGACCCGACCCTACGCTCTTGAGCGCGTCTCCGGCGGAGAGGGCCAGGGTCATCACCACCAGGGGCAGCCAGGAGAACACCAGCAGGCGGTCGACGAAGTGTGGGGCTCTACGCTCAGCGGGCACGCCGCTCTTGGCCGCATACATCCGCATGATGCCGAACTTCTGCATGTACACGTGCCAGACGTTCCACACCGCACCCACGAAGAAGGCGCCGTAGATGACGTTCTTGAACGAGAACCGCTCTGTTGGCCAACGTCCAATATCTACGCCAGGAATGAAGGTGGCGGCGAGCGGCAACGCCAGTCCGGCAACACAGAGCCACGGCCACAGCACGGTCCGCTGGCGGCTCGCGAGGATCCCAGACACGGCCAGCAACGCGCCCATCCACACGGCGGCGGTGGTGGTGGCGCCGGGGTCGAAGAACACATCGACAACGCCGGCTGCCGAGAGGGGG
>JBGCER010000321.1:0-5265 GCA_045106515.1 Myxococcota bacterium
GCCGACAGAGACAAGGCCGACAAGCCGGACAAGGACAAGGCCGACAAGCCGGACAAGGACAAGACCGACAAGCCGGACAAGGACAAGGCCGACAAGCCGGACAAAGACAAGGCCGACAAGCCGGACAAAGACAAGGCCGACAAGCCGGACAAGGACAAGGCCGACAAGCCGGACAAGGACAAGACCGACAAAGACGCTGTCGTCGGTCCCGTCAAGCCGCCCAAGGACAAGGGTCCGAAAGCTCCAAAGCCACCGAAGCCGCCCTCTGATGGCCCCAGCACGGGCTTGCTCACCACCGGACTCGGCGTATTAGCCGTGGGCGGAGCCCTGTGGGGCGTGAGCGCCGGGCTCAACGGCTCGGAGCCGGCCGCCGGATACGGCAGCAGTGAGCTCGCTAACCGGCGCACGACCGTCAACCTTCTTAGCACTGGCGCGCTGACCGCTGGCCTAGTTGGAATCGGACTCACGACGGTGGCCTTCGTCGGCCAAGACGGCGGCGGACTTCGGCTGCGAGGCCGCTGGTAGGACGTGAGCGAAGACGGCTCCACCCCAACGGAGTTCCCTAGATTTACCCTAGGTTTCTTCGCAATCCACGTCCTGCTACCCATCCTGATTGGCGGGATGATCTACGTGTGTTGGCGGGTCGACCACCTGTTCATGTTCGAGTGGTTTGACGCCCTTGGGCTGACCCCGCTGGTGCAGTGGTTCCGCCAGGTGGCAGCCCCCGCACGCCCCTTCGTGCCGGGGTGGATCCTGTTCAGCTTGCCCGATGGCACCTGGGTCTACGCCTGTGTGGCCTTCTTTGGCCGGCTCTGGCGCGATGGGCCCCGATGGGCCCAGGTGCTGTGGATCGGTATGGGTCCTGCCCTCGCCATCGGCGGGGAGCTGGGGCAGATCCCAGGCTGGGTCCCAGGGACCTACGACTGGGTCGACACCCTGTGCTACGTCATCGCAGGAGCCGCAGCCTTCGTCTTCGCATGGAAGCCGTGGCACCGCGCAAAAACGCCCACTCCAGACGCCTAGTCGCGGCCGAACGCCATGACCAAGCGCAGGATGTACCAGAACAAGAGCGCGACCGAGGCGAAGAGCCCCAGGGCCGCCGACACGTATTGGTCTTCGCGGTAGTCGTGCAGGATCGCCGACGTCTTGTACATGACCGAAGCGCTCGCGAACACGACCATGGCGGCTGTGAACCAGATGCCGAGCGTCCAGCCGAAGACGATGGACAGGCCGATAGCACCCATGGCTGCCAACCCGCCCACTGCCAAGAAACCACGTAGGAAGCCAAACTTCACGCCCGAGAAGAACACGACCGAAGTGAGGCCCGCAAAGACCAGGGCGGTCAGTCCACCAGCCGTCGCGATGATGTCCAAGCCCATGGAGTTGGCGTCACCGCCCATGATGGCGGCCATGAGCAAGATCGGCACGAAGAGCACCGACCATGCCGTCACACCCAAGGCCAAACCGCCATATTGCGCAGCTAGGGACGTGGCGCTTCGGGCCATCCTTTCGGCCACATAGCTCACGCCCATGAAGGCTCCGAGCACCACCAGCCAGCCCCAACCACCGGTGGCCATGTTGGTGATGTTGAGCAAGGTATCCGTAGGCACCAAGAGCAAAATCGCCGTGTCAATCGCGATGAATCCCATGATGGCCAGGAAGAGGTGCGCATAGGTTTTGCGTAGAAAGGACGCGCGCCGAACATCCGGCAGCTCGATGGCTGCGGGGGGCGCGTAGACGTCTGCTTGCATGATGCCTCCAGTTCAAGCCTAATCATAGGCACCAGCAGTGCCACGGCGAGGGTTCGCCGCGTGAGACTACTCCACTGGCAGCGACAGCGCCGGGGTTGGGGTGCCTGGGAGCTCACGGTAGGACCGAAAGAGCTGCCACTGGCGGGTGTCGAGTGGAACGGCCTGGCCTTCGATGAACACGGCCTGAGCGCTGGTGCGGAGCTCTAGCGGATCGCCACTCCACACCACAACATTCGCCACTTGGCCCGCGCTCAACTCGCCCACATTCGTCTGCCCGAACGCCCGAGCCGGGGTCCGGGTGATCGCGCGCAACGCGTCGGAGTAGGCCATCCCACCTCGGACCGCATTGCCCGCCTGGGTTCGCAAGAGTCGGGCGTTGTGACTGCTAAACGTGGACAACATGACTGGCACGCCGGCGTCGGCCAAGAGCTTAGCATTGTCGGCCCGACCATAGCGCTGGTTGAAACCTCCAGCTCCGTAGACCATGGGGTCCACGATGACGCCGATCTCAGCGTCGGCCAGCGCCGACGCATGCATCCATGCCTCGGCGCCTCCCTCCAAAATTAGGCGTATGTCTTGCTCTTTAGCGAGTCGAGCCAAGGCCTCGATATCTGCGGCGCGGTCCGCCTCCACCACCAGAGGCACCTGGCCGCGAACCACGGGCTGTAGGGCCTCCAGGTCGCGGTGACTCGCCACGTAGTCCCGGGTCGCTCGGCGTTCGAATGCAGCGCGATTACGCGCGTAGAGCCTGGCGTCTTCCAAGACGGCCCGCAGCTCCGCCATGGAGCGAGCTCGGCTGGAGCCGCCGATGGACGCGACGACGGCCACCACCTCATCATCGATGGCCTCGGCTTGGGTCTGCCCAGCGAGGGTCACAAAGGCAGCCAGCCCGGCGATCCGCCCGCCGCTCGGCCGTACCACCGCTGAGGTGACCCCCTCGACCCGAGCGATAGGAATCAGGGTACTTCGCGGATTGTAGGCATCGCTCACGCGAAGATCGACGCCGACTGAGGCGCCCTCATCATCCTGATCGCGGGTCTGAGCCTCGGCGCCCACCTCGACCAATCCCAGGTGCGTGGCGGGATCGATAAGGCCCGCCGTGAGGGTCTTACCCGAGGTGTCCACCCAGGCGCAGTCCACCCCGTTGTAGCGAGCGCCCTGGGCAGCCGGCTGGAAGGCCCAGGGACCCGCCAGGTCGATCTTGCCGTCCACCAAGACCACAGCGATGGCGCCCTCTTGAACGCCTCCCGGTAGATGAACACGAGCAGAGCCGTCTTTGGGAGCCAACACCACACAATCCGCGTCCGCCAAACCATCGGCCAGCACGTGACGGTCGGGTCCGTTGGCGGCCGGGGGCGCAGCCAGAGCGATGGGAGCGACGGCTAAGATCATCATCAGCATCGAGCGGCTCATGGCGTCACCCCCTGCCCGGTCTCAAAGTCAGACCACGGCGGCGGACGCTCCACATCATAGATGAGGGAACCGCCCACAAAAACAAGTTTTGCCTTACTATATACGCTAAACGGGTCCGCGGTCCACACCACCACATCTGCGCGCTTCCCCGCCTCCAAAGACCCGGTCTGGTCGTGAATGCCCAGGGCCCAAGCGGGATTGAGCGTGATCCACGCCAGGGCGCGATCCGCGGTGATCTCAATCCCGGCTTCGGTGCCGGAGCGCCACGCCTTGGCCGCCTCCTGGTTGAGCCGCTGGATGCCGATGGCCGAGTCGCTGTGGATGATCGTCCGGCCACCGGCCTGCTCCACCATGGCAGCGTTCTGCGGGATGCCATCGTAGGCCTCCATTTTGAAGCCCCACCAGTCTGCCCAGGTGCTCACCGAGACCTGGCGTTCCGCCAAGATGTCTCTGATCTTGTACGCCTCCAAGGCGTGGTGGAACGAGCGCACCTCAAAGCCAAACTCATCGGCGAGCTGCAAGAACGAGAGCATGTCGTCGGCGCGGTAGCAGTGAACCTGTGGCATCACCCGGCCCTCGATGACCCCCACCAAGGTCTCCATCTCCAAGTCTCGTTTGGGTGGGTTGTCCGCAGGCTTTGGCTTGGTGCCTTTCGGTGCCTTGCCCGCGTCCAGCCGAGCTTGATTTTTGGTGGTCCACTTCTGAAGCAAAGACTCCGCTTTTTCGGTTTCACCACTCCATTTTTGCCACGTGCGCTGATACTCGGTCGCGGCGATATAGGCCGAGCGCTGCCCGTGCAGATTTCCCATTCGGGTCGATGGGCCTGACTTTTCGTAGACGCGCTTCGGGTTTTCACCGCACGCCATCTTGAGGGTCTCAGGCGCACCGGGGAAGCGCATGGCGCGACCGCCGCGGGCTGGGATCGCCTGGAGCACGACCCCTCGACCGCCGATGAGGTTGGCTGAGCCCGGCAAGATCTGAAGCGACGTCACTCCCCCAGCCACCGCTCGCAGGAAGCCTGGATCTTGCGGCCAGACCGAGTGCTCCGCCCACACGCCTCCCGTCGTTGGCCGGGTCATCTCATTGCCATCGCGGTGGGCTCGCGCGCCGGGGGATGGGTAGACGCCCAGGTGGGAGTGGGTATCGATAAGCCCAGGTGTGACGAACTGACCGCTCACATCTAGCACCGCCGCACCGGGGCGCTGTGGGGCTTCGCCTTCGCCAAGAGAGACGATCTGTCCGTCCTTCAGCTCGATCCAGCCGGGCTCGTAGACCTGCCCGACCGCGGTCATGACGGTGCCCCCGGCGAGCACGACGTGCGCTTTGTCCAGCTCTGCCGCCGGTTCGATGGGCGCTACGCCCCTCGCTTCCAGCTCGGAAAATGGGCTTATTTCTACATCTTCAGCGAGTCCGATGCTGGGCACCAGCACGAGCCAACATCCGCGGAGCCAAGTCGACATGGGAGCCACCTTCAGGTCAGACGCGAGGGTACTGCCTGCGGGATACGCTCGCCGTCATGAATCCCATCGAACGTGTCTTCAACGCTGTGCTGACCGCCGTCTTCGGACTTGTGCGAGCGCTGTTTGGCGGCATGGCGCGCGCGCCGATCACCGCAGTGCAGCAGCAAATTCAAGGGGTGGACATTCGCCGCGCCACCGCCCACGAGCTCCTGGACCTGCGCCACCGCGTGCTGCGACAAGGCCGACCCAGAGACACCGCACACATGGACGGCGACGGGCACGCGCGCACCCGACACTGGATCGCCAAAAACGGCGATGACGTCATTGGCGGCGTCAGCCTCATGCAGACCCCCTGGCCCGCGACCGAGCCTGCCCCCTTCGACCCCGCACCTCAACATCAGCTCCGGGGTATGGCCACCGCACCCGCATGGCGAGGCAAAGGGGTAGGTGCGGCGCTGCTCGCTGTCTTGGAACGGGAGGCCGACGCGCCCCTGTGGTGCAACGCCCGCACGGGGGCCCGGGGCTTCTACGCCAAGCACGGTTGGGTGGTTGTGGGCGAGCCGTTTGAAATACCCGATGTAGGTCCGCACGTACGCATGGTGCGCGAACTCACGGCATCCGAGTAGTCTGCACCTGTAGGA
>JBGCER010000322.1:0-8271 GCA_045106515.1 Myxococcota bacterium
CGCTCCGGCCCAAACAATGGGCGAAGTCCACCCCACAACGCCAGGACCGGCATCGGCCAACAACGCCCCCAGGCCCGGCACGCCGAAGAGGCCTGCCACGCCCAGCGCCGCAGGCCAAGGTGTTCGACCCGACCACGCAAAAGCCGCCCCGGCGAAGGCGGCGGCGGGGATCGCCGCGCCGGGCCCCGCCAGGCTCCAGCTGAGCCCGACCAGCGCCGCCAAGATCGCTGGCCGCACCGTTTTAGGAACTTGATACGCCCAGAGGGACAAACCGAGCCCCTGCGGCAACGCAAAGAATGGCGCCCCGAGCGCAAGGCCTGCCTGCACCAGCGCCACGGTGCCTAGGCTGGTCACCGCCACCGCCTCCTCACCCGCAACATCGTGGCTCCACCACCGCTCGAGCCCGTGCCCAGCGGGGTCCCACACCGCCCAGCCCGCACCTGCGATGAGCGCAGTCGTCACCACCACCCACACGGCTGGCGCCCATCCCACCACGATGGCCCGCCCCAGGTCGCCGGCCTTCGGCGTCCATGATCTCCACGCACACCAAGGCGCCACAAGCACCCCAGGCAGGACCCAGGCAAGCCACTCCAACAATGGAGCGCCAAGCCAGGCGCCGAGCGCACCCAGCCCCACAAAAACCACCGCCCCAAGAACGACCATCCCCAGCTTCACGCCATCGCCCGTGGCGGACTCCACCACGTGCGTCAGCCGCCCAAGGGTGGCACGATCAACAGATCATCCGCACCGGTCATGGGCAAGATCAGCAAGACGGGAACGGGGATGTTGGTCTGGGGCACCAAAACGCCAGATGGATAGAGGAAGACCTCTACGTATTGCCCATTTCCCGCCGAGTCTTGGGCCGCGAGGGTGAACGGCGCGTAGGCGATGTCCGCCCGCCCATCCCCATTGATATCCAGCACCCAATTCTGCTCGACATCAGCATCGATGGTCTGCACGTCCGAGACTTGACCGTAGAACGCAGAAACCAACGGAGCACCAGGAGAATTCTCCGCTTCCGACAAGCCAGCATACGCCATATTGGTCAGCCCATTGATCAGGCGCATGGGCACCTTGCCCGCCACCGGCGTGGGGTCGATCTCCAGGTTCAAGGACAGAGGTTCGACGGCAGTGCCAAAGGTGATGACCTCGGAAAAGGGCCCTTGAAAGGTCACCGGATCGGTGGTGTGCACCAGCTCTGGCTGGGCGCCGTCGACAGGACGGAACAATTGAACGCTGATGTCATCGGTCGTTCTTGGCAAGAATGGCGTGGCAAAGGGCGCAGGCAGTCCGCTCTGAACCGGTATGCCCGTGCCGTTGAAGGCGAAGCCCACGTCCGCCAGCTCCGGGCGTAGCTGCACCACGCGGACGCCCCTGAAGTCGTCGGCAGCGGGGCCCCACACTCCCGTGGTGTCGATGGGCAGATCACCGGTGGTGTTGCTGGGATCCGGATCCACAGCCTCTGCACAACCGACCAAAACTAGCATTGCCACGAAGGTCCGCATAAAGCCTCCGCGTTCAGTGTACCGCGGGTGCCCAGCGACGGGTGCCCGAGTCCGGATTCCACGCCCTGGAGAACTCATGATCATGCTGCTGTGGGCCTTGGCCATCTCCCACGCCACCGCCGATGACGGGGACTGGAAACGACTGCACTCCCAGCATGCCGAGTCCAGCTCTTACCTCAAAAGCAACTGGAACAAATATACAGAAAACTACCATCCTACCTACATTTTGGATGGCAATCCGCGCACCGCATGGGTCGAAGGCGCCCCGGGGAATGGGGAAGGTTCCTGGGTCGAGTGGCCGGTGTCGCGGGTCCCCGCTGCCCGCCGCGTGAAGCTGCGCATCCGAAACGGCTACCACAAGAGCCAGAGCTTGTTGACCGCCAACGCAGCCCCTGGGCAGGTGCGAATCGACCTGCTGTCCGCAGGTGCGGTGGTGCACAGCCACACAGCGGACCTCAAGCGCGATCTGACCTGGCAAGAGGTCGTGCTGTCTCCCGCATCAGCGGTGTCGATGGACGCGGTTCGTCTCACCGTGCTCTCCGCCCAAGCCGGCCGGTCGTACGCCGACTTGTGCATCTCCGACGTCGAGACCTTCGTCGATGGCGACGGCACCTACAGCACCGCGGTCGAGAACGCCAAACAGCAAGCGGCAAACAACTGGATCGCGAGCCGGGTTCGCGCCGCCGAGGCCTTTGCCAAGCTCCCCAAAACCTACCCCTTCAAAGGCACCCAGTTCACCGCGGAGGACCAGAAGCTGCCTGACAACTCTCCGCTTCCAACTCTGTCCTCCATAGCCGACCCCATGGCGGAGCTCGACGCGCTGCTCGCAACGGGACCCTGGTACCGAATCGACGTGCGTACGGGCGTCCCGCTGCCCGAAGGCCTCGAAGAACTGGGCATGGTCAAGCCGTGGTTCGCCACCGACTACGGGCTCTTTGAAGCCAAGCAGGAGTGGCGAAGCACCAAGAAGGACATCGATGAGTGGCACGTCCTGGAGTCCACAACCAACACAAAAGTACGGTTTGCCCCCGATGGTCGTACACCTCAGGCCATCGCATTCACCCAGCGAAACACCTATGAAGAGCGGTCGACCTACACCAAGACCGAGCGAGTGTTGATGACCTTCGACGCCCAGGGTCGGCCTCATCAGATCTTTATCGACGAGGTCAACTCCGGCTGGGAGATCTGCCAGCGGGCCCGAAAGCAGACCACCATCGAGGTGCACCGCCAAGACGGCAAGGTCGACCGGATCCAGCGCACGGGTCGAGAACACTGTGAAGTCTATGACGAAGGGCTCGACGCTTCCGACAAGAGCGGAGCGCATGCCTATCGCCAGATCTGGACCCCCCTCGGGTGAGAGCTCGCCTGCTACTCCTCGCCACTCCACTGCTACTGGCGGTGGACTGGGGTTTTAACCAAGGCACTGCGCCTCTCGATCTGGCTGAGGCCCCCTCCGCGGACAGCTGCGGCCGCTGTCACACCCAAGAGCACAACCAATGGTCCACGTCCCGGCACAAGTCAGCCTGGCACAATGATCTTCTGCTCGTCGGCTATGCGGCGGAGCCTCTGGACTTCTGCGTGCATTGCCACGCTCCACGGCCGCAACAAAAGGCGGAGATCCTATCCAATCGTGATTTCTATCGCAGCCTCGACCCGCGTTCTGGCATCGCGATCGGCTCGGTCCATCGAAAGCCAGAGCCCCTCGCATCCGAAGGGGTAGACTGCGCAGCCTGCCACTGGCGAGACGGAAAAATCCTGGCTCCCAAACAAAGTTTTGCCGCGCCGCACGCTGTCACAGTCACCGATGCCTTGAGCGATGGCACGGTGTGCGCCGGCTGCCACGACTTCAACATGCCTGCCACGGTAGATGGGCACCTGACCCTGACGGACGAACCCATGCAATCCACCGTAGCCGAATGGCGCGCCTGGAGCGCAACAGGCGGCGACCTGAGCTGCACCGACTGCCACATGAGCCAAGGCAATCACCACGTGCGAGGCGCCCACGACCGCGACTTTCTCAGGGCTGCATGGAACGTCACGCCATCGCGCCAAGGCGGCCACCTGCACTTCCAGATCGAGTCCGTGGGCGTCGGCCACCACCTCCCCACAGGCGACCTGTTTCGACACGCCACCTTCGAGGTGGACACGGGCGACGGCTTCAAAGAAGTCTACCGCTTTGGGCGCACGTTCTCGACGGTTGTGGACTCGACGACAGGCCTGCCACACAAGGCCCTTGAGGCCGACACCTCTCTTCGTCCAGGGGCCCCGCACCTGATCTGCCTGCCCGACGTCCGTTCGGCGGTGTCTTGGCGTCTGCGCTGGCACGACGCCAGCCCCACCGACGAGGCTCGAGGCCTGTTGAACCTCGACGACATCACCCTAGACCTGTACGTGGGACAGATGCCCCCCGTGGAGTCCCCATGAACGCCCGAGCCTTCGATCCCAATGGTCCCGACGTCAAGAAGCTTCGCCGCCAGATGCTGTCGAAGACAAATTTGCGCGGATTCATGGCGTCAAAGCTTCCTCTTGCTCTGATGGCAGGTCTGAAGGTCACCCACCTCGACGCCTCATCTTGCAAGACCACTGTCCGCTATGGCTGGCGCACCACAAATCCCTTCAAGAGCACCTACTTCGCCGCATTGGCCATGGCTGCGGAGATGAGCACCGGCGCCCTCGGCCTCTCGCTGGTGCAGGCAGCGCCGGAGCCCGTCAGCATCTTGATCACGGGGATGACCGCCGAATTCGTCAAGAAGGCGACGGACCTCACAACCTTCACCTGTGGCGATGGCGCCGCCTTGCAAGACGCGGTGGTCGAGACCCTGCAAAGCGGCGAAGGCACCACCTGCGTGGCGACGTCCACCGGCACAAACCAGGCGGGCGAAGTGGTGGCGCGCTTCACCTTCACCTGGTCGTTCAAGAAGAAGGGCTCGAAACGATAGGCTCGATCCTCAGCGGCGGCTCGTGCCCCAGGCCACGCGGGTCCCTGCCATCAAGTCTGCGACGCGACGCCCCTTTGGGTGCGCTGCCATAAAGAGCACTTCAATACTCCCAAACACTAGCAACCAGGCCAGACCGAATAGGGGCACGAACCAGAACCAGCCCAACGGGAAGACGATGGCCACAATGGCCAGCTGGAACGAGAACAGGTCGGTCAGGTTGCGCAGGAGCATCTGCCCAAAGCTCGCAGGACGGCCTGTGCGTGCATTGAAGACCTGGACCCCTACGATGGCCGACCCGAGGCTACGACCGGTAAATGCGCCTCGTAGCGGAGCGACAAAGGGGTAGATGAGAATGCCCACGCACGACAACACCAAGAGTTGGAGCAAGCACTCATCGAACAACCGTCCGCCGAGGCGGGCGAACCCATTGGCCGTCACCAGCGCCGCGAGGCGGTCCTCCCGGGCTGACGCGCCCCGCGACTGCCGGACGGAGTTTGGCTCAAGCGGAGGGGACACCGGGTCTTTTTCGCGAAGCACCAGGGCGGACCCCGCCGGAGTCATGGCCGGCGCCGACTCGGCTGCAGGTGTGGGAGTGCTCGGCGAGGCCGTGCGCGGCTGGGGTCGCGGCTCATAGGGCCGCTTCGACGACTGTGCCTTTCGGGGGATGGGGAACTCGAAGGTCTCGGCCGCCGGCGTACTCGGCGGGATCACGGCCGCCAGCAAAGGATCCGCCCGCCCCACATCTGAACGATCCAGCGGGCGCTCCGGCCCCACGCCCAACAGGGCCATCGCCCGACGCGCCGTCGCCGGTCGGGCGTCTCGTTCCTTCTGAGTCAGCGCATCCACGACACGCCGAAGATCCTTGGGCACGGATCCAGGCAACGGGCCCAGGTCGTCGGTCACCACCGCCACTTGCAGGCTGCTGCTTGTGGTGAGATCCGCATAGGGCTCCTCACCGCTCAACATCTCCCACATCACCACGCCCAAGCTGTACAGATCGCTGCGGCCATCGATGGAGGCGCTGCGTTCCACCTGCTCGGGGCTCGCGTACATGGGCGTGCCCAAGAAATGGTGCGCACGCGTCAGAGCGGGCTCACTTGCATCGGGTGTGAGCAGCTTGGCCACACCAAAGTCTGCCAGCTTACACCTTACATCTCCGTGGTTGTCGGTGAAGACAAAGATGTTCTCCGGCTTCAGATCCCGATGGGCGATCCCCTGCTTGTGGCACGCGCCCAAGGTCGACAGCAACTCCCGGATGACGCCCCGCACCTGGTCGTGAGGCATGGGGCCTTCGTCCATCACATCGCGCAGGGTGGGCGCCTGCACAAACTCCATCACGATGCCGAGCAGGTCCTCTTCCTGCACCAGCTCGAACACCCGAGTGATGCCAGGATGAGTGATGGTCGCCTGGAAGCGCGCCTCTTGGTGGAAGCGCGCCACCACCGATTTGTGCACCGCAAATTTGGATGCCAAGACCTTGAGCGCCAGCCGATTCCCGAGGCTGGTGCTCTTGATCTCGTAGACCGTCCCCATGCCGCCGGCGCCGATGGTTCGCACCACCGTATACCGATCTGCGATGAGAGTTCCGGGACGAAGCAACGTTGGCGCTCTGGGGCAGACGGACCGTGGAGCTAGCTATTGAGTCGATACAGACTACGAGCCGCGGCCATTTCGTCGGAAAAGTCCAGGTTCAAGTCCAGGAGATGGCCGCTCTTGAGGTCGTAGACCCACCCGTGAACATAGAGTTCATCGCCGCCGGCCCACCGCCGCTGCACGGCCTCGTTCTTGATCATGTTCACACACTGGGCCGCCACGTTGAGCTCGACCAGACGCTTGAAGCGAGCCGCTTCATCCATGTCCGCCAGCTCGTCGACGTGTGAGTGGTAGACGTCTCGCACTTCGCGCAGCCAGGGATTGAGGACCCCAAGATCGCTGAGCTGCATGGCGGCGTTCACACCGCCGCACCCATAGTGTCCGCACACAACGATGTGGCGAACTCCAAGGTGCGTGACGGCATATTCGATCACCGATTGCGCGTTCATATCAGTGTGAATGACCATGTTGGCGATGTTTCGGTGCACGAACACATTGCCAGGATCAACGCCCATTACGGTGCTGGCGGGCACTCGGCTATCGGCGCATCCCACGTAGAGGAAGGCCGGGCTTTGTCCTTTGGAGAGGTTGTCGAAGAAGGACCCATCACGGGCGTTCATCTCCGCGACCCACTTCCGGTTGTTCTCGAAGACCTCTACATATGCGGGGTCTGTAGTTCCAGGCGTCTTTGTCATGATGTCGGCTCCTGACCCGGACTCTATCGCAACGGAAGCGCCGTGGCGTGCACGACCCAATTTACTCAGCCGGGTCAGGGCCTGAGCCGACGGCGCCCCCCACCCGACCGGGTCTGGGTCGAGCGGGCAGACGCAGCGGCACCTACATCTCTTTGCCCTTCGACCGGCCGCCGAGCACCACGCCCAGCTGGAAGCTGAAGACCGCGCCTCCACCGAGGCCACCCGTGATGCCATCGCCGCCCGCAGCGGCGGCTCCGACGATGGGATACTCAATGCCAAACTCGGGAATGAGGCGTGCGCGCTCGCCGATCCGAGCGCCAAATCCGATGGACGAGCCGAGCAGCAAGATGCCGCCCCCTGCGCTGCCACCACCACCACCGCCGCCCAGAACGCCGATCACCCGAGCGCCCGGCCCGAGGATCAGGTCGTGCTCACCAACGGGAATGTCGAACAACACCGGGAGCTTAAGCCAGAACAAGCCGGCGCCACCGCCGCCACCCGATGCAAAAAACCCGCCCAGGTGAGGTGCGAACGCCACTTGCAGTTCGTCGGGGTTGGGCTCCGTAAACATCGTCTTGACGTGCAATTCAATCAGGCTCGTACCAAAGCGCCCGCCGATGTCGGTGCGCTCGCTGACGCCATACCGCGCGGCCACGTTGAACGAGGGCAGCACGCCCGCGTTGCCATTGCCGTCGGCGATGCCGACAACGCCCGGCTCAAAAGCAAACTGCAAGTTATCTTTTCCGGCAGTCTCTGCGGTTTGTAGAACTCCGGTCGTAAGACAGCCTGTCAGACCAAGGATCAAAGGGAGCGCGATGCGTCTCATGGTGCCTCCGGGCAGTGCGCCGACTGTATCGCGAAACGCCGGGTTGTGGGTACTGATTAGGCAGGCCCGGGCAGACACCGCTCACAGCGGGTAGGGTGTAGGCATCGTCATCCTCAATCTGATGCCCTGCTTTGGAGAACCCGATGCGCACCGACCACATCTTGGTCGCCGTCAAACCTGGCCCCCTCGCCGCCGAGCTAGTCCGAGCCGCCGCGAGCCTCGCCGAACCCCTCTCGGCCAAGGTGACCCTGCTCACCGTCGTAGACATCCCCGCAAACGTCAATCCCTTCGGTCTCACCGATGGCAAGCGCAACGACGCGATCTTGGAGAAGGAGGCCAAGCGCGAGCTCAAGCCGTTCAAGACCGACCTCAAAGCCGACGGCATCAAGGTCAGCCGCGACACCGTCGCTGGCGAGCCCATCATCACTATCCTCGAAGCCATCAAGCGCCACGAGCCCGGATTTGTGATCATGGGCACCCACGGCCGGAAGGGCCTGGCCCGATGGTTCAGCGGCAGTGTGGCCGAGGCCGTCTCGAGAGAGTCCGACGTACCCGTGATGATCGTCAAAGCCTCGGCCATGGCCGAAGACGAAGAAGACGAAGACGAAGACGAGCAACCAGCGGCAGTTGAGGGATAAGGACTGAGCTACCGCTGGAGCGGACAAGCCGATACCGGGTGCCGCGCTGAAACCTGCCCCCGTAGTTCAACGGAT
>JBGCER010000323.1:0-3914 GCA_045106515.1 Myxococcota bacterium
GCTTTGACCTGAAATACTGCCCGAATCACTCGCGCGTCTTTGATCTCGGGGAAAAAGGTTCGCATGTCGGAGACCAAGCGGTCGCGCACCTCGTGCTCCTCCACGGCATTGTCCGGCACCGCATAGCAGTGAAGCTCCAAGACGCTGCCCCCACCTCGGGCTTCCACCCACGCCATGCTGGCCGTTTCGTAGCGGTGGTAGGTCGTGACCGAGTCCAACATGTCCACCCGGTCGGTCACGGTGAACATGGGCAGGCCTTCGCGCACGTCCACGTCGAGCCACACGCGAAGCACCGCGTAGCGCTGGCCTGGCTTCATCGCGCCAACCTGACTCTCCAGCAAGGGGTCGCGCTCCACCAGCGTCGGAGAAGCGCTGACAATCGACTTACATCCAGGAATATCACTGGCGATCACGACCTCATCGACCCACTCACCATCGACCTCAAAGCCCCCTTCGACCCGGTCGATCCGGTGGACCGGACTGGACAAGCGCACCTCTGCCCCGCGGGACTCCAGGTGCTCTAGCCAGGGTCTAAGTACGGCCTTTTCATAGTCTTGAACTGGAAAAACATAGTCCAAACCGCAGTCGTGAGAGAGATAGTAGAAGTGGAAGCTCTTGATGAGCTCCGCCATGCTCATTCGGTCGGGGTCCGCAAAGAACGCCCGAGAAAAGCTGGTGAACGAAACCGCCAGATCCGGCGCGAGCTTGGCTTTGTCAGCGAACTCGGCGAACGTCGTGTGATCCCACTAGTCATAGGTGGTCTCGGCGTCGTACCGCATCAGCGCTTCCATGCGCTTGGACGCCATGGGATCGGCGACGATCGAACGCCAATCGTACAGCCCCTTCAGTGCAAGGTGAACCAGGTTCAGTCCCGGCGAGGCCTCCACGCCCCGATACGAGACGACCGAGCCATCATCCTTGAGGATCGCGTACTCCTCGATCTGCCGAAAGGCGTCGAACACGCCCAGCTTCTTCAGGAATCCGTTGAGGTTGTAATACTGCCCAAAGAACGCATGAAAACCGTGTTCTACAGTCTCGGTTGAGCCATCTTCGAACCGGACGGGCCACGCGCCGATCTTGCCGCCAATGTAGGCATTGCGTTCGTAGACCGTCACACTGACGCCCCGCTCAGCCAGCGCCGTGGCGGCCGACAGGCCGGCGATCCCACCCCCGATGACAGCCACCCGATGGGTGCGGGTGGCTTCGGTGGGCAACCGGGGATCTGGGGTGTTCAGCGCGTGCCGATACCCACCGAGACGCCAGCGCACGAGCCGCGCGAGCAGATCTCGAAAGCCGAGGAATCGACGGCTGACTGGCGAGAGAAGTAGCGAGCGTAGGGCCACGACCAACACCGTGAGCCCGAGCAGCGCCAGACCGATCGTCAGCGCCAACCAGACCCAACCCATCGCACCCTCCTGCCCTTCACGGCGGCGGTCGTAACGCAGCGCCCTCGCCCTGGGGACGTAGGTTGAGGTAGGAAGGATGCGCGACGGGAGACTTGTTGGGCGATGAGCTTCAACACTGGGCGGTTCAGGTGCTGCGCTTTGCGCTGCGCGAGCCCACCGTTGCCGCCGGTGAAGCCGTACTTCACGTGGTCGATACCGGCGCAGATGGGCCCCACCGCTTTCGCGGCTCGGTCCTGCCAGGAGACCGCACCGTCGCGGCCCAAGCGCTCGACCGCGCCCGAGATGATGTAGACGTCGCCCGTTGGGCTGTGTCTTTTGTCACCTGGATCCCAGACCCCGGCGAGGCCTGGCTCATCTGCGATTGCTCCGATGGCGGTGCCCCTCAGCGCTTTGCCACCGCCCTGCGCCCCACCGCCGACGGGATGACCGCGAGCCGAATGGTGTCGCTCGGGCCTACGCCTCGCCCTTGAGCACCAAGACCGGGCATGGCGCAAGCCGCACGACCCGTTCGGCCACGCTGCCCAAGGCCGCGCGGATGAGGCCCGTGCGGCCATGACTGGTGACGATGACCATGTCGGCACCCACCTCGCCCGCTAGATCCGCGATGGCGTTGGCCGGCTGTCCGATGACTACGTGTGCAACGCAGTCGCCATAGCCCTTGTGCTCCAGCGTCTCATCCAGCGCTTCGCGAACGCGAAGCAGGCGGTCCTGGTCATCGATCGTACCCCAGACAATTCCGGGAGATGGCGGAATAATCGGTACCAGGACGCTAGCCACATGGACCCGACTCTGGTCACCGCCGACGAGGGCCAACGCCGTCTCTAGGGCTTGCAAGGAGAGCTCTGAGAAGTCAGTGGGCACGAGCACGCAAGACGCGGGGATGTTCATGGGGACCTCCGAGGCGTTCGGCCTCAGTCTCTACCTAGTGCCGGGGGACGGAGTGACCAGGGCAAGGTGTTAACATACGCCAAAACTGATCTCTCATGGAGCCAAGACAAAACGACACCTCTCGCGTTCGGCGTCCACGTCCGGCTCCTCATCCGGTCGGCCGTCCAGCCAGAACACCATCTCTGCGGGCTCCCACTCATAGGGCTCGCCGTTCAAGAGGACTCGCCCATCGGCCAAGGCCTGTGAGAGATCGTGTCGCTTCACCGTACCCAAGTCGCGAACCAGCGCCTCAAACCGTCCTTGTCGAGCATCATCTAGAAAGCGAACCGTCTCGCTGCTGGCCCAAGCGGTATGATAATAGCTCGGCTCAAAAGCCACGCCCTTCGCCCCAATCCGTCGGGCGGCCCGCTCCAGCAACTCGATAGCCTCTAGCGAAAGACCCAAGCCCGGCACCTCCTGCCCAGGCAGCTTTCGCCGGGCCACACCAAACGTGGCGGCGGGGTGCCTCAACGTGAGCCAGTGCACGAAGAGCATCTTGTGCCCTTCGAGGGTCCGCTCCTCCACGACGACCTCGCCCAGAAGGTGTCGCTCTCCTCGATCATCTTCGCCGGTGATGCGCAGGCGCTCGCCCACGTCGACCCGGTCCATTTCGACCTTGAGAGCGTCGTAGCCGAGCCTCTCGAGCTGAGCGAAGATCCCGTAAGCGTCGAGCGCGTAGCGCACTCCCTCGCGGGTGTAGGTGCCCAGCAGCGTTGGCTCCTGGGCCACTTTCATCCCGAGCTCGCGCTCCAACTCGCCGGGTGCGAACCAGTCGTCACTATTGCCGAGCTTGGCCGGATCGAGGCGCCGCGCGATGCTGTCATAGCGCAGGTTCTCCGGCTGTACTGAGGTGGGGATCTCAATGTGTGCACGGCCGATCAACACCAGGCCCGTACCCGCAAGAACCCGCCACGAATCTCGTGAATACCCACCGGCGGGCATCCACACGCTCCCCGTTCCCCCAAGGGCCTTGAGCACCGCTTGATCCCGACTTCGTACCCCTTTCAGGCTCATTCCAAGCTGCCCGAAGCGGTCACCGGCCAGCACATCACCCCCGGCCAAGACGAAGGTGAGCGCCGGCTTGGGCATGCGGGAGAGCAGCTCGCCCAAGGCCACCAAATAGACCGCATCGCCAGACCCTACCGGCAGGACCGTCTCGTCGGCTCCCGGGATGGGGCCCCAGTCCGAACCGGACAGAGAACCGACCCAAGTCATCGGATCGTCGTGCACGCACGCCGCCGTTCCATCCGGGGGGTGCGCGTCCAGGTCCAAAATGCAGATTTGCTTGTCAAAGCCATCATTTCGCAGGGCAGCCACCGCCACCGCCACGTCGTTGACCGGGCAAAGGCCAGACGCCTTGTCTGGTGCTGCGTGGTGAAAGCCCCCGAGCGTACTGAGGACGGGCCGACCCGAACGCACGGCGACGCGAGCCCCGTCCAGCGTGGCCCCCACCCCGGTGTCCTATGCGGACCCGGCCCGGGTCCACACCGATGACCTGCCCCACCGCCTCACCCCGCCGCCCGCACCCGGCGATGCCTCCCAACCGCACCCCACCGAACCCCGGCCGGCCGAGGACATGCC
>JBGCER010000324.1:0-4132 GCA_045106515.1 Myxococcota bacterium
CTGCGCCCATAGGCCCGCAGCTCCGTGACGATCTCCTCGCTGGGATTCACGAGGCGATCCCCAACCAGGAGGAGATCTGCCGGCCCCACGGCCGCTCGAATCGGGTGCGCATCCGGAGGGACCGACAAGAGCTCCGTAGCCCCTGCCCCATCCACCCCAACCACGCGTGTACGCTCGCAGGCGAGAAGCTCGGCACCCGATCGACCCGCCCGGACATCCAACGCCAACGGTAGCTCGCGCAAGGGACCGTCTGCGGCAGAGTGCAGGCTCCACACGTGGGTCTTCACCGCCAGGAGGGAGCCATCCCCGCTCATCACAAGCCGTTCGATGCTGTCCGGAGACGGCGGAACCTCTCGGCGCTCCCCGCCTGTGGTGTGCAGCCACTGCTCGCCCGGGTCCGTCGGCCTATACCACTCGCCCGCATTGGTGGACACGAACAGGGCGTCGCCATCGGGGTGGATCGCCAGCGCCACCACCCCGCCATCCACCTCAAGGTCTCGGGACCGCTCACCGCCCTGGGACCACCATCGCACGAGCTTCGCCCTCCCCCCCACGGCGAAGGACTGCGCGTCCGATGTCGCGGTGAAAGCAGAGAGAACGCCTGGCGTGGCGAACTCCGTCCCGCCGCGATGGAGGGGCCCCAACGACATGACATCGAGCCGAACGCCACCCCCGCAAACCAGCCCGAGGAAACTTGGGCGATCACTCCGATCCGCTCGGTGATCGACGACCAGCTCGGCAGCCCCACCAGCCTCGGGAAATCGCCAAACCCTGCCAACGTTGTCGCCGACGAGCAGCCCTTCGGGGCCATAGGCGACCGCCATACCTAGGCCCTGAAGTACACCCGATGTCTGGCTGCGGACCCCGTCCCAGACGATGACCTTGGAACCGAGGATGTACGCGAAGCCCTTGCCACCGTCCGCCCATGCGAATGCCGATACAAACTGCCTGGAATCGCCCCGCTCAATCCGCAACGTCTCGTCGCCCGCTGCCACATCGTGCAACGTCAAGTCATCGCCAAGGCAAGCGAGCGTTCCGCCGTCTGGGGAATACACCAACGCGGATACCCGAAAATCGCTGGGCCGGACGCTCCACCGCTCACGGAGGGAAGGGTAGTCGAGCACACGCACGTCGCCCGATTCGCCGCCGACGGCCAGCGCCGACCCGTCCGGGGCAAACGAGGCCGCGGTGATCGTGCCTCCATCCACGCTGAAGGATCGCACCGGGTCGACGCGGACGAGGGCCTCAGTCTGCGCCGTTAGACCCGCAACGGCTACGGCCGTCCCGAGACGAACCAGACAACGAAGCATCGGGCTGGGCATCCGCAGATCTCAGACTAGGCAGCAGGTTCCGTAAAGGCCCCCGCTCCCCCAGAGGGCCTACCCCGCAAACATGCGCAGATCCGTGGCCACCGCGTTGGTCATCTCAACCGTGCTCTCCAGATCCGGGTGGCGCACCACCATCCAGCCATCGCCCTCGACCACTTGGCGATAGTCGCGGCGGGGCTGCCCCACAGGCACCAAGTCCACGTGCACGACGTGTTCGCCGTAGCGGCGCAGCAGGCTTTCCAGACCTTCGACCCGCTGGATGCGGCCCGCGCCTTCGGCGCGCTTGAAGACCACCCCGACGTTGTACTTCTTGGACACGTCCTGGCTCAGCCGGCCGTAGCACACGGCTTCGGCCCAACCTCGGAACATGTCCCCGCACGTGGCGTGGTTCATGGCGTGAACAATGCGCCCACCCGGTGCCCTTCCACCGATCTCGCCAAACACCGCTTCTCCCGACGGGGTCCGGAACCACTCCATGTGGGTGATACCCGACTCAAAGCCGAGGGCCTTGATCACCTGGTGGCCGAGGTCCACGCCGATCTGAATGTCGGGCGCAGAGGTATCCCGCAGGGCAATGGACACGGGGCTGATCCAGGGGTTCTGCCGCATGATCAGCGGCTTGGGGCGATACCACGACACGTTGTGGAACAGCACCTCGCCGCCGGCACAAATCGTGTCGAAGGTGTACTCTTCGCCCTCGATAAACTCCTCGACGCTGACGTCCTCCACGTGGGCCAGGGTCGGCAGCACCCGCTCCAGGTCGTCGGGCCCCTCAAGCCGGTGGGTGTCCGCCGCCCCGGCCCCGGCGATGGGCTTGATGATCGCGGGGTAGCCCACCCTCTCCGCCGCCTCACGGCACTGGGCCGCCGTGCTGGCCCGCTCGTGGCGGGGGGTGCGGATCCCTGCGGCATCGAGCACTTGCTTCATGCGTTCCTTGTCGCGGAACGCCACCGTGCGCTCGGGATCCAGCCCGGGCAACCCCAAGGCCTGGCGCACGTGGGCGACCACATCCATCCCCGGCTCCCAGAGGCACTCGATGCGGTCGATGCTCACACCCCGAAGCCACTCGCGGATCTCCTGGAGGATCGCATCCTTGTCCCAGAGATGCCGCACCTGACGGTAGTCCGTCATCGCGGCCCGTGCGTCGGGATCGAGCCCCTGGAGCGGCTGATCCCCGATGCCGTAGACCCGGGCGCCCACCTCAGCCAAGGCCTTGGTGAACAACGGCATGTCGCCTGGGAAGCCAGGCGAGAACATGAGGACATTGACCATGGGGGCAGCGTAGCCAGCTCACCCCTTCCCGCCCAACATCGCGGTCCAACGAAACCTCCCCCGAGCTGTCGGTCCCGGGTAGCGGTTTCGCTGCGGTGAGGCACAATGGGGCGCTCTCAAAGGGGCCACTCGCCCCAGGCAGGCGCTACACTGATGCCCTGCCAATCTCCTCGGCCCACGTCCGAGGCCACCCCCCAGACCCCATCCCGCCACTATGAGCTTCCGAACCCACGCCCCCGCCTTCCTCGCCCTGCTTGCCTGCGGACTCGCCGCTGGCGACGCCACCGCTCAGGTTGACGACCAGAAGTTCAACAAGAAGCAGGCGGACAAGCTCCACGACTTCGCGGAGGACGCGTTCAAGCGCGGCTTCCCCCGCCAGGCACGGATCATCTGGCTCAAGCTGATCAAGCTCTACGACGCAGACTACCCAGAAGCCCACGCTGCCCTTGGAGAGATCAAGGTCGGTGCCTCCTGGGCCCCGGACCCCAACTTCCGCTACCCCACCCAAGACACGGGCAGCAGCGCCGACGGCGGCTCCTTGTTCAAGGCCTACGGCAAGCTCGAGAAGGCCCTCGCCAGCGCCCACCGCAGCCAAGCGGCCAAATGGGAGAAGGCCGACCGCACGGACCGCGCCAACTACCACCACGGCATGGTCCTGCGCTGGATCAAGGACGACAAGAAGGCGCAAGCCGCCCTCGAACACAAGCCGGTGGGAACCGTCACCGGCACCGGCCTCGAGCGGACCCTCTACGACCGCAGCAAGGAGATCGAGAAGGCGGTCAACGCACAGACCCAGATCTCCTACACAGCGGAAAAGATCGACCACAAGAACGACGCCCTGGAGACCGCGCAGGTCGAGTACATCAGCCTGCAGTCCGAGCACTTCATCCTGCATGGCGATCCTGCGGAAGAAGACAACCTCCGCGGCGCGCTGGAGTGGGCGGAGCGCTGCGTGCGCGTGTGCGAAGCGACCTACCCTTGGGATATCGCCCCCGGAACCTGGAACGCCGAGTGGGCCTACTTCGTCTCCAAGGACACCTACAAGCAGATCATCACGGCGAACAACGTCCCCAACCTGGATTGGCGCCTTGAGCACACCAGCACATGTGGCATCGGGAACACCGTGGTTGGCGCCACAGGCAGCCCCAAGGTTCTCTTTGATGCCGTCGTTCGCAACGTCGCCCAAAGGGCCGCAGGATTCGGCACCGACGGCATGCGGGAGGGCATCGGGCACACGTTTGTGGGCATGATGTTCAACAACAACCGGCTCTTCTCCGTCGACCTGGAGAAGCAGCAGGGCACCGCCGCAAGCGAAGAAGACCGCGAGTACACGTCCCCAGACTTCGACGTCTGGAAGACACTCAACCTCGAGCTCGCGTGGAAGAACACCGGCGGCGTCCCCGCTCGCGAGCTTCCGTTCTGCGATGCGGCCACGCTGACCAACGAGCAGCGCATCAAATCGTGGTCGTTCTGCGACTACGTCATGCGCCGCGACCCCCAGCTCCTGCGGGACATGGATCGCCTCGGCTTTG
>JBGCER010000325.1:0-2503 GCA_045106515.1 Myxococcota bacterium
GCGCCCCGAACTACCCCTCCCGGGTCGCGAACGCCACCGACCAGGCCGAAGCCTTGTGCCCCAACCACCCCCACCCCCCGGTCGGGCGCGGCCCCAAGGCGCTGCTAGAGCCTCGGATGCTGGGGCACAACCCAGAGAAAGCCCTCGAGCACCTGTCCCGGGGCGCGGAGGGGCTACCAAACGACGAACGACCCCGGGTGTTCTGCGCCATGGCGACCTGGCTGCTCAACCGCCCCGACGATACCGCCCGCTGGTTGGACGAGGCGATTCGCCTCAACCCCTCGTGCATCTACGCCCTGGCCGTGCGCGAGCGACTCGCCGCGGAAGTCGAGGACCCCTTTGCCGCCGATGTGACCGACGAAGAGGTCGAACGCCTGAAGCCCAAGCCCGGCGGTTAGGGGCCTGGGCCACGGGTTTTCCACTCTTTCAACAGGTCGGTCCGGGGACCTGCCGAAGCGAGCGGTAGATATCCCCGCGATGGCACCGCTACGCTCCGCGGCTCGTTGCCTTCCCGCACCCCAACGCCCGACCAGCCGTGACCACATCCGCCCGCCGTTCCGCCCTCCAGGCCATCAGCAAGCGCAAGCCCACCCACTTCGAACCCGAATCGAAAGCACGGGACCTCAACGACCTCTACGGTCGCAACGTGTTCAGCTTGGATCGCATGCGGGAGTACCTTCCGGATGAGGCTTCCCATGCGCTGGCCGCCTGCATCGACCGGGGCAGCGAACTGGATCCGGCCCTGGCCGACCAGGTAGCCCACGCCATGAAGAGCTGGGCCCTCGAACGGGGAGCCACCCACTTCACGCACTGGTTCTTGCCGATGACCGGCGCCACAGCGGAGAAGCACGATTCGTTCCTCGACCTCGACGGTAGCGACCTGATCATGCGGTTTTCGGGCAAGCAACTCGTCAAGGGCGAGCCCGACGCCTCCTCGTTTCCGTCCGGGGGACTGCGCGCCACCTTCGAGGCGCGGGGCTACACCGCTTGGGACCCCACGTCCCCCGCGTTCATCCGCGAGACGGTCGCCGGAGCGACGCTCTACATCCCCACTGCGTTCTGCTCGTGGACCGGCGAAGCCCTAGACAAGAAAACCCCGCTGCTCCGCAGCGGCGAAGCCCTCGCCAAGCAGTGCATGCGCATGATTCGTCTGTTGGGCGACGAAGAAACGGGCTTCGTGTATCCGACGGTCGGCGCCGAGCAGGAGTATTTCCTGATCGACCGGGAGCTGTTCAACCTGCGGCCCGACCTCCTGACCTCGGGGCGCACCTTGTTCGGGGCGCGCCCGCCCAAAGGCCAAGAACTCGAAGACCACTACTTCGGCACCATCAGCCCACGCGTGCTCGAGTACATGCATGAGGTCGAGGAGGAGCTGTGGAAGCTCGGGGTCCCCGTCAAGACCCGGCACAACGAGGTGGCCCCGTCGCAGTTCGAGCTCGCACCGGTGTTCGAGCGCACGCCCCTGGCGATCGACCACAACATGCTGACGATGGAAGTCCTGCGCCAAGTCGCGCGGCGCCACGGCTTCCAGTGCCTGCTCCATGAAAAGCCCTTTGCTGGCATCAACGGTTCGGGCAAGCACAACAACTGGTCCATCTCCACGGACAAGGGCGACAACCTTCTCGAGCCCGGACAAACCCCGGGCGAGAACATGCGGTTCATCGTGTTTCTCACCGCTGTGATTCAGGCCGTGGATCAACACGCCGACCTGCTCAGGGCGTCCATCGCCCACGCTGGCAACGACCATCGCCTCGGCGCCAACGAGGCGCCCCCCGCGATCCTATCCATCTACCTGGGTGAGGAACTCTCCTCGGTAGTGGATTCGCTCATCGCTGGCGAGAAGCACAGCGGCTCTGGAGGCGGCGAATCCATGCGACTGGGCGTCTCGGCTCTCCCGCCGCTGCCTCGGGACTCCACCGACCGCAACCGAACGTCGCCGTTCGCCTTCACCGGCAACAAGTTCGAGTTTCGCGCCGTGGGGTCCAGCCAGTCCATCGCAAGACCCAACATCTTCATCAACACCATCGTGGCCGACGCCCTCGCGCAGCTGGCGGACGCCATCGAAGACCGCACAAGCAACGGAACCGAGCTACCCGACGCCGTGCAGCAGGTGGTCCAAGCCAGCCTGACCAAGCACCATCGAGTCATCTTCAACGGCAACGGCTACTCCGACGCGTGGCAGCAAGACGCCAAGACGCGCGGCCTCCCCAACCTCCGCACTGCGGTCGACGCCATTGGGTGCTACGGCAGCCCCGAGCACGTCGAGCTGTTCGAGCGACACGGCGTCCTCTCCCACAAGGAGGTCGAGTCCCGGGTCAACGTAATGTTCGAAGCCTACTCCAAGGCATTGGCCATCGAAGCCCAGAGCTCACTCGACCTGGCATCCACCGCGCTGTTGCCCGCCGCACTCAAACACCAAGAGCGCATGGCCAACAGCATCCACGCAGCGGAGCGGGTCGGTTCCATCAACTTGGATGCTCAGCGCAACGGACTGAAGACCATC
>JBGCER010000326.1:0-13383 GCA_045106515.1 Myxococcota bacterium
CTGAAGACCCAAATTGTTAACGGCACCGAGACCGATGACTTTCAGCAGGTCGTCGGCCTGATCGCTCTCTACGGCCAAGGTGGAGCCCTATTTTGCTCGGGCACACTCGTGTCACCGACGGACATTGTGACCGCAGCGCACTGTGTCGATGGCATGCAGTCGCACTTGAACAATGGCGCGCGCCCCACGGTCATCGTCGGCGGTGACATCTACGCGGGCGAGGTCTTTCATTCCTCGGAAATCACGGACTGGACGAATCACCCCAGCTGGAACGGATCCGTCAATGGCGGCGCAGATATCGCGGTGATGAGTTTCAGCGATCCCTACCGCACCCATCCGCCCATGCCCCTGTTCAGCGGTGACGCCACCCGCATCCCCGGCGGCGAAGTCTTCGACTTTGTGGGCTTTGGCGTGACCGGAGACAATCGCGGAGACTCGGGCGTCAAGCGCACCGTGGACATCGCCTTTCAGCGCATTCGGGGCGACTTTTTGTTGAGTGAAGACCCCTCCAAAAACCTGTGCTCGGGCGATTCCGGCGGCGCAGCGCTTCGACGCGAAGGTCAGGGCTGGTCGCTCGTGGGCGTCAACTCGTTTGTCTACGACACGGCAGGTGACAACTCCAGCTGCTTCACAGGCGGCAATGGCGTGACTCGGATCGACCTGTTTCGCGATTGGATCTACGACAACACCAACGCGGTCGAGGGCGGTGACACCGGCGACACGGGTGACACCGGCGACACGGGTGATACCGGCGATACGGGAGATACCGGCGACACGGGCGATACCGAAGAGCCCAAGACCGATTTTGGCGACTGGAGCGAGCCAGCTCGCCCTCCCGAGATCGCTGTCAGCGCATGCTCATCCACCGGCGCCGGCGGAGGCCTAGGCCTGCTCATGGTCGGTGGGCTCATCGGGTTGTTGCGGCGCCGTCGTCGCTAGGCGCTGGGCAGCCGCCCCGTCGGTTCAGCCTCGCTAGATCGGGTCGTCATCGTAGAACAAGGATTCCCGGCGTTCGGCGATGAAGGACTGGATGGCAGCGCTGATGTTTTCGTTCAAGTTGTCGAATGAAACCCCATAACCGGGCGGAACACCCTGTAGATATGGGCTGGGTTCACGGACCCAACGAACGGTGCCAATGAGGGTGACGACGCCCTTGCCAAGCTTGAGCGTGAACGTCACGACGGTGCCCACGGGCAACGTCTCATGGGAGGCGACAAAGACGCCTCCAGCGCTGATGTCCTCGGTGAACCCGGTATAGAAGTTGTTTTCGGAGTTGAGGGTGACCTCGACCTCGATCGGCACGCGTTCGCAGTCGCGTCTCTCATCGGGTTTGATCGCACGGCGCGCCATCTTGGCTCCCAGGCCGCGACCTTGGTGGGGTCGGGCTCAGTGCCTAAGTCGGCACAATGGGGGCCAGACCTTTAGAGGTCTTCGAAGTCTTCCTCGTCTAGCTTGTCGAGTTCCATGGCCAAGTAGGCAATGAATGGCCGATTCAAGAACGAGTCTTGTAGGTGTGTGGGTAGCCCCGCGGTGAAGTCGCGAACCAGGTCTCGGCCGACCGACTGATGGGTCGCCTGCTCTTCGTCCGTGGACAGGTGCGCCAAGACGGCTCGGGCCTCCAAGGACAGGAGGCGGAAACCACGAGAACCAGCGGTTTGAAGTACGGTTCGAGCCAGTCGGCGGGCTTGATCATCATCCTTCAGCGCCAGAGCGGCCTTGGCCATCGCGAGCTGAACTTGAGTACGACGGGGCACGGGGAGGTCGGCCATGGCCGAAGCCGCCGAGGCCAGGTGGGCCCGGGCTTCGTCTGCGCGATGGCCAGCGAGGGCCTCGGCGAGGTGGGCCTCGATCAAGGGTTGGTATCGCTCTGGATCTCTGGACTCTGCGGCCACCAGGCCAAGTCGGGCGTTCCTCGCTGCCTGGAGTGGCTCGCCGCTCTCTAGGTCGAGGCGAGCCAGCGCAACCTTGCACGCCACGATCTCTTCAGGCATTTCGATCTGACGGGCGATGAGCAGGGCGTCGAGCAGCGCTTCGCGGGCCTCCGCGAGTCGACCGAGGTCGGTGGAGGCCACACCCATGGCCCTCTGGGCCCCGACACGGCCCAGCTTGTAGTCCAAGTCCGTGGCGATCTGGGCGGCGATGTGGGCCCGCTGACGGGCTTGGATGGGCTCTCCCTGCCACGTGAGCAGCTCGGCGAGGTTGGCGAGGGCCAAACAACGGTGACGCTTTCGGCGCAGCGCTCGGAAGATGCCTTCGGCTTCGGTCAGTCCACTGGTCGCGCTCGCGAGGTGGCCCCGCGTCGCTTGGGCGGCGGTGACGGCCAATAGGAGTTCAGCGCGCTGAGCGGCCAGGAGATCGCCTTGCGCCACGAGCAGGCCCTCGTTGGCCAGACGCTCAACGTCATCGGTGCGCCCTTGGGCCCACGCCAGGCCTGCCATACACAGCAGAGCTTCGGCCACGCCCTGGCGATTATGAAGCCTACGGCTCGCTTCTAGGGCTTCGCTGGCCAGGGCTAGTGCCTCGTCGTACTGCTGTTGCAACACCAGCACATGGGCCAAGTCGATGCGCGCCTGGGTGGCGGCCTGGATGTGGTTGTCCTCTTCGGCGAGCCGGAGAACCGCCCTGAACGAGGCGTCGGCCTCGGCCCACTCTGCCCGATTGGACAGAACTTGGGCTCGAACCTGCAGCAGGTCGCGACGGTATGAACGGAAGTCAGCGGCTTCTAGGTCGGCCATCGCCGATCCTTCGATGGCAGCCGCCTTCTCTGTGAGGTTCCACGCCTCTTGAATGAGGCTTCGTTCCTGGAGTCTTCGCGCTGCGGCGACCAGGTATCGGTAGGCCCGCCCGGCGTCGCCGGCCCGGCGATAGTGCTCGCCCACGACTTCGAGGGCGGCGGGATTTTGCGAGTAGTGGATCTCGAGGGCGGCGGCCATGCGTCGGTGGAGGCGGGCCCGGCGGTCGGCGTTGAGATCGCGGTAGACGACGTCGGCGAACTTTCGGTGACTCACGGCGTAGAACACCAGGTCGCCGGCGCGTCGCTCCCGAGCGATGCCCGAGGCGAGCAGGCGGTCGAGCGTGTCCAGCACGGCTTCCTCGTCGTGGTCCAGGACGTCGAGCAGCACGTCTAGATCGACTTCTCGTCCGCCGACGGCCAAGACTTCCAAGGTCTCTCGGTCTTTACCGGTGACCCCGCCCAAACGGCTGCGCATCATCTGGCGCACACCGACGGGGATCTCCAGGTGGCCGGTGGCGATCTCATCCGGTTGTAGCTCCAGCAGGTAGCCGTCCGGGTTCTTGCGGATGGTGCCATTGCCGATGAGGGCTCGCAGGAACTCGACGACGAAGAAGGCGTTGCCTTCGGTCTCGGTGTGCAGGCGTTGGGCGAGCAATCGGGCGGGCAGGGTGTCCCCGACGAGGCCGACGACGATCCGCGTCACATCGCGTCGACCGAGCACGCCGACCTCGATGCGCTTGGGCTCCAAGCCGAGGTCATCGCCCTCGGCGAGCGCATCGGTGACGGCGCTTCCTTTGGGTCGCAGGGTGACCAGAACCATGAGCGGCAGGCCCTCAGACGCGATGAGCGACCGAATGGTGTAGGTCAGAAACTCCACGAAGCGCGGAGGGGCTTGATGCAGGTCATCGAGCAGGAGGAGCTGGGGTTGGTCCTCCAACAGAATGCGTAGGCCTTCGCGAACGCCGTCGTAGAGCGCATAGGGACTATTGGCCCGATTCGGGGTGGCCTCGAACGCGGGGATGGCTGTGGCGAGCTCCTGGGGGGTGCGCTCGTCAAGCTCGTGAGCCACGGCTTTGGCGAGAGTCAAGACACCGGAAAGAGGCGTTTCCGACAGCATAAAGTCGAGACGGTGATGGGGGATGCCCAGGCTCCGCGAGCGATCGACGGCGACGTCGACCAAGCTAGACTTTCCGGCGCCATCATCGCCTTCGAGGACCACGAAGCCCCCACGGCGGGCGGTAAGGGCGCTGACGGCGTCGGTGATGGCTTCGACTTCGAGCTGCCGGCCGACGAGAGGTGGATTCCAGCCCGCGCCTTCCCGGGGACTGGGCTCGCGCTCCTCGGCTTCGAGGCGGTAGAGGATTTCCTGCGCGGATTGGTACCGATCTCTGGGGGCTTTTTGCAGCAGACGCCTGCAGATCTCGTCCAGGTGTTCGGGCACCCGGCGGTTGATCTCTCGGGCGCCTGGGGCGGGGCGGTCTCTGTGCTGGGCTGCGTATCCGGCCATATCACTGGCGTTGAACGGTCGTTTTCCGGTCAGCATGGCGAAGAGGATGACGCCGAGGCTGTACAGATCGCTCCGGTGGTCGATGGGTTGGCCCGTGATCTGCTCTGGAGAGGCGTAGGCCCACGTGCCCACGAGCGTGGTCGAGACGTTGGGGTCTTGGGAGGGATCTAGGTCCTTGACGATACCAAAATCTGTGAGCTTGCACGTGCCTTCTGCGTTGATCAGCACATTGCTCGGCTTCAGGTCCCGGTGGACGAGGCCCCGCCGGTGTACGGCGGACAACGCCCGGCACAGGTCGATGATGATCTGCTCGATTCGCACCCACCGGTCTTCTTCGTCCCAGTTTCGGAACTGACGAATCAGCGCGTGCAGGTCTGGGCCATCGACGAATTCCATGGCGATGTAGGGGTGACCGAACAAGTCGCCATACGCCTCGACGCGGATCACGTTGGGGTGGTTGACCCGCGATAGCGCTCGAAACTCGCGACGGAACCGATGGAGTCCCGTCTTGAACCGGGACTTGCGGAGCACCTTTAGGGCCACAAGCTGTCCGCTCGGGTCCTTGGCGAGCAGCACGCGTGCCATGCCGCCTGCGCCGACCTCGCGCAGAAAGACGTAGTTCCCGATTCGAGAGCCGGGATGCACGATGACCCCGCCCATTTCAACGGGTTCATCGCGTTTGGGCTCTGCCGATCGTCCGATGCGGGCACTGCCGCCCGGCTGATCGGGGTCGCGCGCAGCCATCGGCGAGTCTCCACATGCAGAAGGGTCGAACCGCACTCTATCCGCTTCAGGCCAGCGCGGGACCGAACCCGGGTCGCTTACTGAGCGCTTTGCCGATCGACGGCGGTTGTTGCGCGCAAACTCGGTCAGCCACCTGCTTAAAAGCGGCTAAAATCCTGGGGTCTGGGTCGGCCCTGTGGAAGAGGCTCAACAACTCCAGCCGCAGGCCGTCGGCCCCTGGACCGGACAGGTTGCGCAGGCCGACCTTGGCGGCCTCGCGCGCGGCGGACCGGTCACCGCCGATGAGCAGCGCCTCTCCAGCGTCCATCAAGATGTCGACGTGACGCAGAATCAGACGTGGCGGGGGCCGACCGAGGCACCACTGAGCCAAGTCTCGGGCGCGCTCAGGCTGGGTGGGGGCGAGGGCCCTCGCTCGAATGGCGGTGGCCTGAGCGGGGGCATCGTAGAGGGTGTCTTCCGGTAGCTCTTCGCGTCCGGGAAGCAGGTCCAGGGCGCCCTGGTCCGGGCCGAGGATGCATCGGAGACGGGCGACCAAAATCCGCGAATCCCACGCGGCGCTCCGACTCCACGGCTCCACCTGACTCAAGCTGCGCCGCGCGCCGTCGTTGTCCCCGGCGCGGAGCAAGGACAGGGCGTGCAGCGCTCCGGCTTCGACGCTGCGCTGCTCTAGGTTCTTTCGGTCGACCAGGTCGGCGAGGGTCGCCACGTGGGACTGGGCGCGGTCGTAGCGCCCAGCGGCCAAGTCGAGCTCCACACTGCGCGCCAGAACCGCGGCGTGCACCCGACTCGCCGTACTGCCGCGAAGCAGGTCATCGGCTCGGTCCAGTGAGTCCGCCGCCACCTCCAGGCGGCCTTGTAGCGTTCGGAGGTGTGCGATGCCTCGCAGGGCCCGGGCCTCGCCGTCGGTGGAGTCCGCCGCCCGCGCGGTGGAGAGCGCCTCGTTCCATAGGCGTTCTGATTGCTCTATTTTCCCATCTCTAAGGAGTATATCGGCGAGTGCGCGGAGCGCGGGGGACCGCTCGGGATCGCCCGTTTCACCGTGCCGGAGGGACTCGACGAGGGGGGCGCGGGCCCGGGAAAAGTGGCCCATTCGATACCAGGCTCGCCCTTGGCCTTGCAGCACGCGGGAGAGCAGCTTGCGGTTGCCCAGGTTGCGGGCCACCTCTGCCGCCTGTTCCAAGGGTTCGGCCGCGGCCTGCCATTGCCCACGAGCCAGCTCGCTCTCACCGGTCAGTTGCAGGCGCTGGATCTGAAGGGTCTTCGCCTCTTCGGGCGCCATGGCGGCCATGCCTTCGGGCTCCGTTCGCCGCGCGCCCTCGCACGCGGCCAGTACTCGAACGTAATCGCGGCTTCGAGCGGCGTTCCGGGCGGCCCGGAGGTAGAGCGGCCACGCCTCTTGCAGCTCGCCCGCCCGCTCGTAGTGGTGCGCTACCTCTTGGGCATCAGAGCGGCGTCGGCTGCTGCCGAGGGCCACGGCGACAGACTTGTGCAGTCGTTCCAGGTGTCCGTCTGGAAGCTCCTGGAGAATGACCGCCGCCGCCCACGGCATGTCAATCTGCACGCGGTCCCCCTGTTCCGTCGTGGTGCGGCTGACCAATGTGGTGAGCACGAGGTCGTCGATGGCCGAACCTGGAGCATCGGTAATACGGCGAAGTAGCTGGGGATCGACCGGGTGGGCTACCACCGCCATGACCTCAATCACGTGAAGGAGGTCCGTGCGAAGCGCCTGGAGCTGGCGTTGGATGGCGAGTCGGGGGCCGCTCGGGATCGGCAAGGGGGCCTTGGCGAAGTGACTAGGCGAATGTTCCGCCACCAAGCCCCCATCCTTGCGGCTGAGCCACCCCTGGGCGTGCAAGGCCTCGATGGCCTGGGCTACGGCTCCAGGTCGCCCGAAGAGCTCGCGGTGGAGTCGCCGGGCCAGCACCCCCGAGACCGCGCCCCGAATGCCCAGATCGCGCAGTTGGGCGGCGACGGCGGGTCGCGCGATCGGTCTCAGGCTCCAGGTGGAGGGAGCGACGGAGCTGGCCAGGCCCTCGTGCAGCTCGGCGAGACGCTCGGGAATGGGCTCGGTGACGCAGTAAACGAGGAGTAGCGGCTCCGCCTCTTGCACTACGAGCTTCCGCACGAGGCGGGCGAGGGCGGTGACCATGCGCGGTTCCGCGAGGTGCAGGTCATCGACCGCGAGGACCGTGGGAGCGCCTCTGATGGCTTCGGCCAGCAGGCGCAGGTGACGGGCGGCGGGCTCGGAGCCCACGTCTACACCCAAGCCGCGGGCGAGGTCGGTGATCGGGTTTTGCTGGGCGCCGATGGTCCTGGCCTGGCGCACATCCACCACGTCCATGAGTCGATGTAGAGCAAAGGACGTCCCGGTGAGGGGGGCCCCTGTGATGGCGACGACGCCACCCTCGCCCTGCTGCAAGCGGGAGAGTCGTTCATGCCAGGCTCCCACGAGCTCGTCTCGCCCTCGCATGGCGACCGCGTCGGGATCTGCGGCGTCATCCAGGGCTCGAATCACCGCTTCCGCGCTCTGAAAACGCTGCTTTCGGTCCTTGTAGAGGAGCCGCTGGCAAATGGCCTCCAAGGGCCGAGGCACGTCGGGGCGGATCGTGCTGGGTGCGGTGGGCACATGGGTGAGGTGTCGGGCCAAAAAGCCGGTGATCGAAGAGGCTTCGATCGGTCGCTTGCCCGTGAGCAAGACGTAGAGCACCGCTCCGAGGCTGTACAGGTCGGAGCGGGGACCGACGGGCTCGTCCATGATGTGCTCGGGCGCCATGAAAGCGACGGTGCCCACCAGGTTCCCGTGCATGGTGAGGGCCGTGGTTTGTGCACGGCTATCCTTTACAACCCCGAAGTCGGCGAGCTTGACCTGGCCATCGGCCGTGAGCAGCACATTGCTCGGCTTCAAGTCCCGGTGGACCAGTCCCATGGTGTGCAGGTAGCCAAGAGCCTCACAGAGCCCCCGCAAGATGACCTCGACCTGCGCCCAGCGATCGGCGGGGTTGTCGGTTTCCCACTGGGCAATTTGCTCGTCTAGGTCGGTTCCATCGACGAACTCCATGGCCAGCCATGGATAGCTGCCCAGTACCCCTGCTTCGAAGACCTGGACGATATTGGGGTGGCTCATGCGTTGTAGTGCACGGTATTCCCGCTCGAATCGACGGACTTCATCGGTGCCGATGCTCGATGGGTGCAGGACCTTTACCGCGGCCCGCTGTCCATCGTCTCGCTCGGCCAGGAACACCGCCGCAATACCTCCAGAACCGAGGTTCTCTTTGAGGAACCATCCGCCGACGGTGCTGCCTACGGCGGGGTAGCCACCGGGGGGACTACTCGGCACGTTGACCCCAGCCCCGACCCAAGAACAGGACGCTATCGTCCGTTGCCAGGCTCGCAGACAGGGATCGGGCCAGCGCTCCGGCGACGCGCGCGTGGCGAGCTTGGGTGCTCTCGTCGGTCACAAGCTGGGCCAGGCCATGGTGAGCCTTGAGCTGGTAGAGTCGATATCCGCTGGACTCTGCGAGTTGTAGCGCGGTTTGGTAGTGCACTTCGGCCTGGTTTCCCGCATCGAGAAGGGACAGGGCCTGGGCTCGGGCTAGGTCGGTCTGCACTTGGATGTGTGGCCAGACGCGCTGGGTATTGGTCTTGTCCAAGGCGTCCCAGGCGTCGGCGTCGCGACCCAGGCTCGCCAGGGCGATGGCGCGCGCAGCCTGGATTTGCGGCTCGATGCCTTCGGTATCGAAGTCGTGCAGCCGCTCTGCGGACTCGGACAGCACCTGAATGGCGAGCTCCGGGGCGCCGTGCGTGGCGTGGAATAGACCCAAAAAGGCCCGCGCGGGGAGCTCGTCTTCTTCAGAGCGAAGCTCCACAGTCAGGCGGACGGCCTCTTCGGCGTCTCGTCGAGCCTCCTCCACGCGGCCGATCTCAGCGAGCACTCTGGAGCGGTGCGTGAGGCCGAGCGCCACACCGAGCGGGTGGTGCACCTCTCGGGCTTGAAGAATCGTGCGTTCAGCAATCGCGAGCGCCTTTTTGAGGAGGCCTGTGGAGCGGTATAGCTCCGCGAGGTTGGTCCGTGCGATCGAGAGTGGAGCGAGCATGCCGATGCGCTCGAACATCGCGGCGCACTGCTCTAGGTGGCGGCGGGCTTCCATGGTCTGGCCCGTGCATACTGCAAGGATTCCAAGCCCGTTATAGCCGTATCCAATGGCCCGTTGGTCGCCGACGCGCTGGGCCGTTTCTAGGCTGGCCCGCCAGTGGCTCTCGGCCAACTCCAACTCCCCTTCGCCCCAGCACAATGCTCCGAGTTCGTAGAGCGGGCTGGTGAGCAGCGCCGGATCGTGTGCGGCACGGGCGCGTTCGAGGGCTTCGGTGATGACCGGGCGGGCGCCGGCGGTGTCGCCCCGGCTGCGAAGCTGGCGGCCGACCTCGACCAGGACCTTGCTCTCGAGCTCCGGGTCCGCCACGTCCCGAGCGAGTTGGGCGGAGGTCCGCGCATCGGCCTCGGCGAGCTCGGCTTGTCCGAGTGCCAAAAGTCCCTTCGAACGCCCGAGGCGAACCTCGGCGAGGGCCCGATCGGCGTCGTCGAGCAAGAGGTGCGGGCGGGCGGCAGGCTCGATCTGAATTGCACGATCAAGCAGGGATAACGCCTCGTCCCAGAGACTTGCGTCGAGTCGCAGTGCGGCGGTTTGCCGAAGGTAGGCGTAGGCCTTGGTCGGGATCTGGGCTTCATCGAAGTGGTAGGTGAGCTCTTCGGCCACGCGACCTGGTCGGTCTCGGTTGTGCCGCTCCAGCAGTTCTCCCAATCGCTGGTGCGCCTTTCGCCGGCGCGCTGGGGTGAGGCCTTCAAGCAGCACTTCGCGGAAGCGCTGATGGGACAGCTCCAGGGTCTCGATGCCCTCCTGGCGCGACTCGTGGGCGATCCCAGCCTCGACCAGGTCGTCGATGGCTTCGACCGCTAGGTCCTCGTCGAAGCTGGACATCTGCAGCAGCACATCGAGGCTGAGTCGGCGACGGGCGATGGCCAGCGTCCGGCCGACGGCCACCGCTTCGGCCGACAGGGGATTCAGTCGCTCTTGGAGGGCCTGCCGCAGGGAAGCGGGCATCGGCAGCCTGGACCGGGTGATCTCCTCGGGCGCCAGCATCAAGTTCCAGCGACGACCCTCTTGCACCAGCAGGCCCTCGTCGACCAGGCCTCGAAGCATGTCCACCAAATAGGAGGGAGACCCTTCACTTTCGGCGTGAAGGCGGGCGGCCAGGGCGTCGGCGGTAGCGGGGTCGTGGACGAGGGAGAGCACGAGCTCTTCCACCTCGCTCAAGGCCAGGGGCCCGAGTCGGTCGCGCACGAGGCTGGGCACGGAGCTCAGCCGCTGCTCCAGGGGGGTGGCTTCGGCTTGCGTGGCCTCTTCGCCGAGCACGAAGAGCATGGGCTCTTCGGCCAGCTCCAGCGTGTTTCGAACCAGATACTCCAACAGATCGAGCGAGGCGCCGTCGGCCAGGTGCAGGTCATCGATGATGATCACGGCGGGCGCGGACTTCGAGAGCATGGTCTTGAACGCCGAGAGCACCGGATACCGCTCCCGCGGGCGCTCGCCATTTCCGAAGAGGGCGGCCTGCACAGGCTCGGGAACGAGTTCGGGCTCCAGGTCTTGAACGATCTTGATGAAGGTGCCGAAGGGCGGGTCCGATTGTTGGGATGCGGCCCTCGCCACCTTGAGACCTCGCCGGCGAGCCTTGGACTCGGCCAGGTCCAGGAGTCGCGTCTTGCCCTGTCCAGGAACGCCCTGGATGAGAAGGACGCCCCCCGGTTTGCCATCCGACACGGAGGCCACCGCTCGTCGAACTCGGGCCCGGAGCAGGGTGCGGCCCACGAGGCGCGGCGGCCAGTGCTCATCATCGTCGAGAGGGTCTTGGTCGCCGAGGACGTGGAGGAGGTGAGAGGCGGAAGCGAAGCGATCTTGCGGGTTTTTGGCCAGTAGGCGAACGCAGATGCTGTCGAGGTGCTCGGGCACTCGAGGGTCGATTTCCCTCGGGCTTCGGGGCACTTCGTGCAGGTGCTTGTCGAGCCAGCCCTGAACGGTTCGGGCGGTGAACGGGCGCTTTCCCGTGAGCATCAGGTAGAGCAGCGCGCCAAGGCTGTACAAATCGGCGCGGGCGTCGATGTGCTCGCCCAAGATCTGCTCGGGCGCGATCCAGGCCGCGGTGCCCATCACCTGGTGTGTGGACGTGAGCTCGCTGCCCACTTCACGGACCACGCCGAAGTCCATGAGTTTGACAGTGCCGTCGGGGCGAATGATCACATTGGCCGGCGTGAGGTCCCGGTGCACGAGGCCCCGGTCGTGGATGTAGTCCAGCGCGCGTGTGAGCTGAATGAGTGAGGCCTGAGCCCGCGCCATTCGTTCGGACGCGCCGAGCTCAGCCCAAGAGCGTTCGGTGGCGCCGAGGTCTGAGCCCGGAACGAGCTCCATGCTGAACCAGGGCCGTGTGCCAAGCAGGCCCCATTCGTAGACCCGAAGCACATTCGGGTGGTCCAGGCGCTGCAGCGCCCGAAACTCCCGTCGAAATCGGGTGCGCGAAGACGGGTCATCCGCCATTGGACGCAACAATTTTAGGGCGACCTCGGCGCCAGATCGTGTGTCGCGCGCGCGAAAGACCGACGCCATGCCTCCTGAAGCCAGGAAGCTGTCAATGACGTATGGACCCAGGGCATCCCCGGGTTGTGGATCGGCGCCACCAACCGGCAAAGGTTCGTGTGCGTCTCCACCCTGACCACTAGGTTGCCCCATTGGACCCCTGGCTCTCCTGTCCGCACTCGATGACAGACACTATACTGCCATGGACTTGCGGACCGGCCAGTCAGGAGGCGTCTTGGAGCTGGAGTCGTATGCGCGAACGGACCCGGGTCCTGTGCGCGAGAACAATGAAGATGCCATGTTGGTCGATCTGGAACGAGGCATCTTCCTCGTCGCTGACGGCATGGGCGGCCACGCCTATGGCGAAGTCGCTTCGGCCACAGCCGTCGAAGTGGTGCATCGACTTCTGCTCGAAGAGCACGAAGATCCAGATGAAACGCGGCTTATGCGCGATGTGGATGTGGACGATCAGTCGGACCGTCTACGAGAACGCCTTCGCTACGCCATGAATCAGGCGTCGATTGCGATTCGGCACAAAGCGCGCGAGATGAGCGGCGCCGACGACATGGGCACGACCATCGTGGTGCTCGCCATCGATGAGGAGCGCGCGCACCTGGCCCATGTGGGTGATAGTCGGGCCTACCTTGTGCGCCACGGCCGTCTGCAGAGGCTGACGCGGGACCACACGGTGGTGCAGCAAGAGATCGACGCCGGGCGACTGACCCCCGAGCTTGCCCGGCTGGTGCCCCACAAGAACATCCTCACGCAATCTGTGGGCTTCCACGGGCCGGTCGAGCCCGACACCGCCACGCGCCTTCTATTGCCCGGTGACTTGTTCATCCTGTGCAGCGACGGCCTCAACGACGCCATTGATGATGAAGCCATCGAAAAGGTCGCGTCGGAGGTGCCGTCGGACATGCTCGCCGACGCCCTGGTTCAAGCCGCGCTCGCCGCTGGCGGGGACGACAACATCACCGTGCTCACGGTGAAGGTGGCGTAGGCGACTCCGCAGGCTCTGCCGTGCTCATCACATCGTCGAGGTCGGCGATGACCTCCTCGACCTGTGAGGCCGTCAGCTCCACTACACCCCGGTTGTACGCGGACTTTGCGTACCACGTAGCTGGTGTGGCGCCGTCGCTCATCACCTCGACGTTCCAGGTCTTGCCGTCGCCGGTGAGCGACGCGTTGAAGACCGGTTGAAGGTCGGTGGGGGCCTCGGACGGGTAGTCCTGCACGCCCAAGCGCACCAAGGAGGGCATCCACTGGGTCGCCGACTCGTCACGGGCGTTGGGCTCGGTCACGTCAACCCAGAAACGCTTCGCGCGGTCGTCGGGGTTTTTGTGTTGGAAGGTGCGCAGCGTGCCGTCCCGCTCGACCGTGACGTTCTGCACGTCCGCGATGCTGAGCGGATGTAGGCTTCGTTCCTTGAGTTTGTCCGTGGCTTCGATGGACTTGAGCGCGCGCTTGGCGACCAAGAACGTCCGGCCGTTGGACCGCAGGTATCGGGCTCGATCTCCGTACGTCGTGCCTCCAAACTCCACGATCACGGGATCGCCCGAGGTTCGCTCCACTGTGAGGGTCGCGGATGGCTCGTCGAAGCCCATGTCCAAGTCTTTGGTGGACTCAAGCTCGCGGTCGGCCATGAATGGGGCGAAGCGCTCCCACATGTCCTGTGCCGCCGTATTGCCTACGAAACGCTCGGTTTCCTCGACGATCGTGGGCTCGGGAGGGTCCTCGGGCAGGGTCCAGGCGCCATCCGTGTCGTCGCTGGC
>JBGCER010000327.1:0-16322 GCA_045106515.1 Myxococcota bacterium
CTTCGAGGCCAGCCAAGCGGCTGGTGTTGCTGTAGTCGACGTCGGAGACTTCGATGAAGACGCGGAGGTCGACGACGTCGCCGGCGAGAACCGTGGGCACGAAGGACAGCTTGATGCCGTACTCTTCGAGGTTGACGAAGATCTGGCCCTGACCACCGGGGGCGGGAATCGGGATGCGGCCGCCGGAGAGGAACTCGCCCTGCTGGCCGGAGAGCACCACGACCGTCGGCTGGGCGAGGGTCTTGGTGAGTCGGTAGTCGTCTGTGACCGCGAAGATGGCCGCGGCATTGATGGGCTGGGTGAAGGCACCCAACACGTCGAAGGCGCCCGCTGCGGGGTTGTTGACGAGCGTATTGCCCGTGATTTGGTCAACGATGGGGCGCGAGGCCAAGCTGTTCGGGCCGTCGATGGCCACGAAACCGGTGTTGTTTTGGTACCAGAGGTTGACACCAATCTCGCGCAGACCGCTTCGGGACGCCTCGGCGAACACCACTTCGAGCTGAACCTGATGGTCACCGCGGACCGACATCAGGTTGACGAACTGGGGGTCGAAGACGGCGGCCACGAGGGCGACCTTCTCCAAGGTGTCTAGGTCGTCGACGGGACCTTGGAGCACGATGTGGTCGCCGAGGGGATAGACCCGGGGAGGCTCGCCCTCGACGATGGCGTCGATTCGACGGATCAGGTCCGTGAGGTCGCGGTGCACCGTGATCTCGTAGGTCAGCGTCTTGGTGCTACCTTCCATAGTGACGATCAGGTCGGTGCTTCCGACGCTGACGCCTTGGATTTGGTAGCGGCTGGCAGAAGCGAGCTGCTGCACGCGTGCCACGTTGGGGTCGGTGATGGCGATTGCCGTCACCCGACCTGGGAATTCACGCACCGCGCTCTTTCCGAGTTCGATGGAGATCCAGGTGTCCTCGTCCTGGGCTTGCGCGGGACTAAACGTCGCGAGCGTCAACAGGACGATGGTGAACAGGCTGATGAGGGCCTTCATATCAGTGTGCCTCTCTGACGATAGGGGGCGAGAGTGAGCGGATGAAGTCTACGGGCTTTTTTCGTCTTCGCCGTCGATATTGTCGACCACGGTGACGTTGCTGCCCTGAATAATCGTTGTTTGCGTGGGGTCCTTGGCCGGATCCGGCTGGGGTGTGACGACCTTGCCTCCGCCCGTCGCTCGGACAGGCCTGGCAACTTCTGCGACGGTCTGCCGCGTATTGGCCGCGCCGATGAACTTGTCGGCGGTGACGCCGTGAACCTCTTGCTCGGTCACGTCCACGTGGTTTCGCAGCGTGAGGGTCACAATGCCCGTCCGAGCAGCGTGGGTGACCACCTGCGCCTCTTGGGGGGTGAGCGCGAGCGTGACGGACGGAGCGGACTGGGCGCGTCTAGAGCCGTCGTCCTGCACGGCCATCCTGTTGTTCACCGCCAGAATGAGCTTGGACTGGAGCAGGGTCTTGGTGTGCTGGCCCTTTTCTTTACGATCCTCGCCAGTGAACAGAATGTCGACGTAGTCGCCGGGGTTGACGAAGCCCGCCACGGCGTTGGCGCCTCTAAGCTCGACTTGAAGAGCACGCTGTCCCTTGGGAATCAATGCGTTCAGGCCGGCGCCCGCTTGGGGGTTCGCGAGGCGCTCTTTGCGGATCGGTTCTCCAGCCAGAATGCGCTCCCGCGGCACTCGTCCGAAGATCGCCTGCGGCTCTGACACCATGGTGTCGAGGTAGAAGGTCCGAGGGATCCGCTTGATGTCCAGGTTGACCTCGCTGAGGGTCGTGCCCTGCTCCAAGGTGTCCTTCGCCACGACGATCGTCGTGAGTTCCTGGCTTCTAGCTTGATCGCGCTCTGCAACTCGGCTCTCCAACGACCGGAACACCACGAACAGGATCAGCGTCGCGAGTCCGGCAGCGATGACGGAGAGCGTTAGGAAGATGATCGCCATACGGCGGCTTCCGCCTCTCGAACCCATGGGTTTCCTCCGGATTAGTCAGTTGGTTCCCGCGACTCGGTAGCGTGGACCTGACGTGGCGTCGAGGCTATCACGAGGCTGCCTTGCGAGGCATGGCAGGTTCTGGCCCTACCCTGACAGCGGGGAATGCGCGTCTCGTATTGGAGATGGGGGAATACCCCACACTTCGCATTGCGAGTGGACAGTCTCATTTTTTTTGAGTCTGTGATCAATAGGTGGTCGTCGGCTGTCTAGCCGGTGTGCTGTAGGAGCCAGTCAGTGGCGCGTTGGTACGCCGCGGTGGCTTCGTCGATTTGTTCGTCGAGCTCGTTGGCGCGCGCCACCACTGCTTCGGATCGTGTGCGCAGGGCTTGGAGGGCTGCGGTGAGATTCGGCGCGTTGGGCGGTTCGCATGCGAAGACTGCGCTCTCAAGGATTTCGGGGTCGAGCCCAGCTTGGACGACCACGGCCTCCAGGGTCTGCACCATCGCGGCGATTTTGGCGTTGGCGCACGCGAGCGATACGACAGACTCTGGAGTTTGTAGGTGCTCTTCGATCTCGTCGGCGATCCTGGGGAAGCCCATTTGGAAGGGGAGGAGAGCTTGTCGGATCGGCTGCAGAGTGGTGATGCGCCGATGGTGGGTCATCCGGTCGTCGGAGTGTTTGGCGAGGGCGGCCCGGACCTCTTCGTATTTATCTGCCTTCAAGGCTTCGGACTGCTGGCGCTGCAGCGTGTGAACGGCGCGCGATAGCGCATTGTGCTGGGCGGCCACCGACGCCAGCGTCTGCTGAACCATCGTGAGCTGCGTTTTTCGTGCTCGCAGGGCTTCGAGTCGGTCCGTTCCAGGTGACGGGGAGAGGTCGGGAAGGGTGCGGAGCTCGACGAACCCGTCGGCCGCCTCTTCCACGATATCTTCCCCCGGGGGGGTGTCGGTGCCGGCGTGCGGGTGCTGAAGGCGACCCGCAATTTCTTGTAGGACAGCGTCGGCTCGGTGCAGCAGCCACGTTGCCTTTTCCGCTCGTTCTGCCACCTTGCGGGCTTCGCGGATCTCATCGCGCAACGGCAGGTCGATCATGTAGCCTCCGTGGTCATCCTACTCATGGAACATCTGCTCGAACAGAGCGTAGTGTTCCTGGGTCATGCCCATGGCCTGGTAGGTGCGGGCAGCTCCCGTGTTGCGGTGGTCCACATACAGGCGAAGGCCACGGGCGCCACCCTGCTTCGCTGTGCCTTGGATATGCCGGTAGAGCGTCTGAAATACGCCGCGCCGACGCCAGTTCGGAGCGACGTAGACGCTCTGAATCCACCACACCTCGGCATTGCGCCAGTCGCTCCACTCCCGAGTGATCATGCACTGCCCAACGACTTGGTCTGCGACTTCGGCCATGAAGTATTCGGCGCCCACCTGCCGGTTGAACACCGCCTCAACTCCGGCTCTCACAACGTCTGGATCTAGGTCCATCGATTCGGTTTCTTTGGCCATGGCCACATTCCACGATGCGATGCGCGGGGCGTCGCCGGGGAGCGCCGCTCGGCAGCGGATGGCGGCCCAGGACGATCGCAGGGCCGACTTTTGGACCTTGCCCATGGCATTTCTTGGCAGCGCGTCGATGTAGCGGATCGACTTGGGGCACTTGTACGGCGCCAGGGTCGAGCGGCACCACTGGATCAGGTCGATCGGCCGAACTGTCGCCTCGTCCTTGAGCACCACCGATGCGACGACCCGTTCCCCCAAATCCGGCTCCGAGGCGCCCACCACAGCGGCCGCGCGCACGGCCTGATGGGACCGGAGCCTTGCCTCGACCTCGCTCGGGTAGACGTTCAGTCCGCCGGATAGGATCATGTCCTTGGAGCGGCCGACGATGCTGATGTAGCCGTCTTCGTCGATACGTCCAAGATCTCCAGAGCGCATCCACCCATCGACCAGCACCTCCGAAGTTCGCTCCGGCAGCCGCAGGTATCCAGAGAACACCGAGGGGCCTCGGATCTCGATCTCGCCGACCTGACTCGGGGGGCACAGGCGCCGAGTCTCTTCGTCCACCACACGGATGGACACACCGGGTAGGGGGAAACCGACGGTCCCCGCTCTCCGTTCTCCATGTAGAGGGTTGGAGAGTACGATGCCGACCTCGGTCATACCGTACCGCTCTAAAATCCGGTGGCCAAACCGAGCCTGGAAGCGTTCGTGGTCGATGGCGGGGAGCGGGGCGGACCCAGACGTAAACAGCCGAACATGATCGAGGTTCCAAGTGCTTTCTACGGGTAGGTTGAGCAGCCTGTTGTAGAAGGTTGGGACGCCCATGAAGACCGTCCCTTTGCACCCTACGAGCGTGTCGAGCGCGTTGGCGGCGTCAAAGCGATCCATCCAGTGGGTTGTGGCGCCGGCCCTGAGAGCGCCGTGCTGAGCCACGAATAGTCCGTGGACGTGGAAGAGCGGCAGAGCGTGAACCAGCACATCATCGGACGACCAGCCCCACGCCCCATGCAGGGCCTCCACCGTCGCTTGCAGGTTGCCATGAGACAGGACAGCGCCCTTCGCACGGCCGGTCGTGCCGGAGGTGTAGAGGACCATGGCGGTCGTGTCGGCGGGTACGTCACTGGGCAGTCGATGTGCTGTCGAGTCATTGAGCGCGTCGCGCAGACCCGCACCGACGGCCACAACCCGAGTCACGTCGGGATCGCCCGCCACCGCACCTTTGGGGAGCACCGCTAGGACCGCCCGGCTGTCTCGTAGGTAGAAGTCCACCTCACTCGGTGTGTACGCCGGATTGAGCGGGAGGGTCACAACCCCGCTCGCGAGAGCCCCAAGATGAAGCTCCAAGAACGGCAGGCCTCTGGGCATTTGCAACGCGACCACATCTCCAGGACGAGCTCCTTGCTCGGCGAGCCAGCCTGCGGCTCGCTCGACCCGCGCGTGCAGTTCGGCGTACGTGAGCGTCGTGTCGGTGGTGACGATGGCGGTCTTGTCCGGCATCCAAGAAGACCGCATGCGCTGGTACCAAGACAAGAGGCCTCCGAGGGCTGGACCGGGTTCAACGTCGACCTAGCCGATGTTGTGGGCCGGCGAAACAGCGGCTACATCTAGTAGGGCATAGGAGTGACGCATGACTCGTTTGATGATCGTCGGAGCCGTGAGCCTCTGTTTCGTATCTTGTGATAACCCGGTTCAATACTCCGGTTTTGTCATGGACGAGTTCTTTCCGCTCGATGGGAGTGAACGAGCCTGGGTGATGTCCAACAAGGATGCCCCGCAGGACTACCTGCTCGACGTCTCGTTTAATGGCGAGAGAGAGGAGCTCGACGATGGCTCCGAGGTCTACACCTTCTCGACCTCCAAGCGGTGTGTGGACGGCGTCGACGAGTGTGGCGCAGGTCCGCTCTATGACATCACCATGTCCAGCGGCCCCTTGGCGGGCGTTCGCCTCCACGGGTACACGCTCGCTGGCGACGAGCCGGTCGTGTTCAACAACCCGCTGCTCCTGGCGGATGCCAAGATGGTGCGCGGCGATGTTGTCACCACCGATGATGTCGACGGGCACTCCTTCACCGTCACCTTTGTCGGGCTCGAGGCCGAGTTGGACGGCGATGGCGAGCCGACCGATCTGGCCGACGAGCTCGGCTGCGATCACACCATGGGCGTGAACTGGAAGTGTGCGCATCTGTCTGTGGAGTCCACCCCCGCCGGCCACTGGTTGGCGGGCGAGTACTGGGCCACTGCCGGCTACAATATTGTCGCATTCGAACGGGTGGATGACCCAGGTAAGTGGCGCACAATCGACGTCGACTTCGTTCAGTAATTCAGCACCGCTGAATGAAGGGTCAGGGTTAAGCGTTGGAGGAGTTACACCGCAACGCGCCGCCGGAGGCCCTATGATTCGCTCGATCCTCACGATCTCCCTATGTGGAGTGGCTTGCGCCCCCAGCATTCGGTTGGAGGTCTTGGAGCCATCTCTCGTGACATCGCCGTCTGACATCCACACGCTGGCCGTTGTGGATCGCAGCCGGGCCAAGAACGTGGGTCAAGGGATCTTGGGGGCTCTAGAAGGTGCGCTCACCGGTGAGGCCATCGGAGCGGACAACGAGGGCCGTTCTCGTGCCATGACGTCCGTGGTCGTGGGCCTGAGAAACAGCCCTCGGTTCGACGCCGCCGAGGTCTTCGTGCCGCGCAAGGAGCTGGAGTCGAGCCTGTTCGACACCGACTTGTCCTGGAGCACGGCCAATAAGATCTGCAAGCAGGCAGGGTGCCAGGGGATCGTCGCGCTGGAAGCGTTCGACTCCGACAGCTCGATGGACGTGCGCCGGCGGGTCGAAAAGGAGACGGATAGCGATGGAAACGAAGTCGATCGGATCGTCTTCGAGGCCACCCGCACCACGAGCGTGGTCACCGGCTGGCGCTACTACGATGTCTCGCGGAAGCGCATTATCGACGATGTTCGCACCTTCGATCGCAGCCGCTCATGGACCGAGCGAGGGGACAATCGCAACGCCGCGGTCCGGCTTCTGCCGAACCAGTCGTCCACGGTGGCCATCGTCGGAGCCATGGCGGGTGCAGACTACTCTCGACGGATCGCGCCCACCTTCGTTTGGGTGACGCGGTCCTACTACGGCAGCGGAGACGACACTCTCAAGCTGGCTAAAAATCGCGTTAAAGCCATGGATTGGGCAGGCGCGGCGGACTTGTGGCAAGAGCTGTACGAAAAGAGCCCCGAGCCAAAGGTGCGCGGCAGAGCAGCGTACAACCTCGCCTTGGCCTCTGAGCGCGAAGGTGACCTTCGCAACGCGGCGTCCTGGGCGACGGAGGGGGCTGTGCTGCTCGCCAACGGAAAGTCTAGGAGCTACCGAGCCCTTTTGGAGCGGCGTCTGGCTGCCCAAGTCCGATTGGAAGAGCAGATGAAGCTGTCGGCTCCGGCTCAGCTTGAAGAGGAGCGCCGTCGCGGTAAGCCACTGGCGAAGCCGGCGACGGGCAAGCCGACCACCGGCAAACCCTCCACGGGCAGCGGGAACCGAGGTTCGACGACGCCAACCGAACAACCGGATCGGTCGACGGGTTCTCCCAACCGCGGCGGCTCCAAGAACCGCTAGCCCCCATCCCTCACGACGCACTCCACTGCACCTTGGGATCTCGGGCTGCGCCGGTCCCTCTCCTTCGCTCAGGCCTTTGACGTGTCTCGACACGCCGGCAGGCCCTCGCTCGTCGAGACCCCGGCTCGCTCCGCCCTCCCTGCGGTTCGTGCGGAGCGGTCATGAGGGATGGGGGCTAGCGGGGGAGGGCCCCGGCTGCCGTGGGGTCGCTAGAAACGACCCGAGGCCCTTGTTCGATGGGTTCCAGCAGGGCGACGCCCACCGCACGCCATTTGCTGTAGGTCTTGAGGTGCTTGAGATACCACTCAAGTCCATGGTCTCGCACGGTCTTGCTGGCCATCCGGGTGGCATGACGTACCGTCGGTTTGTCTGCGGGCACCACAAAGCCAACGTGGCTGATCCAGATGGGCTTGTACGCGCGATCGGCTCGGACCGTCAGGACAATCGTGCCGGGGCGGATCTGATCGACGGCGGCGATGGCGGTGTCGAGCTCCAGGACGTCGAGCTGCATCGTCCCCGTGGGTAGCTGCTCATCGGTCAAGGCGAACCGGTGGCGGGCGGGCCACCTCTTCCACGTGTCGGCGGTGACTTCCCGCTCCATATGGATGGTGTCACCGTACTCTTTGGTGGTGTCCTTGAGCCATCCCTGCTCGATCGCGGAGGGGATCCACTGGAGTTCCATGAAATGGTGACGGGTGGCATAGTCAGGGGCGCTGGTGCCATATCGAAGGCCCAGTCGAACCTCGCCGGCGTGGGCGGGGTCTCCTGCCAGAGACAGCGCCACGACCTCTTCCACGAAGGTCAGGCAATCGAAGACATCGTAGCGAACCAGCGGATCGGGGTCGTGGCCAAAGCCCTCCCCCAGCGGATCGGACTGATAGGGGCGCCCCAGCATCGTGTCGGAGATCCGTGCCATGCGCTCGGCGATCGGGAGGTGGCGAGAGTCGCGAGCAGCCTTAGCGATCTCGTCGGGCATCGTTCCGATGCCCAGCTCCGCTGCTACCGTCGGGGGCGCTGGTGTTTCCCTGTGCAGCCCCACGTCTTCACCGACCGTTTCGTCTGGCAAAGCGTCTGTATCGTCGGTCGCCGACGCGGTTGGCCCGATGCACATGAGGAGCGCGAGGGCCGGGGCGTGACGAAGCATTCTGGGCCGGATAGCGGCGCTATAGTCCCAGGCGTTGGCGATAGCCTGCCACGTTCTCGAGCACTGCATCGATGGCCTCGTCAGGAAGTTCCTCTACTGCCATGGACAGCGCGCGCTCGATCAAGTTCAGCAAGCCTTGATTGAGCATGCGTCGGTGCTCGGTAGGGGGACGCTGTCTGAGGTTGCGCAACAGCGAAGCTTCAGGCAATGAACCATCATTTTCGGCGTTGAGATTCGAGAAGAGCGCTTGGTCCGGTCCGGGGCTGCCGTCCATCAGCACTTGGAGCATGGCCTGGCCGCGTCCGGTGCCTTCGGCTTCGTCCAACGCAGCAGAAACCGCACGCAGGACCTTGTTCCCAACGTCGAGCTTGGCTTGGGCATCTTCGTCGGACAGGACCGGAGCGCCAAACTTGGCGCTGGGCTGCGGGTTCATCTCGAGTTTGTCGTCTAGGGTGTCGACCACTTCAACGCGGTCTAGGTTGTGTTCCTGTGTGCGGAACTCACCGGCGCTGTCCCCTCGGTTGTTGTCATGGTCCGAGAACGCTTCTAGGTCTTCGTCTACGTCGACCCCGTGGTCCATCCACGCTTCAAGGGAAGACAGGTTGCCAGCGCCGTTGACCAGGTCGCCCCCGGACTCTTCGACCGGGAGCTGCACGTTGAGGGCTTCTTTGGAGACCTCTTCTGTGGGCGGGGCGTCGGCATCGATCTCGGCCACACCGACGCTGGGCTCGGTCGGCGGATCATCGGACTCCTCCGGTGAGTTCGCAGCGGGAAGGACCGATGACACGGAGATGGGCGTGTGGGCGTCGGGCACGTAAACTTCGCCGCTGTCTGTCGACCGAGCGAGCGCGGATACTTCGTCGGAATCCAAGACCCGGTCTTTGCTCGTCAGCGCGGGTCGAGCATTGCTGTCCGCGTCCTTTGACGTGGCGGTGTCGAGCACGTGGGCTCGCAGCATACGTGCGACGAGGGCGCGGGCGGAGAACGGCTCCACAGGCAATTGAACCAGCAGCTTGCCGACCGTGGCGCCTTGCTGGACCTTGCCGAGCACGACCCGCTGCAGTCCATTGCGCGGAGGGGCCGCACCACCGAAGACTTCGATGTCCAGGTCGATGGACATGGCGTCGTCCCACGCGTCCGCACTCGCTTGGAGGAGCGTGTTGGCGTCGTGTCCGAGCTGGAAGTTGTCCTCGAAGACTGCAGGGCAATGGGCGAAGCGCGGGCGGGCGCCGCTACCTAGGTATCGAGTCAGATTTTCGACGAAGCGATCTTGGAGGATCGTGGAGATGACCTCGCCTTCGATGCGGTCCAAGAGCTCCCCGAAGACGGGCTCTCCACTCTCGGCTCGCTCCAGCAGGGTCGCGACCTCGTCGGCCTTCAACTCGCCGGCGATCAGTAGGCGCCGCAACACGTGACGAAGGTCGTCCCGTGAGGTGGCGGCGACGATCTCTCCGTCCCAGACGCAAACGTGCAGCTCAGCTGCTCCCCGGCCGACCCGGAGTCTTCCGGTGTCGTGTTGTTCCAGGCGGGCGACGAGCGCGCGGTTGGCTTGTGTGCGGTGTCCAGAGCCCGGCAACAGGCATCCTCCGATTCTGCGTAAGCTAGCGCCGGCCAGCTGGGAGGGTCAAGCGACGGTCCGCTCACATCTCTTTCACCATCTTCCCAAACCGCGCCGGCTTGCCTAGAACCAACCGTCGCTGGGGGTATACGCGGCTGGCTTGTGAAGCTCCAAGGAGGCGCTCGTGGATTCGGCAGCGGTCTGTGCGGATCGGTCGCTGGTGGGGCCGGTCAGGGTTTGTCCGGCTGCCCCCCAAACCACGGCGCCGAGCAATGCAGCGGCGTACAGCACCACGAGGGCGCGAGGCAGGCGCACGTCTCCGGACAACGCAGCGGTCAGCGATGATCGAAGGTCGGCCTTGGGGACGGGGAGAGGTTCGTCGGCCAGCGCGGACAAAATGCGCAAGTGCGCACTTTGCAGCTGGGCATCCGACACGGCCAGCTCCGGAGGGGTGGGAGAGCTGGCTTCGAGGCGAGCGAGGGTTCGGGCACAGTCCGGGCATTCCTCGACGTGTGACGCGACAAGCTCAGATTCACTCTGGGCGAGCTCATCATCGAGCATGGAGACGAGGCGCCGTCTGGCAGTTCGGCAGTTCATGATCACTCCACCGGGGTCTTACATGGATACAACACTGGGGTCGTCCAACGCTTCCATCAGCTTTCCACGAGCTCGTGAAAGTCGGCTCATAACCGTACCAAGCTTGATGTTGAGGGCGTCCGCAATCTCTTTGTAGGACAGGTCGCTGTAGTACCGAAGACGCAGGATCTCTGCGTGGTCGGACGACAGTCGCTCCATGGCCAAGAGGATCGCCTTCTGACGTTCATCGGCGAAGACCAGGTCGTCTTGGTTCGCCTCGACCGATCGTGGACGAGGATGGCGCTCAAGAAGTCCGGTCCGGCGTTTACGGTCTCGAACCTGGTTGAAGCACAGGTTGGAGGTGACTCTAAATAGCCAAGCCTTCATCTTGAAGTCTGGCAAGAAGAATCGGGTCTCTCTCATGGCCTTGATGAAGACCTCTTGAGTGACGTCCACGGCGCGGTCGACGCTCTTCAAGATGTAGGTGGCGTGCTTGAGCAAGCGGTCGCCGTATTTGCGCACGATGATGTCCATCGCGGTGCGCCGGTCGCGCAGAGCTATCGCCTTGATCTCGTCATCTTCGAGTTGGGCGCGGTGCGAGTGTAGGAGTTTGAGATTCCCCATAGGATCCTCCCCGGTGTCGGGACGCGACGGGTCATCCATCGCTTCACCACACTGACGAGGGCCAGGTCCCATCTCTTCGGATGCGTTCCCTGTCGGGACGTCCTGTGACGCCCTGTTGCAGTCGCTGTCACGATCCTCGGGCGCTTTCTGGAGGCTTACTGCGTTATTCCAGGGATCTTTACGCCTCTTTCCTTGGCGACGTCGATCGCACGCTCGTACCCGGCGTCTGCGTGACGAACCACACCCATGCCGGGGTCGGAGGCCAGCACCCGAGCGAGGCGAGCGTCGGCAGCGTCTGTGCCGTCTGCGACGATGACCATGCCCGAGTGCAGGGAGTAGCCCATGCCGACACCCCCGCCGTGGTGGAAGCTGATCCAGGATGCGCCATTGACGGCATTGATCATGGCATTGAGGATGGGCCAGTCCGCCACTGCATCCGAGCCATCTTTCATGGCTTCGGTCTCACGATTGGGGGACGCGACGGACCCGCAGTCCAGGTGATCGCGACCGATGACGATCGGGGCTTTCACCCGGCCGGTGCGCACCATGTCATTGAATAGGAGGCCAGCCTTTTCTCGGTCGCCGTAGCCGAGCCAGCAGATGCGGGACGGCAGCCCCTGGAACTCCACGCGCTCTTGGGCCATTCGCAGCCACCGGCCCAGTGCGACGTCTTCGGGGAAGAGCTCCAGCAGGGCTTTGTCGGTCTCATAGATGTCCTGCGGATCGCCCGACAGAGCGACCCAGCGGAATGGCCCCTTGCCCTCGCAGAATAGTGGCCGAATATAAGCCGGGACAAAGCCTGGGAATGGATACATGTCTGGGTAGCCGGCTTCGCACGCGCCCGCCCTGAGGTTGTTCCCGTAGTCGAACACGTGGGAGCCGGCGTCCTTGAACGCGACCATGGCTTCGACGTGCGTGCGCATGCTCTGGTACGACAGGCGCGTGTACTCGGCGGGGTCAGACTCGCGCAGCACATCGGCGTCGGCCAGCGACATGCCAGCGGGAATGTAGCCTACGAGCGGGTCGTGGGCAGAGGTCTGGTCTGTCACAAAGTCCGGCTTGAAGCCCATCTGTAGCAGGGTGGGCAAGACCTCAGCGCAGTTGCCGACGACGCCGACAGAGCGACCCACGCCTTGGGCGGCATAGGCCTTGACCCGCTTCACGGCGTCTTCGAGGTCGTCTGCGACCTCGTCGAGGTATCGGGTCTCGATGCGACGGCGGATGCGGTCCGGATCGATCTCGATGTTGAGCGAGGCGGCCCCGGCCATGCTCGCAGCCAATGGCTGGGCTCCACCCATCCCCCCGAGTCCGCCGGTGAGGATGATGCGACCGGCGAGATCGGGGTTGTTGAAGTGGGTTCGGCCGGCGGCGACGAAGGTCTCGTATGTGCCTTGGAGGATGCCTTGGGTGCCAATGTAGATCCACGACCCGGCCGTCATCTGGCCGTACATCATGAGTCCAGCCTTCTCTAGCTCGTGAAAGTGGTCCCAGTTGGCCCACTTTCCGACCAGATTGCTATTGGCGATCAGCACGCGGGGTGCGTCGGCGTGGGAGCGGAAGACGGCGACGGGCTTGCCGGACTGCACTAAGAGGGTCTCGTCGTCTTCCAGGGTGAGCAGGCACTGCAAGATGCGCTCGAAGCTTGGCCAGTCGCGGGCGGCTTTACCGGTTCCTCCATACACAACCAGGTCATCGGGCCGCTCGGCAACGTCGGGATCCAGGTTGTGCTGGATCATGCGGTAGGCCGCCTCTTGCACCCACCCCTTGCAGTTCAGGGTCGTACCTGTTGGCGCCTTGACGGGTCGTGGCCCAGCGGGCGGGCGGGACGGGTCGGTGGTCATGGGGTCTCCGCGATAGTGCGGACCCTTAGCGCGCCGATGCGGTCATGCGAGTGCCGCGCACGGATGCGCCAGCCTCTTCATCGGCTCATTCTGCTCGTCTGGTCGGCGGTCGTACAGCAGGCGCAGTGCGCAGCGCCCGCTGTCGTCGTCACGACGGTTGCGACTACGAGTCGTCGCCGCGATTGAATGAGGGCTCGAACCGCGTCACGGTCTCTTGGCCTTCTTCTGCATCGTCCGGGAGGGCTTCAAGGTACTTGTTGAAGTCTTCGCGGGACACGGAACGACGGCGCAGGTGGAAGTCCACCACGCGGACGTCGTATTCCTTCTGGATATCGTCAGTCATTGTATGGCTCCAGCCTAGGCTTCGGGAGGAAGCTCGTCGTCGAAGTCGTCTTCGGCGGCGTCGATGGTGGTTCGGCGATGCTCTGGCATCCAGCGGTCTTCAGCCAGAACTTCGGAGTCATCGACTCGGAAGGCATTGGCCGCGACTTCGCGTAGTGCCATGACGACTTCTTTGTTGTCATCGGGTCGGTCGATCAACGGATTAGCACCTTTGAGCAGCTGCTTGGTCCGTTCCGCGGCCACGAGGACCAGCGAGAATCGATTGGGGACGACTTCGAGACAGTCTTCGACTGTGATGCGCGCCATGGATCCACCTCTAGAACCCCCAGCGACTAAAGGGGTTGGGGTCAGCCGTCAAGGCTATTCGCGGGCACCACCACGCCGTGGGCTCGCAGCCGCCGCGCTACTTCATCGGATCCGGTTTCCTGCCACTTGCGGAACAGCCTCAATAGAGTGTTCGGGTGGGCCTCGTCGTGGCGCTCGCTCACGTGGTCGAGCAGCTGCACACACCCTTCGAACCGCATCGCCAGCTCGCGGAACACGGGCCCGAACGCATCGGCGAACCAGCGCTTGATGGTGGAGTCGACTCGCCAATACGCCGCGGAGCCCATCTCTTGGTAGTAGGTTCGACCCACAATCTGCCGGTCCAGCTGCTCGCTGAAGCAACCCAGAGTGTACAGGCTTCGGTCGCCGAGCTCACGGTAAGCGCGCACCTGTTCTTCTGGGCGGCCATTGTGAGCTCGTCCGTGGAGTTCGGCCAAGGTCGTCTCGGGGAGGCTGGGGCGGTCCGCACGTGCGCGCTCGGTCAGCATTCGCGTTAGGTACAGCAGGGTGTCGCCAGAGAGCTCGACCGGTAGGTCGGCATGAGCGTCGCTCACTTGGCCATGAAAGTAGTCGAACAAGTTGACGTCCTGTTTCAGGCTGCTGTCCATGGTTCACCTCGCGCTACTAGTCCCTTCGGATCGACGCCCGACGCCATCTAGAGCGTCCCTCAGCTTCGCGGCTTGGGACGAAAGGTGACCTGGGCGGTTGACGGGTCGGGACGGGTGAGTAGAAACCGCGTCCCTGGAGACGGTCGCTCGCGCGCACGTGTTCTCCCTTTTTCGACCTCGGTGGATTCCGAGGCCCCATCACGAGATCACGGTACCTACCGGGATCGACTGGCTGCAAGCAGGAAGGTGTCCATGCAGATTCGACCGCTCTACGATCGTGTGCTTGTCAAGCGCGTAGAAGAAGAGACTCGCTCCAAAGGCGGACTTTTTCTCCCAGAGTCCGCCAAAGAAAAGCCCAGCGAAGGCATTGTGATTGCCGTCGGCCAGGGCCGGATCAACGACAAGGGCGAAGTCCAAGTCTTGGTTGTCAAGGAAGGCGACCGCGTCCTGTTCGGCAAGTACGCCGGCAATGAAATCAAGGTTGATGGCGAAGAGAGGCTCATCCTCAAGGAGAGCGAGATCTTCGGGATCGTCGACTAACCCCATTTTTACGAATCGAGCCTTAATCAAGGTTTGAACAACATTCTGGAGAGATCATGGCTGCCAAAGAAATTATCTTTGACGTCCAGGCCAAGAGCAAGATCCTGGCCGGCGTCGACACCCTCGCAAACGCTGTGAAGGTCACCCTCGGGCCTCGCGGTCGGAATGTGGTCATCGAAAAGTCCTGGGGCGCGCCTGTCGTGACCAAGGACGGCGTCACTGTCGCCAAAGAAGTCGAACTCGACGACAAGTTCGAGAACATGGGCGCGCAGATGGTCAAGGAAGTTGCTTCCAAGACGTCTGACGTCGCCGGCGATGGCACCACCACCGCAACCGTTTTGGCTCAGGCCATCTTCCACACGGGCTCCAAGCTCGTGGCGGCGGGGCACAACCCCATGGACCTGAAGCGTGGCATTGATGCCGCGGTGAGCGCGGTTGTTGGCGGACTTCGTGACTTGTCTCGCGAAGTGCAAGACACCAACGAGATCGCCCAAGTGGCCACCATTTCCGCCAATGGCGACACCGAAGTGGGCGCTAAGATTGCCGAAGCCATGGACAAGGTCGGCAAGGAAGGCGTGATCACCGTCGAAGAGAACAAGGGCTTGGACACCGTCCTGGACGTTGTCGAAGGCATGCAATTCGACCGCGGCTAACTGTCTCCGTACTTCGTCACCGACGCCGACCGCATCCACTGCGTGATGGAGGATCCCTACATCCTCATCCACGAGAAGAAGATCTCCAACATGCGCGACCTGATCAAGGTCCTGGAGAACGTGGTCAAGCTCAACCGCCCCATCCTGGTGCTGGCCGAAGACGTCGAGGGTGAGGCTCTGGCCGCACTCGTCGTCAACCGCCTTCGCAACACCCTCCAGGTGGCTGCGGTCAAGGCTCCTGGCTTCGGCGACCGTCGCAAGGCCATGCTCGGGGACATCGCGACCCTCACCGGTGGCAACATGATCGCCGAAGAGCTCGGTATCAAGCTCGACAAGGTGACGGTGGACGATCTTGGCCAGGCCAAGCGCGTCGTGATCACGAAGGATCACACCACCATCATCGACGGCGCCGGCGACGAAGAGGCCATTCAGGCCCGCGTCACCCAGATCCAGCGTCAGATCGAAGAGACCTCTTCGGACTATGACCGCGAGAAGCTGCAAGAGCGTTTGGCCAAGCTGGCCGGCGGTGTGGCTGTGGTCAAGGTTGGAGCCGCGACCGAGATCGAGATGAAAGAGAAGAAGGCTCGGGTCGAGGACGCGCTCCATGCGACCAAGGCCGCTGTCGAAGAAGGCGTGTTGCCCGGTGGTGGCGTCGCCCTCATTCGTGCAGCCAAGGCCCTCGACGGTCTGACCTTGCCGACCACCCAGCAGTTCGGTGTGAGCATCATTCGTCGGGCCATCGAAGAGCCTCTGCGGATGATCTGCGCCAATGCTGGCCAAGAGCCCGCTGTCATCGTTGAAAAGGTGCGCAACGGCGAGGGAGCCTTTGGCTACAACGCTCGCACCGGCGAGTATGGCGACATGTTGGCCATGGGCGTCATCGACCCCACGAAGGTCACGCGCTCGGCGCTGCAGAACGCCGCCAGCGTTTCGGGCCTGCTTCTGACCACCGAGGCCATGGTGGCGGAGATCCCCGAGAAGAAGGCCCCTCCCGCCGGTGACATGGGCGGCGGCGGCATGGGTGGAATGGGTGGCATGGGTGGAATGGGCGGCATGGGCTTCTAGAGCCCCGCAGTCCGCGGTCACC
>JBGCER010000328.1:0-12732 GCA_045106515.1 Myxococcota bacterium
GCCCAGTGATGGCCTGCACCAGCAGGAGGGTGCCCAAGGGGGTGAGGGTGAGCACCGCGCTCACTCGCGAGCTGTCCCACAGCTGAACCGAGGCGGCGAAGGCTCCATACGCAAGCACCGTATTCACGCAGCAATAGGCCACGGCCCACCCGGCTTCTACGCTCAGGTGCAGGACGGCGCTGGGTGTGCCCAGTGGCATCAGCACGACCGCCCCGACGAGGTAGACCACCAATAGCACCGCTTGGCCGTCGATCTGCGGTCCCAGTTTCTTCTGAATCAGGGCGTAGGCGGCCCAAGAGATGGCTGCGGCGAAGATGACCGCCACGCCGCCAATGTAGGTCTGTGCTTCTCGCACCAGCGCCATCAGCTGGTCCGAGAAGAACATCGACATGCCCGCCAGCAGCACGGCCAGGCCGATCCATTGGATTGGGCGAAAGCGTTCTTTGAAGAGAAGGACTCCACCCAAACCCATCATGAGCGGCGCCGTCTGGATGAGCACTTGGGCATTGGCCGGTGTCGTGAGGTCCAACCCGACCAGGTAGAGCAGGTAGTTGCCGACCAACGTCAGCGCCGCCAGCGCGAGCCAGGCCCACGTCGAGGGTCGCAAGTTTCGAAAGCGCGCAAAGCCGTGCCGCCACCCCACCCAAGCGAGGGTGACGACCGCTGCGACGACGAAGCGCACCCAGGTCAAGGTGAACGGATCGAGCCCTTTCAACGCAAGTTTTGCTGCGATGGGTAAGGTTGCCCACAGCAAGGCCGTGGAGAGGGCCAGCAAGATGCCGGCGCGCCAGTTGCTCATCTATAGGGCTTCGACGCGGGTGATTTCACCGGGGAAGGCATGTTTTAGGGCGCGCTCAACGCCGCCTTTGAGCGTGAGCACGCTGGCGGGGCATGAGGCGCAGGCGCCCTCTAGGGTCACGTAGACCACGCCATCTTCGACGCGCTGGACCGTCAGGTTGCCACCGTCGCGGTGAATGGCAGGTAAGACCTCGGCTTCGATGAGCTTCACCACCTCCTCTTCGAGAGGGTCATCTCGCACGGGGCGCCCCGCCCCATCGACGATGCTGCCTCCCAGCAAGAAGTGGTCTCTCAAGGAGGCGTCTACGTGTCGGTCCAGGTGATCCCAGCTCACGGTCTCCTTGCGCTCAACAGTGACAGTGTTGTTCCGCAATAGAATGCTAATTACGCCGGGATCTGCCAGCAGGCGCTTGGCGAGCAACGGCGCCCCCGACATGGATCGCGTCACATAGAAGGGCCGCCCATAGTGCAGCGCGCGGTCGACCTTGTACAGCCGGCCGTCTGGGTTGGGGGTCTCGGCGCCGTGCACCGTCAGCGACACGCTCACGGTCCATCGATGCCCATCGTGGTTCAAGGTCATGCCCTTCAGGTGAGCCCGATGCTCACTGTGAACCCAGAACCCAGGTTCAAGCTCGTCATAGTGGGCATCAGGGGTGGGGCCTTCGTCGACCTGGGCGAGCCATCCCCCGTCCTGTGGCGTGGCCGTGACCTTGATCTTGGTGTTCGAGTCTAGGCTTTGTAGGCGTCGTTGGCCCGACGGCCCAAGGGTCGGCGGTCCGGGCTCGCGGACCCGAAGGGGTCGACGCAGACCGAGGCTGTTGAGGACGGTGCTGAACAGGCCCATGGGATCCTCGAAGTACACGGACGCCTAATGCGGCTGGGGGGCCCCTGTGGAACCGACCGACCAGTCGGTATTCATTGAGAGGTGGGGGGGAAAGCGTAGCCCCATCCGTGCTTTCGGCTGGAGTTGGGGTTCGATCGCCCGTTTGCGGCGGCGGAGAGCCCCCACGCGCGAGGATGGTTGTGGACGTATCTGCTGGGATCGCTAGAGCGGAGCCCAAGAGTTCCTCAGAGGTGCATCGTGCGTACCGGCGCAGACTTGATGCGGGCCACCAAGCCCTTCTCCAAAGAGATCGCCTGGCGTAGCTGGTATGGGCTGCTGTCCACGCTCGCCGTGCACACGGGTCTTTTTGCGTTGCTATTTTGGGTCGGCCCCTGGTGGGGCAAGCTCGCGGTGGGCGTGGTCCTCGGGCTGTGCATCGTCCGGCTCTTTGTGCTCTACCACGACTATTGTCACGGTGCGATCTTCCGCAAGAGTCTTCTTGCGAAGGGCATTATGACAATGATCGGCTGGTACACCCTCGCGGTTCCCAGCGTGTGGAAAGAGACGCACAACTACCACCACCGAAACAACTCCAAGCTCACTGGTAGCGCTATCGGAAGCTACCCAATCGTCAGCTTGGGTGTGTACAAGGTGCTCAAGCCTCAGCAGCGCCGTCAGATGAAGATCGTGCGCAATCCGATCTTCATCGCCCTGAGTCTGTTCACCAACTTCTTCTTGGGCATGTGCGTGTCCCCGTTCCTTCGGGACAAGAAGCAGCACTGGACCGCTCCGCTCTCGGCCGTGGCGTGGTGGGCCGTCTTCGCCTTGGCCTTCGTCTTTGCTGGCTGGCAGATCGCCGTCTTTGGCGTCTTGGTGCCGGGCATGGTGTCGTGTGCGGCGGGTGGATACCTCTTCTACGCCCAGCACAACTTCCCCGAGGCACGCTTCCGCGGCCGCCGCGAGTGGGACTTCCAGGTGGCGGCCATGGAGTCCAGCTCCATGTTCGACATGAGCCCGATTATGCACTGGTTCACGGGCAATATCGGCTACCACCACATTCACCACCTCAACCATTCGGTGCCGTGGTACCGGCTGCCCGAGGCGTACAAGGCCATCCCAGAGCTGCAGTCCCCCGGCCGCACCACCTGGGCGCCTTCCGCCATCTACGCCTGTCTCAAGTCCCACGTGTGGGATCCGGAGCGCGGACGGATGGTGAGCTTCGTCGAAGCCGATCAGGCCCTTGAGCAGTCGCAGGCCCTCGCTGCCAAGTAGGTGATCGTGGACTGGATGTTCGAAGACCCGCTGGACGCGTGGCGGGTATGGTTCGCCGAAGCGGTCGAGAGCGAGCCCGACGTCCCGGATGCCATGCAGATCGCGACGCTGGCCGACGAGGGTGCGCCGCGGATCCGCACCGTGTTGAGCAAGGTCATCGACAGCGCCGGCGTGGTGTTCTACACGAACCTGAACTCGCGGAAAGGCCAGGATCTCGCTCTGGACTCGCGAATTTCAGCAGTGTGGCACTGGAAGAGCTTAGAGCGCCAGGTCAACATCGAGGGCCGGGTGCGACCGGTGAGTAACGCCGAAGCTGACGCCTACTTTGCCAGTCGGCACCGGGGTTCTCAGATTGGGGCCTGGGCGAGCCAGCAGTCTCAGCCCGTAGAGTCCAGAGAGCAGCTCCAGAAGGAGGTCGAAGCGGTCCAGGCTCGCTTCGCCGACGGCCCGGTCCCACGCCCACCCCACTGGAGCGGATTCAGGATCGTGCCCCATCGCTGGGAGTTCTGGCAGGGTCGTCCGGATCGCTTGCACGACCGGTTTGTGTACCAGCCGGACGGGGCTGGGTGGCGGATGGCGCGGCTTCAACCGTGACGGCGGAGCCGACCTTCGACGAGGATGCCGCTCCACTGGAGGCTCCCGCTCGGACTGCAGCCTTAGTGGCGGGGCTGCTCGGCTTGTTTGGCCTTGGGTATGCCCTGTTTAGCTTGGTTATGCAGGGCGCCGCGGCGCTCTTTCTGTTCGGGACCAACGCCTTGGGTCCCATGGCGGCGGGGTCGGACCTCGTCGCGATTCACATGGCGCTCAGCGTCGGGGTGGGCGTGCTCTCCTCGCTTGGAGCCTTGTTGACCGCCTGGCTGGCGATGGCCGCGAGCGCGTCGGCGATTCTGGGTCATCGACGGCGGCCTCTTCGATGGGCGGCTGCGATTATTGTTGGCTTCGATGCTGTCTTTTACCTTGTGGTGCCGTTGAGTTTGCTGGCGTTCACCGTGGTGCTGGCGTTTGCAGGCGCCGGTGTGGGCGGTGCGACCGACGTCGCACTTGCGGTGTTCACTACCGCCGTCATGCTCGTGTGGTCTCTCGGCCTAGTCGCCTTCTGGATCTGGTGCTTCACCCTAATGAAAGAAGACTAGTGCGGCTATCACGGGCTGCGCCGCCTACACCCGCAGACTTCCCGCCCCAGCGATGTCGTGGCGGGCCAGGGCCGGCGCGACTTCGCGCTCTAAGAAGCGGTGCACCTGCTCCGGCGCACGTCCAACAAACGTCGATGGTTCGAGCAGCGTGTCGATATCGCCGTGAATCGGCGCGAAGTAGGCGTCTTCTTTGACCCGCTGGACCAAGTCGTTCTCGCCGCCTTCCTGCTTGACGACGGCCGCTGCGGCCAGGCTGTGCACCCGGATGGCCTCGTGCACTTCTTGGCGATCGGCGCCGCGCTTGACCATGGCCATGATGAGGTTCTCGGTAGCCATAAAGGGGAGTTCTGAGGCCACCCTTCGAGCGATGACCTTGGGGTAGACCACCAGCCCGGCGCTGATATTGAGCAGGGTCTCCAGCACGCCATCGGCGGCCAGGAAGGATTCACCCAGGGTGATCCTGCGGTTTGCCGAGTCGTCCAGGGTGCGTTCCATCCACTGGGTCGCGGCGGTCTGGACGGTGTTCATGGGCAGGGTCATGAGGTGACGCGCCAAGGCACAGACGCGCTCGCTGCGCATGGGGTTGCGCTTGTAGGCCATAGCCGAGGAGCCGATCTGCTTCTTGCCAAAGGGCTCTTCGAGCTCTTTGAGGTTGGCCAGCAGGCGAATGTCCGTGGCCATCTTGTGGGCGGTGGCGCCGAAGCTGCCCAAGGCGCTCACCACCTCGTGGTCGACCTTGCGCGGGTAGGTTTGTCCGGTGACCGCATAGGTCCGCTCAAAGCCCAGGGCTGCGGCGACGCGCACGTCCAGCTCTTCAACCTTGTCATGGTCTCCGTCGAACAGGGCCAGGTAGCTCGCCTGGGTGCCTGTCGTGCCTTTGACGCCCCGAAAGCGCAGGGTGGCGCGCAGGCGTGCCAGGTTGTCCAGGTCGATGAGCAGCTCTTGGATCCACAAGCACGCCCGCTTGCCCACCGTCGTGAGCTGGGCGGGCTGGTAGTGGGTGAAGCCGAGGGTGGGAAGATCGGCGTACGACCTTGCGAAGTCGGAGAGCTGCTTTATGACGCCCGCCACCTTCGGCAGCAGCAGATCGAGCCCATCCCGAAGCACGATGAGGTCCGTGTTGTCACCGACAAAGCAGGACGTCGCTCCCAAGTGAACGATGGGTCTGGCGAGCGGTGCCACGTCGCCCAGAGCGTGCACGTGGGCCATGACGTCGTGCCGAAGCTGCTTCTCGTACTTGGCCGCCGCTTCGTGATCGATGTCGGTCTGGTGGGCGCGCAGCTCGTCGAGCTGGGCATCGGTGATGGGCAAGCCCAGTGCTTGCTCGGCTTCGGCGAGCGCGAGCCAGAGGCGCCGCCAGGTGCGGAACTTGGTGGTGTCGGAGAAGAGCTCCGCCATGGCGGGGCTGGCGTAGCGGCCCACAAGAGGGCTCTGCCAACGGTCGTGTACGGTGCTCATGGGACCTCCGAGGGGCGGAGGTACTACAGCCGCCAGCCCACCGCCAGCGAGAACGAGGTGCCACCTCGCGCCTCGAAGTGCAGCCGGTTGTTGAGGTCGACGCGGCCGTAGAAGTTGACCAAGAATCCAGTGCCCCATCGTACACAGCGATCGAGGTCCGAGTCGGGGGTGCACGACCCTCGGTTGACGTCGGAGCTGGGCCCGAGCCTCAGGCCCACAGCAGCCCCGGGGTTCATAGCCCCTGTGCGGCGTTTAACCGCGGGTTTGGGTTGCCATCCGAACTCGACCAGGCCTTGAATGGCCGGCACGAGTCCCACGCCATTGGACCCCACCTCGCCGATCCGAACCGGCATTCGATAGGTGCCCATGGGCGCGGCGATCCGGCCGACCACGCCCACGCGAACGATGGCCTCGGGCGCGTCGGCGTTGGGCACCACGATGGTTCCGCCGCCCTCGATCCACAGAAGGCCGGTGGCCTCGGACACGTTGTACGCGGGCACAATCGAGAGCTGCCCGGCGAGCCCCTTGGACTGATTGGCGTGGGCGGCGAACTCCACGCCCGTCCACGCCAAATTGGTGGGAAGGTCGGCGCCCGCCGCTGCGGAAACGGTCCAGAGCTGGCGTGGCTGCGGATCTTCGGCGAGTGCGGGAGCGGTGAACCACAGGGTTGTGAGCAGACTGAGCATGAACCGGTGTAGCCCGTCCCGTGCAAGAGGCGCTGGTTGGGCTAGTCGCTGGCATCATCGAGGCGCTGCCATGTCGTCGTACCCAACTCTGCTCTCCCCCCTGGAGCTCGGCTCCGTCACCCTCAAGAACCGCGTGCTCATGGGCTCCATGCACGTGGGCCTCGAAGAGCAGTTTGGTCGCCTAGATAAGCTGGCTGCTTTTTATGGCCGGCGCGCCGCGGGTGGGGTGGGTCTCATCGTGACCGGCGGCATCGCGCCGTCCAGACGAGGTTGGCTCAAGCCCTTCGCCGCCAAGCTGTCCAACCGCCTGGACGTGCAGAAGCATCGCGTGGTTCCCCAAGCGGTGCACGACAATGGCGGCAAGATCGCCCTGCAGATCCTGCACGCGGGTCGCTACGGCTACCACCCGTTCACTGTGGCCCCATCGGCGATCAAGTCGCCCATCACCCCGTTCTCTCCGTCGGCCCTGTCCAAACGCGGTGTTCAACGCGAAATTCGACGCTTTGTGAACTGCGCCAAGCGGGCTCAGGACGCTGGGTATGATGGCGTCGAAATCATGGGTTCCGAGGGCTATCTCATCAATCAGTTCTTGGTGACGCGCACGAATAAGCGCACCGATGAGTGGGGCGGCAGCTACAGCAATCGCATGCGCTTTGCGGTCGAGATCGTGCGCCAGGTGCGAGAGGCGGTGGGCCCGGACTTCATCCTGATCTACCGGCTCTCCATGATCGATCTGGTGCCCGAGGGGTCGACCTGGGACGAGGTTGTGGAGCTGGGCAAGGCCATCGAGGCGGCGGGCGCCTCGATTATCAACACCGGTATTGGCTGGCATGAAGCCCGAGTTCCGACCATCGCGACCATGGTGCCGAGGGGCGGCTTCTCGTGGGTGACGGCCAAGATCCGGGGCGAGCTCGGGATTCCGGTGATCACGAGCAATCGCATCAATATGCCCGATATCGCCGAGCAGATCTTGGCTCGCGGTGATGCGGACATGGTGAGCATGGCCCGCCCCTTCTTGGCCGATCCGGACTGGGTCGTGAAGGCGGAGCAGGCGCGGTCCGACGAGATCAACACCTGCATTGCGTGCAATCAGGCCTGCTTGGACCACGTGTTCAAGAACCAAAAGGCGAGCTGCCTGGTCAACCCGCTAGCGTGCCACGAGACCGAGCTGACCATCGAGCCCACCACGAAGCGGCGACGGGTCGCGGTGGTGGGTGCGGGACCGGCGGGCTTAGCCGCGGCGACGACGGCGGCGGAGCGCGGCCACGAGGTCCATCTCTTCGATGGCGCGGCCCAGATCGGCGGCCAGTTCAACCTCGCCAAGCAGATCCCCGGCAAAGAGGAGTTCCACGAGACGCTCAGGTATTTCGGGCGCCAGTTGCAGCTCACCGGGGTGCACATGCACCTCAACGAGCGCGTAGGTGCCGACGAGTTGTCTGGCTTTGACGCCGTGGTTGTCGCCACCGGCGTGGTTCCCAGGACCCCGCCCATCCCCGGAATTGAGCACGCCAAGGTGGTGTCGTACATCGACGTGCTGACCGGCGCGGTCGAGGTCGGAGAGTCCGTGGCGATCGTCGGCGCTGGCGGTATCGGCTTCGATGTCGCGGAGTTTCTGACGCACTCGGGTGCGTCCACCGCCGTCGACCCTGAGACCTACTTCAAGACGTGGGGCATCGACGCTGAGCACACCGCTGCTGGCGGCCTGTGTGAGCCGGTCGATGTGCCCTCGCCGCGCACGGTGTACCTGTGCCAGCGTTCTCAAGGAAAACTAGGGGCAAAACTCGGGAAAACCACTGGGTGGATCCACCGGGCCAGCCTGAAAAAGGCGGGGGTGCAGATGCTGTCCGCCGTCCGATACGAGCGCATCAATGACGAGGGCCTCATCGTGCACATCGATGGGTCCGATCGAACGTTGGCGGTCGACCATGTGGTCATCTGCGCGGGTCAGCTCAAGCAAGATGAGCTGGTTGCCCCGCTGCAGTCATCCGGCGTTGAAGTCCACGTGGTCGGTGGGGCCAAAGAGGCCGGCGAACTGGACGCGAAGCGGGCCATCGATCAAGGCACGCGAGTGGCCGCCGCGCTGTAGGTGCGGGGCCCGGCGGGGCGACGGTGCTACCCTGCGGCCCTCGGGAGAGCGCATGAAGCCCAAGCACGTGAAGATCCGCATCCAGCAGTGCCTCGCCTTGGCCGAGGCGAGCAACTGCCCTCGGCGAAAGTTTGGGGCCCTCCTCGTGGATCCTGATCGCAACGTGATCTTGATGGACGGCTACAACGGCGGTCCCCGAGGTGGCGGGCACTTGTGCGGCGGCGAGGTCTGCCTGCGCGACACCATGGGTGTGAAGTCCGGCACTCGCATGGAGATCGGCTGTCACCACGCCGAGATGAATGTGGTGTGCAACGCGGCAGCCAATGGCGTGTCCACGCGGGGCGCATGGCTGATCGTGACCGGCGAGCCGTGCATGATGTGCGCAAAGCTCATTCATCACGCCGGGATCGACCGGGTTCTGGTCGTGGATGGAGGGTACGCGGGCGAAAATGGAGTCCGGTACTTGCTTGAGCACGGCGTGCTGGTGGTGCCAACCGAAGGTCCCAAGGACCCGCGCTCAGCCTAGGTCTTGGCCGTTGCTGGGTGATCAGCGGTGGGAGTCCGGTCTGATTCGGTCACGTTTGTGACGGACAGGTTACAGAAGGGGGGCAGAAGGAGTCTGGCGGCTTCTCTGTGTGGACGGCATTCATGATTTTAGCGCTATCTCTTGCATTTTCGCCCATTGGGCAAGTGTCGCAGGCGCCCGTGAATCGCTGTTCCGCCGCGCCTGCAGATGAGCGGGTGGCACCGACCCAAGTGTCGAGCGTTGCATCCGACACCTCTGTGACGGTGACCCTGTCCCGCGCAAATGGGGCGTGTGAGGGCTCACGGTTGCAGGTGCTGGCCTACGAGCCTTCGTGGGTTCAAGTGGAGTGCGACGGGGTTCCCGTCCGCCTCGACGAAGTGCGCAGTCTCACGCCGTGGTCCGAGCCCGCCACCCGCGTCCAGACCCACCGCGACGCCCTATTGGTGTCTTTGGCCGAAGTCGCCTCGGGTCCATGGCCCGCGATGGAGGTGGTGCTGACACCCTTGTCGGAGGGCACTGCCACCTGCACCCTGCGAGCCAAGCCCGCCAAGGGTTCGGGCCGAACCGTAGCTCGTCGCTAGATCCCATCCCCTAGTCGTGGTCGGTTCCCACGTCGGGTAGCTCGCCATCATCGAGGATGAAGTGCAGTTTATATCTGCCTATCTGGATGGTCTCGCCACCGATAAGTAGGCGGCGCAAGACCCGCTGGCCATTGACCCGCGTCCCGGCCACCGAGCTTCGATCCTCGACGACCCAACCTTGTGGCGTCAGTTGAAAGACGCAGTGTTGGCGGCTGACGGTGTTGTCGGCGGAGAGGTGAATGGCGTTCTGTCGGCCCCGGCCCGCGGTGACGTCGTCTTGGATCAGGCCGAATGCTGTGGGTTGGCCCCTCACGTGTAGGCGACCCACGCCCAGCGCATCGAAGGGTAGGGATTGGGTCCAGCCCGCCATGAAGTGCGTATTTTTTTTTTTTTTTGTGGCCTTCGGTAGGTGACCGAGCTCCTGCAGGCTCGAGAGCGCGCACAGCGCCGCGTCTTGTGCGGTCTGGGGCGGTCGAAACGAAAGCCAGTTTCGTAGGAGGTCCCAGCCGTTCTGGTCGAAGATGATGTCTTCGGCCAGGTCGAGGATCCGATGTTGGTCCTCTTCGCTGATCGGGCCGTTAGACCAGCTCTGGATGATCTGCGGCCACAGCTGAATGAGGCCGATGCCGGCGGTTGTGAACCCCAGCTCGTGCAGAGACTGCCGCAGGCCCAGTTCCGCGGAGAACAGAGGCTCGGTAGGGGGAGCGAGGGTGCTGTGCTGGGGCAGAGTCGTATTCATCTGCTCACGCAGTAGGCGATTTCCCCATGGCTCTCACTGACAGCCGATTTCACCTTTGCATCTGTTAGCCTTCCTCCATGATTCCCCACCGCAAACGCGCCGTGTTCAACTGGGTCTTCGTGGCCTACGCTCGGTGGTTGCTCCGTGGCCATTTCCACGCGATCCGAATCTCGGGGATGGAGCACGCAGTGGCGGCATTGTCCGCCGGTCCGCTGGTCGGGATCAGCAATCATTCGGCGTGGTGGGACCCCATCGTGCTGATGTGGTTGAGCAACTACCCGTTTCGCCGCGCTGTCCGCTCCAATGGCTACGCGATGATGGATGCCAAGAACTTAAAAAAGCTAAGTTTCTTTCGATACCTTGGGGTCTTTGGAGTCTCGCTAGACGACGCAAAAGATCGCGCCTCGGTGATCCCCTACGCGGCCAGCCTTCTGGAGGAGTCCGGAGACCAGGTTTGGCTCTATCCCCAGGGCGCCGAGAGACCCATTACCGAGCGCCCCGTACGTTTTCGCCGTGGGGGTGCTGCCATCGCTCACCAGGCCGGCGTTGTGGTGCTGCCCATGGCGCTTCGATACGAGCACGGCAAACACCCTAAACCGACGTGCTACCTAGCCTTTGGTGAGGCTCTGCCGGCTATTGATGGCGGAGAGGCGGACGTGGCAGCCCAAGAAGCCGCGATGGAGCGGCTACTCGATCACCTAGGGGAGGCGGCAAACGCCGCGAGTCGGGGGGCGGACCCCGTGCCCGTCGCGCTGTGGGGGCGCCGCAATCCCATCGCCGCTTTCGCCTCAAATACGTTGTCCCGGCTCACAGGTCGTCGACCTCGCCAATGAGACCGACGCTCCGAAACCAAAAAAATGCGGACACCAACGCAAGCACGATGCCGAGCACGCCGACCAGCGTCCAGCCCCAGGCCGGGACCCAGGGGGTGGGCGCCGTGGTCCAATAGCCGGCATTGCCAGCTAGCATCGAAGACACGGTGGAGACGTGCTGACGCTGCGTGGCGTCGAGGTCCCAGGCCACGCGGCCGGTGAGCTCTCGGGCGCCGGCTTGCTCGAACGCCTCCAGCACATTGGCGAGCGCGACCGGATCGTCGCCCGCGGCGAGCACCGCGTTCCGCCCCCAAGTGAGGCGCTCCAAGGTGTCGGGGTCCGCCGTGTCCACAACGAGCGGGCTCTTCTGTTGTCCCAGCGCCGCCCGGTCCGCGTACACCGGGATCCATGCTTGGGTGACCTGGGTTCTATCGATGTCTTCCTCATATAGGGCGGCGGCCAAATCCAGATGGCAGTCCGTGGCACGCACCCAGCCGGGAACGCGGTCTTGGACCAGGGCTTTGCACGACACCTCCACTGGGTTCCGGCTGGCTTGGAGCTCGATGAGTCCCGGCAGGCCCAATCCCAGGCCGATCCCGATCATGGCGAGTGCGAAGACCTGACGGCCCATGTGCTCGATCACTGCTGGGCTAGCCATGAACCGACGAGCACGCCCAGGGTGATGGTGCCGGCCCCCCCCACCAAGCACAACACAACCACGATGGCCGCTGTGGTGCCCCAGCTGGACCTACGCGGGCTGGACGGGTCGAGTGGGGGCGGCGGGGGAGCGCTCGTGGGCTCGTCTTGGACGGGGTCGACCCCGAGCGGCGGCAGGTCGGTGGGGTGGCCCACAGCGGGGGGAGACGGGGGCGTCGAAGGCAGGCTGGCGCGGGCCTCTCGCAGGGCATGGACTAGCTCATCCCCATTTGCGAAACGTTGTTCTGGGTCAGGGGACGTGGCTTTCCACAGGGCCTCGATGACGGGAGGCGGGGCGTCGATTGCGGGGTGCACGTCGGACAGTCGTGGCACCCGCTCGGTCGCCGTTGCGGCCAGCGTGTCCGCGGAACGCGCCCGGCGAAAAGGGTGGGTGCCCGTGAGCATTTCGAACAGGATCACCCCGAGCGCGAACACGTCGGCGCGGGGGTCGCCAGGTTGGCCACGGATGCGCTCGGGTGCCATGTAGCCCGGCGTTCCCATCGGCTTTGAGCCCGCCGTCGTGTCCAGATCGACCCTGCCAATATGGGCGAATCCGAAATCCACCATTTGCGCCGATGCGCGGCGTCCGCGCTGCTCGGTCACGACGATGCGATCAGGCGATAGGTTTCGATGTATCACGCCAACCGAGTGGGCGTGGGCTAGGCCATCCGCGACATCGATACACAGATCGAGGGCGGACGCCAAATCCCACCGGCCCGACGGGGGTAGGCGGTTCGACAGCTGGGGTCCGGGCACGAAAATGAGCGCCAGGTAGGACCACTGAGTCCATTGGCCGTAGTCGATGACTTCGATGCACGCCGGGTGAGACAGCCTGGAGAGCGCCTCGGCCTCGCGGCGAAATCGGGCTTGGTCCCTTGGGTCATGCGGGTTCGTATCCACGATCTTGAGCACCACCTCTCGTTCGAGGGGGTGCTGAATCGCCAAGTAGACTTGCCCCGGCGACCCATCTCCCAGCAGGCGTGCCACTTCGTACCGGTCGGCGACGACCGTTCCTGGGGCTAACTCTGGGGTGGACGGGGCACTCATGGGCGCAGTTTGGCGGTGTCAGGACTGCAGAGCAAGGGGTTCGCCTATCGGGGCACGCGAGCGGTGACGATCTTG
>JBGCER010000329.1:0-12013 GCA_045106515.1 Myxococcota bacterium
GTTCGGCGGCGAGGGCGGAGAGCGCATCGGCGGCGGTATGGAGGCGGGCCTGGAACGCAATCAGGTGCCTACAAGCTGGGCTAGCGAAGGTGAGGTCATCAAGATCGACATCACCGCGACCGACGTTCACGGCATCCAGAGCGTGCTCACCCTCTTGCCGTGGTCCTACGAGATCCCCCACGTGGACGTGGTGTTCGACAGCAGCCAAGATGCGGTGCGCCCCGACGAGGTGCCCAAGCTCGAAGAGGCGTGGGGCCACATCGAAGAGACCCTTAAAAAGTACGGCGAAATCGTCGATATGGAGCTCTTCGTGGCCGGATACACCGACACGCAAGGCGACGCCGGCTCAAACCGAGGCCTGTCCCAACGGCGGGCGCGAGCCATCGCCGCGTGGTTCCGAAATCGCGGCTTCAAACGTCCCATCTGGATCCAGGGCTTCGGCGAAGATGCCCTTGCGGTGCCCACGGCCGATGGCGTGGCCGAAGAGAAGAACCGCCGCGCCCTCTACATCTTGTCGGCTCGCAAGCCTTCAATCACGGGCGATATTCCACGTTCAAACTGGCAAAATCTCTAGGAGCCACAGAGATCCGCTACGCAGGTGTCGAACTCGCCGATGCAATCACCATGGCAGGTGTCGCGGCACTGGTTGTCCGCGCCGCAGTCTAGGTCGCAGTTGTCGCGGCACTGCTGCAGCGTCGTCTCGAAGCAGCTCTGCTCGCACGGCGTTCGTCCCGTGTCCTCGGAGTCATCACCCGAACAGGACAGTGCGAGCAGTACAAAGAGCACGCGCCACATCTTCACTCTCCAAATAGTCCGACCCAGAATAGCGGCACCTCGTAGGTCTGCGACCTGGAATCCTTCGCATCGTCCTGCAGGGCGATGTCCAAGGAGTAGTAGATCTCGAAAAGATCATCCTCGGCGGGCACATCCCAGTGACCGGTCAGCCCATCGGGGTCAAACTCCAGACCCGGCGGCGGCGCGACAAACCACACCTTCACATCATGGCCCTGCCGATCCCGGACTTCCAGGCTCAGGTCCAACCGCTCCCCTGGCGTGACGCTCAACCCTTGACCGAGCCCCAGATCGAATCGCTTGGACTTGACCTCGATGCCGTTGATGGTCAGCAGGTCGGGCGCCTTGTTCGGAACCACGTCCCCACACCCGATGAGAAGCGAAGCGAACATGAGAATTCTCATGGGGTCACCTGAAGTGTGAGGGTTTCCCACGTGACGTTTCCAGAGGCGTAGGCGGAGTTGTCATCCACGTCCCAGTCGCGGTCGGGCGTGGCCACAACCACCACCCGCAGCGGGCCGGAGTAGTCGGCGGGAATCCGTAAGGTGTTCCTCGTTATCGAAGCCTCAAGCACTGGTTCCTCAGGCTCCTCTTCGCCGGGTTCGCTGACTTCGATGGCCTGAGTGCGCGTGAGTCCCGTGGACATCAGCGTGCCATCGTCGACGTACCACCAGTACTGACGGATGGCGGACCCGCTCTCAATCCGGAAGGTCAGCTGCACCTCCCCGCCAGCCACCGCATCGCCTTCGGTCGTCAGCGCTCGCGCTGCACTGTCCAAGGGCACGGGCACTGGCTCATTGACCCGGAGACCGCGCAAACGGTGACGCGCCCGGATCATCCCGCGACCCACCTGGTCGCCAAAGGACGCGGTCACCATCATCGGCACGATGGACACGCACTCACCGCTATAGATGACGAAGCCCGTGTCCCCGGTGTCATCGGTGTCGGCGCTGTCTCCGCCCTCCACAAACTTTCCGGTGTCCCATTCTTCGAGGCACTCGGTCTGGCTCAGATCCCGCGCGGACCAAGAGCCTGGCAGTTCCGTCGCCACCACATCCACTAGGTCCGGGTTCTGAAAGCACACGGGATCCGTCCAAATGCTGACCTGGAGATCGTCCCGCAGGCCGCACACCGCCACCTCGACGCTGTCTGGGGCGAGGGCCCCCGGCGCCAGGGCCAAGGCATGAGCCGTCACCGGTTCGCCGGGCATAATGATCGGAGGGTCGAGGCGGATGGCCACGACCCGCGCCCGATCGATCCGGTAGTCCAGCGCCAACTCGCCCAGATCGGTGGAAAAGTCGAAGCAACCCGGGAGGGCTAGCGAGCACAATGCAAGGAATACACGGTTCAAAACCGCACCTCAAAGCCAGGCACCGGAAGGATCGGCGGGAAGAAGAGCTGGCTCTTCAGCCTGGAATATGTAGCGTTATACGAGGGGAAAAGCATGTTTTTACGGTTAGTCACATTCATGACGTCGACGTAGAAGGTGTACCGGGCGCGCTTGGTCGTCCAGGTCTTGTCCACGCGCACGTCGAGCTGGTGGAAGTTCGGCAAGCGTTCGGAGAGCGGATCCCCTTCGAACCCGGACCAGTAGCCATCGCTGTTGTTCCAGACCCCCGATTGCGGCGTGAACGGCTGACCCGAGGTGAAGCGCCAGCGCCCAGACAGGCGCCAGTCCTTGGGAAGCTTCCTGGCTCCAACCAGCACCAGCGAGAAGGGCTGGTCGAACTGACCTGCCCGCCGATCCCCCTCCACAACGCGCCACGTGCGCGAGACCGTGACGCCAGCCCACCCGAACCAAGGCCCGTTGGGCTGGTAGCGGATCATGCCTTCGATGCCGATAGCCTGCCCAATGGTGTCTCGGTAAATCGGAACGCTGGTGAGCTCTCCAGGGAAGCGCTGGCCCGTCGTGGGGTCTGGAGGTGGCTGCACCACCTGAATGTCTTGCTCCTGCACCGTCAGGCCTGGCATGTAGGTGCCATACACGGACACATCCGCCGAAAATCCAGAAGCAAAGAGAGCTTCAAGACCCATGGAGCCCTGGTAGGCCGACATGGTAGACAGCTCTGGGTTGCCGAGCTCCGGCGCGTACCGGTGCCCGGGAACCACTTGCCCAAATCTTCCGGCGAACGCCGTTACCGTCCACTTTCGGTCCAGCTGCTGGCGCAAGGATAGGCGGGGCTCCGGGCTCACCGTCAGCTCGTCATTGACGAAGAAGGTATTGAAACGGAACCCTGGAGCGAGCCAGGTTTTCCCCATGGTGATGCGGGGCTCCACCCACGGCCCCGCCGTGAGCTGCCAATCGGTAAAGGCCTTCGGAGTCACGTTTGGCCGCGCCGCCCGCCACGAGGTCGCGGTCATGTGCTGGGCCTGGGCGAGACCTCCAACCCCAAGGGTGACGGCGTCGGACACAGGGATGGAGTCCTCGCGCGTGAACCGCACCGACCAATTGTCCACTTCGCCAAGCTCGGGTCCACCGCTGGTCACCCCCAAGGCTCCGATGCCCGAAAAGATGCTATCTTGGTGGTCTTGTCCGAAGATCAATGAGGTGTCGGACCGGCGCTGGCCTTGCTCCGCGGTGTAGCGAATCCGAGCGCGGTGGTACCACGCACGCATGAAGGTGGCGGGGTCGTACGGCAGCCCGTCGACCGTCTCGACTTCATCCCACTCGCCATCCCCATCGTCATCGAATTTCTCGGCGGTGAACCCCATTTTGTCGCGGGCACCCATGTAGTCTAAGGTGAGCCGGCCACGTCCGACCGGCCCAGTGAGGCGAACCGAACCATCGGCATAGGCAAGCTTCAAACTCGGTGCTCGGTAGTCCGACTCCTTCCAGGCACCCGACGCGATCTGCGAGGCCACCGAGATCACCCCGGGCAACCAAGACCATGTGCCGCCGGCAGACACGTTCCAACCCTTAATATCCGCTGTCAGCCCCATACTGCCGTCGAGGATGTCGGCTCGGATCCGTCCGTGCACACCGCGCTGCTCGGGGACTTCCTTGAGTTTGGCGTCCACAACCGCCTGCAAGCTGTCGCCGTACTTGGCGGGCATGCCCCCTGGGTAAAACGCGATCTCGTCGAGCAAGGCTGGATTCACCACACTGCGACCGAGAAACCAGTGGAAGAGGAACGGCACGGGAATGCCGTCTACATAGGTGGCCGTGTTGATGGCCTCGGCGCCCCGCACCACGATCTCTCCGCCCAGGGGCGTGCGCGCTACGCCGGGCAGCGACGCGACGGCACGGATGGGATCGCCCATGGTGCCTGGCATGGTGGTGGCCTCTTCGGCAGACAGGACCGTGCGGGACACCTCTTCGCGCACGCCCTCGCCGAACACCACGACCTCATCGTCCCAGGAATAGCGCTCGACTCTGTACTTCACACCGAGGGTCTGAGCCTTGTCGACCTGCTCCTCGAACGTCGCGCCCCGGTGCTCATCGGACTGCACCAAGACTCGGACCAACCCACTGGAAATTCGTAGTTCGAACGAGCCATCGGGCCCGGTCGCGACCTGCTGGCCATCGATGGTGACCATCGCCTCCACCGGCTTGCCAGAACCGCGCTCCAAGATCACGCCTCGGATGCGAGCATCGAGCACGACGGTGTTCCCGACCGGAGCCGGTGCGGGCGGTGCCGCCGTCTCCACGTCGGTGGGGGGCTCCTCGGACGATCCGGGCTCGTCGGTCGGCGCAGGCTCGTCGGTCGGCGCAGGCTTGTCGGTCGCAGCAGGCTCGTCGGTGGACGCCTCCTCTTCCGATGACTCCGACCCGTCGTCCTGAGCGATCGCCGGAACCGAAAGCCACGCAAACGTCGATAGCAGCACCAGCACGGTCACCTTCCGCGGGGCTTCGACACCGAAAGGGGCCGCGACCGCGACCGCTTTGTGTACTCCACCAATCGGAATCTTCAACGCATCGAGCCATGCGCCCCCCTTTCCTCCCAATTCAACGCCGGTTAGCCGCACCCCTGCCAGGAGGCCTCCGTGCCGGATCCCGCCGCACCCCTGCCCTTTGATCGTGCCGAAGCCCTCAGCGCCCCGGCTATCGCACCCTTCGTCGACGGACTGCATCCCGACGAGGCCAAGCGCCGCATCGACTGGCTGACTCCGGAGCTGCACCGCCACAACGCGCTCTATCACGACAAAGATGCGGCCGAAATAGACGATAGGACCTACGATTTACTCTATCGAGAGCTGGAGCTATTGGAGAGTCGCTTTCCGCGCCTCGCCCACGCCGACACAGTGACCCGGGTGGCGGGAGGCGGACCCGTCTCGGGCCTATCGCCCTTCGAGCACCTGCAGCCCATGTTGTCCCTCGCCAACGCCTTCTCAGACGAGGAGCTACACCAGTTCAACACCCGAGTCCGCAAGAAGTTGGAGCTGCCCGAAGACGCGGGCCCCCTCGCGTATGTGGTTGAGCCCAAGCTCGATGGGCTCGCCATCGAACTGGTCTATGAAAACGGCGTGCTGACTGGGGCCGGCACTCGCGGAGACGGGCGTACTGGCGAAGATGTACTGCACAACGTCAACACCATCCGGGCGATCCCCCGCCAGCTGCACGGCCCGAAGGCCCCAAACCGAATCGACGTCCGCGGCGAGATCTTCTACGACCTCGCCGGGTTCGAACGCATGAATATCGAGCGAGAGAAATCCGGGGATAAACCGTTCGAGAACCCCCGAAATGCGGCGGCAGGCACCCTGCGTCAGCTCGACCCCGCCGTAGCGGCGTCCCGCCCGTTGACCTTCTATGCCCACAGCTTTGGCGCCCTCGACGGAGCGCGCTTGGGCGAACACCACACCGAGCAGCTCGCCGCCCTCGCTGAGTGGGGCATTCCCATCAGCCCACTCAATCGACGATGCGAGGGGATCGAGGCCGTCATCGAGGCCGTCGCGGATCTCGCGGACCAGCGCGAAGGGCTCGCACACGAGATCGACGGCGCCGTGATCAAGGTCGACGCCATCGACCTGCAAGACGAGCTCGGCTTCGTCACGCGCAGCCCACGCTGGGCCATCGCCTTCAAGTACCCGCCCCCCGAAGTCGTGACGGTATTGCAGGCGGTGGACTACCAGGTGGGCCGCACCGGCACGGTCACCCCCGTCGCACACCTCAAGCCCGCACGCGTTGGCGGGGTCACGGTGAGCCGAGCTTCGCTGCACAATAAGGACCACTTGGCCGAGCTCGATCTCCGCATCGGCGATCAAGTCGTGTTGGTGCGCCGCGGCGACGTGATCCCCAAAGTCGAGCGCGTGGTCATCGACCAGGCCCACGCCGACCGCCCCGCGCCGGACTTCCCATCGCACTGCCCCATCTGCCACAGCGAGCTCGTACTCAAGGCGTTCAAAGATCGCACCAAGCAGATCATGCAGTGCCCCAACAGCTTCGGCTGCCCGGCCCAAGTGCGGGCGGGGATCCGTCATTTTGCCAGTCGCGGTGCCATGGACATCGACGGCTTGGGCGAAAAGCTGGTGGAGCTGCTCGTCGACGCCGGACTGGTGAGCCGGGTGAGTGACCTCTACCGGCTGCAGAAGCATCAGCTCATCACACTGGAACGGATGGGAGATAAATCCGCAGATAACCTCTTAGATGCCCTGGACCACAGCAAGGGCCAGTCCCTGGAGCGAGCCCTGGTCGCCCTGGGCATCCCCGTGGTCGGCGAGTCCACGGCGCGGGACCTAGCAGCGCACTTCTTGGACCTAGACACCCTCATGGCGGCGACCCCCGAGCAGCTGGTCGAGGTGGATGGAATCGCCGAGTGGGTCGCCTCCCAGGTGCACAGCTTCTTTGCATCCGAGGCGGCACAGCTAGAGATCCAGAGCCTGCGGGACGAAGGGGTGCTCTTCGTTCCCGCGGATCCACCGAAAGTCTCCGAACCGGCCGACCAGGCGGCCTGGTTCCAGGGAAAAACCGTTGTTCTCACCGGCACACTACCCACGTTGGGCCGTTCCGAAGCGAAATCGATGCTCTTGCAGGCGGGCGCCAAAGTCACCGGATCCGTCAGCAAGAAGACCGACGTGCTCGTCGCCGGGGCTGATGCTGGTTCCAAGCTGACAAAGGCCCAATCCCTGGGGATCGAGGTCATCGACGAAGCCGAAATGCAAACGCGACTTGGGGCTGGGGACATCCCCCATTCTTGACACCCCCCCCGATTCATCGCGATACTGCGCTCCTCCCACGATCCCACCACAGTTTTCTCCCCCCCCGGTCGACGCCACCCCATCCTCACCTGGTTCCGCGACGACCCCCTCCAGGGTTCCCCCCATGCCCTTCGATCTGCCCGCGCTACACGATGCCTCCCCGGCTGAGCTACGCGCACGCGCCTCCGAGCTTGGCCTCACCGAGCTCCCCCATCGGCGCTCAGACATCGCCTTTCTCATCGCCAAGACGCTCGGCAAGCAAGACAATGTTCTGCTCGGCCGAGGCGTGCTGGAAGTGCACGGCGAAGGCTTCGGCTTCTTGCGCAGCCCCGACGCGAACTTCCTGCCGGGCGCCGACGACATCTACGTGTCGCAAAGCCAGATCCGGCGGTTCAAACTCAAGACCGGCGACACCGTCATTGGCCAGGTTCGTCCTCCGAAAGAAGGCGAACGATACACGGCGCTGCTCCGGGTCGAGACGGTCAATGGCGACCCGCCCGGCGGAGAGCCTCAGAGCTTCGATCAGCTCACGGCGATCTACCCCGACGAACGCGTCGCCCTGCTTCACGATGACGTGCTTCGCGTCGTCGACCGCGTGTGCCCGCTCGGGCTCGGCCAGCGCGGTCTCTTCGTCGCTCCGCCCCGGACGGGCCGCGTCGATCTGCTCCGTCGCCTCGTCAACGTCCTGTCGGAGGACGATGGCCTGGAGATCTCCGTCTTGCTGCTCGGCGAGCGCCCCGAAGAGATCCAAGAGTGGCGAAAGGAGACCCCTGCCGAGGTCATCGCCACCCCCTTCGACGACCCGCCCGCCCGTCATGTACAGGTCGCGGACATCGTCTTCGAGCGAGCCCGACGCCAGGTAGAGCGCGGCGATGACGTCGTTCTCATCGTCGATTCACTGACGCGCCTATTGCGCGCCTGCCTCTCCGAGCTGCCCCCTGCGGGCCGCGAGATTGGCGGGGTGGACGTGTCCGCAGTGCACCAAGTGCGCCGTTACCTCGGCGCCGCCCGTGCCCTCGAAGAAGGCGGATCCCTGACGGTGATCGGCGTGCTCTCTGGCGAGCCCGGCGCCGGCCCCTCCCAAGTCTTGCTCGATGACCTGGCCGAAGTCGTCAACTGGGAGCTCGTGCTCTCCCGCGAGGTCTCCGACCGTGGCATCCGGCCCCCCATCGACGTACAACGCAGCTTTACCCTTCGTTCCGAGCGACTACTCTCGCCGGACGAGCAGGTCACGATGGACCGATGGCGAGCCTCACTCACGGGTGACACCGTCGAAGATGCGGCCGCCTTGCTGACCGCCACCACGGCAGCACCCGTCGCAGTCGCCGAGTAAATCTCTGCGCTCTTGACAAGGTGCCCCTGCCGGGTGAAACACCGGCCCAACATTGACCGGGACTCCTGGGCGCTCCGCCCGCCCGCTTCCCGGCCGCGAGGTCACCATGCAGAAGGGCATCCACCCCGATTACCGCTTTGTCGTTTTCCGGGACATCACCAACGACTTCCAGTTCATCACCCGGTCGACGATCGCGGCGAAGAACACCTGCGAGGTCGACGGGGTCGAGTACCCCCTCATCAACGTCGATATCTCCAGTCAGTCGCACCCGTTCTACACGGGCACGCAGAAGATTATGGACACCGCCGGTCGCGTGGAGAAGTACTACAAGAAGTACGGCTTCCAACGCCCCGAAGACCCGGACGAGGTCGCGGCCAAGGAAGCGGCCGCCGAGCCTGCGGCCGAATCCGACAACTAGCGTCCTGGTTCCGCTCGGAGGGTCCGCCCCCCCGAGCCACCCCGCCTACAGCCGCTCCTCCGGGAGCGGCTGTTGTTGTTTCCCCCGACGGACTCGGAGCACGCCATGGACGACCAACTCGCCGTATTCGAGCAGCGCCTAGAAGCGCTGAACACGCAGCTCATGGACCCTTCCGTGGTCAGCAGCGGCACCCGCCTGCGCGATGTGAGCAAGCAACACGCGCGGGTCTCCGAGATCGTCGAGGCCTGGCATGCGGTGCTCTCCCTCGAAGAGGAACTCTCGGACTCCAAAGAGCTGTTGTCCGAAGACGACGAAGAGATGAAGGCCATGGCTCGGGCCGAGATCGAGCGCCTTGAGCCCGAGATCGAGGCCCAGCGTCAGGCCCTGAAGCTGCTGCTCCTTCCGCTCGACCCCTACGAGGGACGCCCCCTCTTGCTCGAAATCCGGGCGGGTACGGGTGGCGACGAGGCCGCCCTATTCGCCGCCGATCTCTTTCGGATGTACACCCGCTTCATCGAGAACGAAGGCCTCAAAATCGAGGTTCTCTCAACCAATACGGTCACAGTTGGCGGTAGTTCTCAAGGCTTCAAAGAAGTGATCGCCTCGGTCGTGGGAGCCAACGCCTACAAGTTTCTGCGCTTCGAGTCCGGCGTGCACCGGGTGCAGCGCGTGCCTGCAACCGAGTCTCAAGGCCGAATCCACACCTCTGCCGCCACCGTCGCTGTGATGCCCGAGCCCGAAGAGGTCGAGGTCAAGATCGAGGCCAAGGACCTGCGCATCGACGTCATGCGAGCGGGAGGCCCCGGTGGCCAGTCGGTCAACACCACCGACTCCGCGGTGCGGATCGTTCACATCCCCACCGGGCTCATCGTCCAGTGCCAAGACGAGAAGTCCCAGCACAAGAACAAGGACAAGGCCATGCGGGTGCTCAAGACCCGCCTCTACGAAAAGATGGAAGCCGAACGGCACGCCATCGAAGCGGCGGAGCGAAAGAGCCAGGTGGGTTCAGGGGACCGTTCCGAGCGGATCCGAACCTACAACTTCCCGCAGAACCGCCTGACGGACCATCGGATCAACCTGACGCTCTACAGCCTCGACCGCGTGGTGGCCGGCGACCTGCGCTCGGTCGTTGAGCCCCTGATGACGCACCACCAGGCCGCCCTCCTCGAAGAGCAGCAGGCCACGTATTGACCGGGTTGGGTTAGCTCCCCGCAATGTCCAATCCGCCTACCCTCGTCGACGTCCTGACACGCACCGACGCCTACCTGCGCGAGCGCGGTGTAGACAGCCCTCGACTCGACGCTGAGCTCCTGGTGGGCCACGTTCTCGGCATCGAGCGCCTGCAGGTCTACATGCAGTTCGACCGGCCCATGGGCCCCGACGAGCTGGACCAACTCCGCGCCCTCGTGCGCCGCCGCGGCGGTCGTGAACCCATGGCCTACATTTTGGGAGAACGTGGCTTTCACGCCGTCGATCTCCTTGTCGATGCCGATGTGCTCGTACCCCGACCCGACACCGAAACCCTGGTCGAAGCCGCGCTAGAGTTCATCCCCGATGGCGAGGGCGAGCCCATCTTTGTCGCGGATATCGGGTGTGGCACCGGGGCGGTCGGTCTGGCGGTTGCGATGGCGCGACCTCGGGTTCGACTGTTCAGCGTCGATCTCTCCGATGCCGCATTGGCCAATACCAAGAAGAACGTGGCTCGACTGGAGCTGACGGACCGAGTCGCGGTGCTCAAGGGTCACTTGCTCGACCCCATTCCAACGTCCCGCCCCATTGACTGGGTCCTGTCCAACCCGCCTTACATTCCAACCGCAGACCTGGACGGGCTCATGCCGGAGGTGTCGGTCCACGAACCAAGGCTCGCTCTCGACGGCGGGCTCGACGGCCTAGACGTGATCCGAGAGCTCGTGCGCGCATCGGTGCCCCGCGCGCGGCTCGGGCTGCTCCTCGAACTTGGAAAAGGCCAACACGAAGACGTGATGGCTCTCATGATGACGGCGGGGCTGCAAAACGTGCGTGCATGGAATGACCTTGGAGGAATCGGTCGAGTTGTGGGGGGCGTCAAGGCTCAGTCAACCGGCTGAACACCCTGTAGGCTACGACGACGCGCCAACCCAGCCAGCGGTTGCTACCCGTTCGGCGCACTGGTACAACCCCCCGTCGCAGTTCCACACAGGAGGCTCGATGCCCATTCGCAGTTCGTTGTCTGTCGTCGTCCTGAGCGCCCTGCTCGCCTCCTGCACGGGCGGCGCCGCCCCTGGCGACAAAGGCGGCGCAACCGCAGCAGCAGACACGGGCCCGCGAGACATGCTGATCGTCGCCACCGGCAGCGACATCAACAATCTCCTACCTGTCGTCGCCGCCTCCGCCAGCGATGGCTACGTCATCGACAACATCTACATGAAGGGGCTCAACTCGGACTTCGACTGCGAGCTCACCTACAAACCGAGCCTCTACCAGTCGTGGGATTGGAGCGAAGACAGCCTCTCGCTTACCATGACCCTCAACGAGTCGTTCACCTGGGCAGACGGCAAGCCCGTGACGGCCGAAGACGTGGCATTCGCCTACGAACTCGTCGCTGACAAGGACGTGGCCAGCCCTCGCCTGGGCTACACCGACAAGTTTGCAGCCCCCCCCGAGGTGCTGGCCCCGAACAAGATCAAGTTCTCTTGGACCGAGCCCGGCGACCGCATCACTCGCTTGGCCGAGGCATCGGCCTACCACGTGCCCAAGCACCTGCTCACGGACGCCGAACGTTCCGGTCTTCGGACCCATGCTTTGACGACCGCACCCGTGGTCGATGGGCCATTTGTGATGACCAAGCGCGAGCCGAACGCCTACTTCACCCTCGAACCGAACCCCAAATTCACGGGTCCGGACGAGATGAAGGCGAAGCTGAAAATCGTGCGATTCGAGATCATTCCAGAATACCAAACCCGACTTCTTAAGCTGAAGAAGGGCGAGATCGATCTGGCGGACGGCATCGCGGTCAAAGACGCCGATGAGCTTCGAAAGAACAACCCGGAGCTCAAGATCGTGAGCCGCGGCTACCGGTTCATGGACTACATCGCGTGGAACCTCAATGATCCGCGATTCAAGGACGTGCGCGTGCGCCGGGCCATGGCCCACGCCGTCAGCATCGACAGCATGATTAAGCGGCTGCTCACCGGTGAAGATGGCACGAAGTACGCCCAACAGGCCTACGGGACGCTCACCCCCGAGATTTGCTCCACCCGCGCCAAGGTCGATCTCATCAAGCAGGACGTCGACAAGGCCAAGGCCTTGCTCGCCGAGGCTGGTTGGACCGACACCAACGGCAACGACATCGTCGA
>JBGCER010000330.1:0-37709 GCA_045106515.1 Myxococcota bacterium
GGTCCAGGAGGATAACCGCATCCCTGATCCCCGGAGCGACCGTGCCTCGCCTACCTATCGGCCTCAGCCTTATCGCCACACTCTGCCTTCCTGCGATGGCCGGAGGGCCAAGCGGCGCATTCCCCGATTGTGCCGAAGACAACCGGGCCGCATGCCCCAATGATCTGGGCTGGACGGACCTGTCTTGGGTCCCGGAATCGTCGCGGGAGACGGTTCGGCCAGAAGAACTTGAGCTCGGCTCAGGCGTGTCCCTCGATCGCGCATTGCGGCACACAGCAGGCCGGTGGGACGTCACCGTGGCCGTCCTGGACAGCGGGATTCAGTGGCAGGACACCCAACTCATCGACAAGGTACGGCTCAATCTCGAGGAGCTGCCGTGGCCTCAGCGCTCGGACGGCACCGAGGTCGTAGGCGGTGACCTGGACGGCAATGGCATCGTAAATGTCAGAGACTACGCCGAAGATCCTCGCGTCGACATCGCGGCAGGCGCAGATCCAGCCGATGATCGCCTGGACCCGTCCGACCTGATCCACACCTTCAGTGATGGGACCGACGCCGATGGCAACGGGTACGTCGATGACATCGCCGGGTGGGACTTCTTCGAGCACGACAACGACCCGTGGGCCAGCTTCTTGGACGGGTACTACAACCACGGCACTGGGGTCGCCAAAACCGCCACGGCATGGGCCAACGATGGCGGTCAGATCGGCGGGTGCCCAGACTGCAGCCTCCTGCCCATCCGCATCGCCGAAGCCTTCGTCACAGACGGAGATCGGATCGCGCTTGCCTTGGCTTATATCGCCGAGAATGACGTGTCCGCCGCCTCCATGGCCACCGGAGGCCTCACGCTGACCGAACGCGCCATCGCCGCTGCGGAGCACGCGGACGCCAGCGGGGTGGTCCTCGTGGGCGCAGCCGGAGACGAGAACGCGTGGCACCGAAACAGCCCATCCGTGGCCAGCCCCTTCCTATTCGTGAAGTCGGTTCGGGCACTCGATCGCCAAGAAAGCGGTGGCGCCTACACCTGGCTCTCCACGTGGAACTGCAACAATTACGGACCGCGCGTGGACTTGGTGGCACCGGCCAGCGAGTGCGCGACCGGAGCGACCGCTCGGATCGCCGGCCTGGCGGGCTTGGTCACCTCAGCCGCCCGGGACCAAGGGATCTCCCTTAACCCTGGGCAAATCCGAAACTTGCTTCGGGCCACCGCCGACGACGTGAACCTGTCCGCCGAAGACCAGGACACGGCCAGCGCGCTACCGTCTGGACCCGGATGGGACGCCTTCCACGGATATGGTCGAGTGAACGTCGGCACCGCGGTCCAACAGCTGGTCGACGAGCCCAATCGCGCAGAGGCGCGAATCACCTCGCCGACGTGGTTCGGCTGGTCTGACGGCACGGTAGAGGTCCGAGGCACGGCCAGCGGCGCCTGGGTATTGGAACAAGGCGAAGGCGCGGAACCCGACTCCTGGGCCCAGGTCGCCAGCGGAAGCGCGGTCCAGGACGGCGTCCTCGCCACCATCGAAGTCAGCCCACAAGTTCAAGAGTTCGGTGACCTCGGTCCGCTGGACACTCTGCTAGACCGCTTCGAGCGCGCCCACGAGCCGCTGATCCAGTTCCGCCTGAGGGTTGGCGAAGGCCTCCAGCAAGCCGAGGACCGAACTGCAGTTTGGTCCGTCGAAGACCCTATGATGTTACCGGGGTGGCCGCTCACCATCAACACCTCGATGGAGGCGTCCGTCCAACTTGCCGACGTGGACGCGGATGGCGTCTTCGAGGTGATCATCGCGGGCTCAGATGGTCGGCTCCGGGTTGTGGATGGCGCCGGCGACACCGTCCCCGGCTGGGAAGACACCCGGACGCAGGCCCATCCCCACCGACCCGGCGAAGGCGGATGGGAAGGGCTCGCCGATCTCCGAGAGGGCTTGATCGGCACACCCGCCGTGGCGGATTTGGACGGAGACGGGACGGTCGAGATCGTCGCAACCGGCCTTGGCGGCGGGATCTACGTGTGGAGCGAAGGCATCGGCGGCCGAGTGGCGCAAGTGCCGGCGCCCGACCGGCCCCTTCCACCATCGACCGCCTATGACGAGGCCATTTTGGCGAGCCCGGTCATCGCGGACCTGGACCCCAGCACCCCCGAGCGCCACATCCTGGTGGCCGATGGGGCGCAACGCCTCTGGCTGTTCGATGGCAGCGGTCAGGCCATGCCCGGTTACCCTATTCGCCTCTGCCATCCTACACTTTGCGGAAAAACTGGCGGACGCATCGTCGCGGCGCCGGCCGTGGGCGATGTGGATGGCGACGGAGATCTGGACGCGGTCGTTCCGACGGGCGAGGTGCCCCAGGGCATTGCTGGCGTCGTCCACCTCATCGACCTGAACACGGCGGAGGTGACCGATATCCTCGAGCGTAGCGGACTGATCAACCAGTCACTACTGCCGGTCATCGGAGAGGGACACCCGAGCCCCGCCGCGTTGGCAGACCTGGATGGAGACGGCGACCTGGAGCTGGCGAGCGCCCCCATGCTCGCCCCCAGCGATCTGATCCACCACGACGGTAGCCTCGCTCTGGACCTCTCCTACTCGTCCGATGACCACGGTCTGCGGTCCAGCTTCACCAATGGCGCCGCGATTCAGATGACCCAAACTCCGGCATTCGGGGATCTAGACGGCGATGGCGTGCCTGATCCCGTCGTGGGAGCCGTGCCGCTGGACTACGTGCTCTCGCTCGCCTCCACCCGCTACAGCGACCACCAACACGGCATGTTCGCTTGGTCGGGAAAGACGGGACTCCTGCAGCCCGGCTTCCCTCGACAAGTGGACGGGCCCGCGCTCCTGACGGCCCCCGCCATCGCCGATGTGAGCGGCGACGGCGTGCCCGAAGTCTTGTCCACCAGCACGGGACACTTCGTCTACGCCCACGACGCTAGCGGGGCATTAGCGCCTGGATTCCCCCACTTTCACGGTGGCTGGGCCATGGGCGGCCCCTCGGTCGGCGACATCGACGGCGATGGATTCCTGGACGTGGTCATGGCGACCCGCGATGGCCTGGTGTTCGCGTGGCGTACCGAAGGGCCCGCCGACGGCGCCATCCCATGGCCGAGCGCTCGCCACGACGCCATGAACACGGGCAACCTATCGACCCTTCTCCCGGAGCAGGATGGTCCTTCGGGATGCGGCGGATGCTCCGGAACCCCGGCGGGCGCATTCCCGTGGTTCATCGGCCTATTCCTGCTCTATCGACGCAGGCGTTAGTCCTTCTTTTCGGGCTCAGCCACCGCTGTCTTCTTCCGCCGTCGGCCGATGCGCATGGGTCCTTCGCTGGCCGCAAGTCCGAAGAGATCGTCCATGCCGCCGCCGCCAGACTTGGGCATGCGAGGCGGGGCTTTGGGCGGAGGCGGATTGAACGTGGGTGGGCTGTCTGGCAACGCCGCCGCCTCATCGCCCGGTACCGGCACGGTGGCGGCGGGCGCGGCGCTCTCCATGGGCAGCCCATCGGCACCAATCCGAGGGGGCCGTCGTTGCTCGAGCGGGATGTCCACCGCCTTCTTGGGGGCAGCCTTCGGCCCTCGTCCGGCCGCATAGCGCTCGGGCTTAGGCGCCGCTTCTGGCGCATTGGGTGCGATGCGCGGAGGCCGGCGCATTTCCAGGGGTAGGTCCACCGCTTCCGCCCGACCCTTCGCAGGGCCCCGTCCGGCAGCGTACTTTCGGGGCCGATTGGGATCGGCCTTGGCCCCCTTCGGCTCGTGGGCGACCCTGGGTGGGGTGCGCATTTCTACCGGAATATCGGTGATAGGACCCCGGGTCTTGGCTTCGCGCCCCGCCGCGAGAACCCGATTCTTGACAGGGGTCTTGCGGACCTTCTTCACCACCGGCTGGCCCGCGTGGGTGCGGAGCCGCCCGGTCTTGCTCGACCGGGGCTTGGCGGGAACAGGGGGTGCAACCTCGACTTCCTCTTCAGGCTCAGGCTCGGGCTCAGCGACCTTTCGCTTGATTCGGGTCGCCGCGTCGCGGGCCTTGGAGGCGCGGGTCTCATTGTCGGCGTTTCGCTGACGGATGATCTGCTGGAGCCTCTCGAGCGGATCGTCCGACGTGGGCGTGGCCTTGACCTCGGCAGCGGGGTTGGAGCGAGCTCGATTCGCGTCACTTTGCCGCTTCCGAGCCAAGTCCGGAATGTGGCTCTTCTCGGGCTGGGCCTTCTTGGGCCCCCCTTTGTCAATGCGTACGAATCGACCGGATGCGTAGACGCCGCGCTGCTTCGGCGGCGTTTTCACCTTGGGCTCGTCCCACGGGTCTTCACCGTCGACCTTCTTCCACAGCCGCTCAGAGTTGCCCACTGGGCGGCGGTATCGGCGATTCATGACCGAGCGTCCGAAGGCCTCGCCTTTGTGCTCATGCTCTTCGAGGGTGCCGGCGCGCAGCAGGTCTTTGACCCTAAGCCCCTCCTCGGGGGGTGCGTCTTTCTCATCGGACATCCCGGCCCTCCATTCTGTCGACGCTTGCGAGCCCCGCACCCTGATTGTAGGAGCACGGCGACCGCGGGGCTACCCCCGCGACTTGGAGGCGCCCGTGCATGTGCTCGACGAGCTGGCCCAACGAGGCTTCATTGCGCAGACCACCGGCCTGGACACCCTGCGCGAAGCGCTCGATGCCGGACCCCTCACTTTCTACGTGGGCGTGGATCCAACCGCAGACTCGCTGCACGTGGGCCACTCCATTCCGTTGATGGCGGCGCACCTGCTTCAACGGGCGGGGCATATCCCCATTATCGTGTTCGGCGGCGGCACCGCCATGGTGGGCGATCCATCCGGCAAGACCGAGATGCGGGCCATGCTCTCAACGGAGCAGATCGCGGAGAATATCCAAGGAATCAAGAGCCAAGTCGGCGGCCTACTAACGTTGGACGGCACAGTCGGACACGCCCGGAACAACGCAGACTGGATCGCCCCGCTCAACTACATCGACTTCTTGCGCCGCATCGGAAGCTTGTTTTCGGTCAATCGAATGCTGGCTATGGAAGCCTACAAACAGCGACTGAAAACCGGGCTTTCCTTCATCGAGTTCAACTACCAGCTCTTGCAGGCCTACGACTTCTTGGTGCTACACCAACAATATGGCTGCTCGCTGCAGGTGGGCGGAGATGACCAGTGGGGCAATATCCTCGCCGGTACTGATCTTATCCGGCGCATTGAAGGACCAGAGGCGGCGGCCCACGGCCTCACACTTCCGCTCATCACCACATCTTCCGGCGCAAAGATGGGAAAGACGGCCAAGGGTGCAGTGTGGCTCGACGCCAAACGCACCGCCCCGTTCGACTTCTACCAGTACTGGATCAACATCGACGACCGCGACGTAGGGCGGATGCTCAAGCTGTTCACCACCCTCCCGCTCCCCCGCATTGCCGAACTTGAAAGCCTTCAAGGCGCGCAGATCAACAAGGCGAAGGCCGAGTTGGCATGGCAGATCACCGCCCGGATCCACGGCGACGCCGAAGCCGACCGCGCCCGAGACGCCGCCGCAGCGATGGTCGCCGGTGCCGCATCTGACGAAATGCCCACCCACACCGTTGAAACGCTCGACGGCCTCACGCTGGTGGCGGCCCTCGCAGACGCCGGCCTGTGCAAGAGCCGGGGAGAGGCTCGGCGCATGGTGCAAGGCGGCGGTGTTCGCGTCAATGGCGACAAAGTGCAAGAGGACGGGCCCTTCTTGTCCGACTGGCTCATCGAAGGCGAAGCCGTGTTGCGCGTCGGCAAGAAGCGGGTCGCACGGCTGACGCTCAGCGCATGACCTGACAGACCTCTGACGACAGAAGGTCGACACATCGAAGGATCGGGGTCACTGTAGTGACTCAATGATCCGCGGCTGTGACGCCTGATGACCGCAAAGGTCTGCAACGGGCGCTCAACTCTGGCATCATCCTCCCTTCCCTGACGCAAGGGCGGGCCTCTTTTCGCTTCGGCGAGGCTGTCCGTCCAAAAAAAACCGGACCTTTGGGTCCTCGTACCCCGGGCCAACAGCCCAATCGACTTGGAGATCATCATGCGTGCCTACTGGACGATGGCGGCCTTGCTGCCCCTGGCCCTTATCGCTTGCGGCCCCAAAGACTCCGATGGCGACGGCCTCGACGACGACCTCGAAGCCCAGATCGGCACCAACCCCGACAGCATCGACTCCGATGGCGACGGCATCGGTGACTTCACCGAGTACGCCGAAGGCAATGGCACCACTGACCCCACCAAGGCTGACACCGACGGTGATGGCTTCGATGACGGCGTCGAGATGGCAGACGGCACCGACGCTGCAGACCCCATGTCCTACGTCCGTGGCGACGACGGCGTGTGGCCGACTCTCAACGGCCTTTGCACCACCGACACCGCCGAAGGCTTCAACAAGGGCGACCGATTCATGAACCTGTCCGGCGTGGACCAGTTCGGACAGAACGTGGAGCTCAACCAGTTCTGCGGCAATGTCATCCTCATCGACTACTCCGCTGGCTGGTGCCCCCCCTGCCGTGGCGTCGCTGTGACCGCCGAAGACGAGTACCGCGAGCTCGCGGACGAAGGCTTCCTCATCGTTCACATGATGACCGATGACAATACCCGCGATGGCGCCATCCAAGACGCGGCCTTCTTGGGCCAGTGGGCCAATGAGTACGACCTCACCTTCCCCGTGGTCGACTCGCCGGACGCACGCACCGCGCTGCAGGGCCTCGGTTCGGCTGGTCTATACACGGGCGGCATCCCCTTCATGATGCTCGTCGACCAAGACATGAACATCGTCGACGCAGCCACCGGCGGCGGCGCGGAGCAGGGCCTCATCGCCACTGCCAAGACCCTGCTCGCAGAGTAGCGGTCCGCCGAGTTCAACTCGGCTACCATCCTCATCAGCGGCTCGGGCTTGTCCCGGGCCGTTGTTGCATGCGTTCCGGAGTGTCTCAATGCATCGTCCCATCCTGCTCTGCCTCGCCTTGGCCCTGTCTGCGTGCCCAGGCGACGACCCCGACGCCGACACCGATGGCGACGGACTCACCGACGGCGAAGAGGCCGAACTCGGCACGGACCCGAGCGTCGCAGACACCGACGAGGACGGGCTCAACGACGGTGCCGAAGTCAATACGCACGACACGGACCCACTCGATAGCGACAGCGACGCCGACGGCTACCTCGACGGCGATGAAGTCGCAGCCGGCACCGATCCAAAGGATGCCACCAGTGTCATCTACGCCGGTGGCTGGCCGTACAATGGCCAAAAAGAAGACTTTGGGACGCCTACTTCAACAGTTGCCGTGGTGGGCGCAGAGCTTCCTCGGCTGACCCTTCTCGACCAGTTCGGCGACCAAGTCGACCTGTACGACTTCGCCGGCACAGGCAAGACCATGGTCGTCATGTCGGCGGGCCTCAACAGCGCCAATAGCTTTCAAGTGGCCAACGCCCTCAAGCGATCCGCCAGCTCTCTGAGCGAAGCTGACAAAGGCGTCCTCAACTGCATTGGCGACGGGATCGCCAGCGGAGAGGCGAGCTGGCTCACCACCATTTACATCAACTCTAGTGGCAGCACCGCGAGCGCCGCCGACCTCACGGCGTGGGAGGGCATCGCAGCCGTCGATGGGGTTCCCGCGATGCTCGATGAGAACCGGCCCATCCGGCGGTGGATGGATCCCGATGACAACCCCGCATTCGTCGCGATCGACCCGGTCACCATGACCGTCACCGTGGCCACAACCACCACGATCACCGATCTCCAGCCGGTCTGCGACGCTCTGGGCGGATAGGGCCTGTCTAGACTGGAGCAGCCCGTGCGACGTGACTGGTGGATCTGGACGATCGCGGCAATGGCCTGTAGCGCGGACTCTGACGGCGACGGGCTCACCAACAAGATCGAGCGCGAGCTCGGCACGCTCATCAGCGTCGCGGACACGGATGGTGATGGCCTCGATGATGGCGAAGAGGTGCTGGAGCACGGCACCAACCCCCTCGTCGAAGACACCGACGCCGACGGCTTTACCGACCTCGAAGAGGTGGAGGCCGGGACGGATGGCGCCGATCCGATCAGCTACCCGGACACCCGCTGGCCCGACGGGCGCACCCGCGTGCCCGAAGACGACCGCTCCTGGCAAGAAAACGACCATGTGCCCTCCTTCTCGGGCACCGATCAGAACGGCGAGCCTCTGACCCTGGACCACCTCTACGGCCACGTGGTGGTGCTGCAGCTGATGGCGGGCGATTACTGCACGGACTGCACCCGAGATGCTGCATCCGCCCTAGAACTACAGACGAACAACGCAGGAAAGGGGCTGTGGTTCGTACATGCCCTGGTCGACGATGACAGTCGCGACGGCGACGTTGAGACCGAGTTCGCTGCCACCTGGGCCGACCGCCATGACCTGCCTTTCCCGGTATTGGTCGACGTCGGACAGTCTGCCGCATCGGGCCTTTTCGACGCGGGCATCTACGACGGCACCATCCCGCTCACCGTGGTGCTGGACCGCAGACACCACCTGCAAGCCACCTTCCCGGGCCGCGGTGGCCTAGAAAAGGCGGCGGAGCGCCTGTCGTCGCTGCTGGATCAGCCCGCTCCTTAGCAGCGCCGCCCACGACCGGGCCGCCCATAGACGACCCGCCCGCGGGCGGAGGATGCACACCGCGAGGGATGCGGCCTAGTTCGTGAGCGCGCGCAGACGCTTCTTGAGTTCCTTGGCCTCTTTCTTCATGTTCGCCTTGAGTGCGAACTTCACGGCGTCCACCAAGAGCTTCTGCGCAACTTGGGTATTGCCGGACTGCGCCTCGATGGCCGCCAGGTGGTCCATGGCGCTGACCATCTTGCCGGTGTCCTTGGCCTGCTGGAGCGGGCGAAGGGCCTTGCGAAGGCTCGTACGGCCCTCTGCAGGCTGGTTGGTCTTGAGGTAGGCCAAGCCCTGCCAGTAGTAGAGCTCCTTCACGACCGGGTGCTCACCCAGCACGCTCACGCCTTGCTCCGCCTGACGGAAGAAGGTTAGGGCCTCGCTGGGCTTTCCGCTAGCGTAGTGGAAGAAGCCAAGGTTGTAGAGGTCCACGGGAAGGGCGCGCTCGAACTTGAGCGACTGGGTCAGCTCAAGGACGCGCGCAGCGTGCTTGACCGCCTCGTCGAAGTTGCGAAGGTTGCCTTCTGCCTGAGCCATCAGCTCGCGGGCGTTGCGCTCGCGGACCGGGTTCTGCAGCTGCGTGGCGATCTCGATGACGCGGCCGAGCGCCTGACGACCCTCTTCGACTTTGCCGCTGGCGAGAAGCGCTTCGCCGAAGGACAGACCCGAGTCGAGGGCGAGCTGGGCCAACCCTGTGGTTCCCGCAGCTTCATTGGCCCGGCGGAAGCTCTCGATCGCCTTTTCAAAGTCGCCCGCACGACGAGCCACGAGACCACGGATTTGCTCCGCATTCGCGAAGACGTTGGGAGGCACGACTTTCTCGCCGTTCTCGCCATCGGTCATGGCGAGCTGAAGGGCCTTGTCCACCGCTTCGAGGGCGGCGTTGGGGTTGCCGTCCTGAACTTCAATGCCAGCGATGTGGTTCTGGATCTCAGCGGCGCGGACCTTGTTTTCCATGGCCGTGTACAGCTTGAGCGCGTCCTGGGCGCGGTCGCGGGCGCGGTAGTAGTCCTGACGACGATTGTCCAAGCGGCTTCCCGCGAAGAGCAACCAAGCGGTCATCTCGCGGTCTTCTTTGCCCTGGGCCCATGCGGTGGCTTCGGTGTAGACGCGCTCAGCCGCTTCGACGTTGCCGCCGCCGATCATGCGGTCGAGAAGGTTCATGAACACGGTGCGACGGAGCGCATCGGGCCAGGTCACCTCATCGAAGTAATTGCAGAGGTCGTAGGCCAAGCCCCACACGTCGGACGAGTCGTTCGACAGGGCGACGGACCGCATGACCGCAGCGCGGTTCGGTGCGCCATTCTCGGCGTAGATCCGAGCCGTCTTGACGATGAAGCCGTACCCGCGGGGCACGAGGAATCGCTCCATGAAGACACCAACACGCTGAGCCAAGGCTCGGCCGTCATCATCATCGTGCATCTCAAGGATGCCTTCGCGCCAAGAACCACGCTTGAACTTGTAGATCCAGGTTCCAAGGTCATTGGCGAACTGCACCTCTTCGAAGAGGTCGCCACAGGCATCGATCAGGTCATCGACGCTGTCGCGGGTGAACCCGCCCATGTCGGCGACCAAGCCACTCGGGAAGGCTTGTCCAAGCAGGGCGCCCAGGTAGGCGATGCGCTTGGCGTCGTCGGCTTTGGCCGCTTCACGCTTGTTCTCGCCACCTTCGGCGGACGCATCGCTATCCTTGTCGGCAGCCGCCGCCGTAAGCGCGCTCTCGTCCACGTTCACCGGGGTGAGGCTCGCGAAGCTGACGCCTTCGAGGTCGGTATCGAGCGTTCCTGCGTCGCCCAGAATGTCGACCAACTCGGCCACGAAGCCGGGCTTGCCACTGCTGATTTCAGCCACGCGGGCCGCGTTGCCCTTCACGCCCTTGGAGTCGAGGAACTTGCTGACTTCAGCCTCGCCCCAGGGCTCGATGACGTGGGACACGACCGCATCGCCGCCACGCTCGTAGAAGTCGAGCAGAGGCATGGGGTACAGCGACTGCTTGACTTCGCCTTCGGGCTCGTCGTGAGCGATGACCAGCAGACGGCTGCCGTGCTCATTGCCTTCGGCGGACACCGCCTGGAGGAACTGCGCCAAGGCCAAGCTGTACACGACGCCCGCGTTCTGGAGGTCCAGTACGATCGGGTGGCGGCGGGAGATGCCGCAGACAATCTCGACGAGGCCCAAGAGAGGGTTGTCGCGGGGAAGACGCAGGCTGATGGAGCCCTTGTCCGCGTCGGGCTTGGCGTCCTTGAGCGCGCCCACGAACTCTTGGTACCAACCCTGGACCCGCTGGGGCTGGCTGGGAAGCTGGCTGTTGAGGATCATCTCAACCTTGCCGCGCAGGAGGACGTCACCCGACAGGGCCGCCATGAGGGAGCCATACATGCGGACGAGCCACTGCAAGCCGTTCTCTTGCTCAAGGCAGACGACGCGCCAGATGATGGGCGGATCGTCGCCCGCGCTGACGTCGCGCAGGAACTCGCCAGCGGCGGCGCGGCGGCCCCCACCAAAAGGCGCCTGCAAGCGCATGATTCGAGTGGCGCCAGCGGCGACGGCCTTGTAATTCGTGCGGATGGCGTCGACGTCGGCCTCGCGGGCCACGAAGAGTGCGGTGGTGTCGGCCAAGGTAGGACTCCAATGGTCAGGCTAAGTGACTCTGGACGTCGGGCCCAGAGCTGGGACCCCTGTGTATCGGAAGGTCCGCGGCCATGCACGACTCTTTGCAACGGACTCAAAAGGCAGCTTCTTTCATGGACTTTGCACCGCGACACCGTATCCTGACACCACTGGAGGTCTCGGAAGCTGCAAGACGGACCTCCCTAGGGCTATGCTGGGGCGTCCGTAGGACGGAGAAACCTGATGCGCTTTGCTCTCGCGGTAGCCCTTTTGGCCCCCCTCACCCTCGCCGCATGCGGTGAAGAGGAGTCGGTGACGTTCGAGTGGGACGTGACGCTCACCGGAACGATCGACCTCTGCAACGACCCCGTGGTTGGCTACCAACAAGACCTCACGTATCGACTCGACTTCATCGAGGGCGGCAACTTCGTAGACCTAGCGATCGGAGCCGATAACTTTGCCGGCGGCCAGATCAGCGGCTGCGACATCAACTACGAAACCGTGGTGTGGGGCGAAGACAAAGACGGGTTCGCGATTCGCTGGCAAATGGAGGGACAAGCCACCTATCGCCAAACTGGCGGCTGTGGCACGCAGCTCCCCGAAGGTGTCGACTGGGAAGGCACCGAAGTCTTCACCATCGTGCAATCGGACAATCCGGAAATTCCCCCCGGCTGCACCTATGAACTCGACGTCGTGGGCACCTACGCGGGCCCCGTCGGCGGCAATTGAGCGCGGTTCAGCGAACCGAGCCTGTCGTGCTCGACGCCATCGCGGTCCTCCGGGACGCGGTTCGCTCTGTCGTCCACGGCAAAGATGATGTGGTCGACTTGGCCATCACCACGGTGCTCGCCGGCGGCCACCTGCTACTGCAAGACGTGCCCGGCGTCGGCAAAACCACCCTGGCCAATGCATTAGCGACGGCATTGGGTGGCAGCTTCGCGCGCGTGCAATTCACCGCCGACCTGCTTCCGAGCGACGTGACTGGAGTCTCAGTTCTAGACAATCGGACCGCTGAATTTCGGTTCCGGCCCGGTCCCATCTTCGCCAACGTGGTGCTGGCCGACGAGATCAATCGCACAACCCCCAAGTGCCAGTCCGCGCTCCTGGAAGCCATGGAGGAGGGTGCGGTCACGATCGATGGCAAGACCCGTCCGCTTCCCGACCCCTTCATTGTCATCGCAACGCAGAACCCCTTCGACTTTGAAGGCACGTACCCGCTGCCCGACTCACAGCTCGACCGGTTCTTGGTTCGCTTGTCCCTCGGCTACCCCGACCGAGACACCGAGCTTCAGGTCATGCGCCAGGGGGGCCGAACGCGCCGGACTCCAGAGCAAACGCTTTCGCTCGAACGCATCGTGGAGCTTCGGGCCCTCGCGGCCCAAGTCAAGGTTCCGGGCGAAGTCGAAGAATACTTGCTCGATATCGTGCGTGCCTCCCGCTCCGACGCCCGCTTGGTTCGTGGGGTGTCGACGCGCGGAGCCCAAGCGCTCTACCGCGCGACCCAAGGTCACGCCCTGGTTCGCGGCCGCCAATGGGCCATCCCAGAAGACGTACGCGCGCTAGCTGTCGCGGTGCTGGGCCACCGCGTCTTGCCCCGCTCGGGTGGAGGTCCAGCAGGCGACGGCGGCGGTCAAGCGATCGCGAGCTTGCTAAGCGAGCTACCCGGACCTGGCTAGCATGGCCCGCCGCGCCATCCGAAGAGGCCTGAAGCCTACGCGAGAGGGCTGGGCACTGCTCTGGCTCACGATCGGCCTAGGTGTGGCCGCGGCCGTCACCGGGAACAATGTGCTGGTGCTGCTCTTCGCCGGCACGATCTCCCTATGGGTCATCGACGCCGTGCTCGGGCCTTGGAATCTCCGGCACCTGAACGTCCGGCGAGAGTTGCCCGCAGAGCTGTTCGCCGAAACCGCCGCAAGAGGCGGATACCGCCTGTATAATCGGCGTAAGTGGCTCCCGAGTGCGGGCCTGGTCCTCACCGAAATCGGGGGGCACGCCACCGGTACCTTAGAGCGATTGCACGCCGGTGAAGAGGACCTAGCCGGGACCGCGTGGACCTTTCAAGCGCGGGGCCCGGTCACCTTGCGTGGGATCCGTCTGACCAGCGCCTTCCCACTCGGGCTGTGGACACGGTGGGTGGAACGCCCACTTGCGGCCCGTCTCGTGGTCTACCCGAGGCCCCGAATCTCGGAACCCTCGGTGGAGGGCGGCCAGGCAGGTGGGGACGGCGTCGACCCAGCAGGCCGAGGCTCTGTCGGAGATATTGATGGCTTGAAAGCCTATCAAATCGGAGATTCCCCAGGTCGAATTCACTGGCCAACATCCGCCCGAGTCGGGGAACCCATCGTGGTTATCCGAACCGATGAGAACGCAGATCGCGTCACCGTGAGGGTGCGGGACCTGCACGGCAGAGCGTGGGAAAACGAGGTCTCCAGAGCGAGTGGCGGGGTCATTCGCGGCTTTCAACGCGGTTGTCGAGTTGGGCTCGATCTACCGGATGGGCGCTTCAAGTCCGGCGCCGGCCCCGCGTGGCGCCGCACCCTGCTCGAAGCCCTGGCCCAACAGCCCGATCGGTCCTCCTAATGCGTCGTTCTCACGTCTTGGAGGCCTGCACCATCGGTGGCATTCTCGGCGGCCTCCTGGCCATGGCCGCCCTAGGCGGATGGCTGATGCTGGGCAGCGGGATCACAGCCATCGTCATTTTGATCGCCCCCTTTGGCAGGCGCTTCGCACCGGCGCGCACCCCCTGGGCCGTCGTGACCGGCGTCTGCACCATCGGCGCCCTGATCGTCCCGCTCATCGTCGGCGGAACCGTCATCGACGCCGTCGCCGCCGCATGCCTGGTGCTGCTCGCCTTGCGTCGGTGGGCGAGGCGCGGCCCCACAGATGATCGAACATCCGCCGTTATCACTCTTTTAATGCTCGTGATCGCCGCATCTCTAGACCCGCAGTTGCTGGTAGGTCTCGGTGTGCTCCTATGGATCCTCACCACCCCAGTCATCGGCGTGCTGGCCTTCCTGGAGTCGACCGTGGGCCGGCGCAGTCGGGAGCGCAGCGTCGTGGGGTCCCACCTGCTGTGGGTCTCCATCGCATCCGGCGTGGTGGCATTGCTGGTGTTTGTCGCTCTTCCTCGCTTTCGAACCTCACACCTCGGCACTGGAAAGGACGCACAAGAGGCCCGCATCGGCTTCGCAGACCAGGTTCACATCGGGGCCATCGACCGCCTCCTGGACGACCCCACGCCCGTTCTTCGGCTCTCGCTACCCCAAGAGCGCCCCGCCCCCATCTACATCCGCGGACTGGTCTTGGACGCCTTCGATGGGCAGTCTTGGAAAGCGACCATCCCCAATTCTGAACCGCCACCCGGGCCTCCTCCCCTGGCGATCCCCATCGAGGTCATTCAAGAGGCCGCCGCGGGACCCGTGGCCTTTGCGCCGGGTCAAGTCATGTGGACCGACGGGCCGTTCACCCCCGACGAGGCTGGTTCTTGGCGGCTTGCTGGACCACCGCGTCGCTTGGCCTACACCGCGTGGACCCTCCCTCTCGTCACGGACCACTCTCCGCCCGACCGGTGGACGTTGCTGCCGGACCTCGACCCTCGAATCTCGGCACTCTCGGCCGAGATCATTGGCCTGGAAACCGGCGCTTTGCCAGCCGCCGCTGCGGTCTCGGAATGGCTGGTGGAGAATGCGACGTACACCCGGCTTCCCCGAGATGCGTCAACGGAAGCGCCCCTGACCACGTTTCTCTTCACGACCCGGGCGGGGCACTGCGAGTACTTCGCAACGGCAGCGGCGGTGCTACTCCGCGCCCAGAACTACCCCGCTCGCGTCGTGAATGGATACGCGAATCCAGACTATAATGCAGCTGGAAACTACTACCTAGCTCGACAAGGTCACGCTCACGCATGGATCGAGGTTCGGGACGCGGACGGCATCTGGCACACCGTGGACCCCACGCCGGGGGGCAGCCGGCCGCCGACCGTCCCGTCTTGGCAGAGCTACGTCGACGTATTTGAGCAGCAATGGTCCAGTCGAGTGCTCACCTATGACGGCTCGACCCAAGCCAACACGGTGTGGAGGGCCAGCGGCTGGTTGCAGCGTCGGGTCACGGGGAGCACGCCGACAGACACCATGCCGTGGGTGGGGCTGGTCGTGCTCATCGCCGCTGCCCTGTCCATTGCCATCCTCATCGCAGGGGGCTTGCGAGGCGCAGCGCGCCGGCTGGCCGGAGAGACGCAATCCTGGCCTGAGGGCCCGGTGGCCAGGGTCCACCACCGCGGGCGACAGCTCATCGAGCGGCAGGGATGGCAGGTGCCTGCTTCCCTGCCCCCGGTAGAAGCCGCCGAATGGCTCACGGAGCGATCGCCAGACGCAGGGCGTACCCTCAAGCGTCTGGCCTGGCTGCACTACCGAGTTCGCTATGCCGAGGAGCCCGATGCAGCGCACATCAGCGAGGCCAAGCAGCTGCTCGCGGCGCTCCGCAGCGAAGTTGTGCGCCCCCCTGCAGACGCGGGACTCGACGGTTAGAGCCCGCGACTACTGCGGAGTCTCCATGAACTGGCGCGCTGCTATTCTCCTCGCCCTGACCTCCGGATGTTGGGGCTCAAAAGCCTATATTATCGAAGGAGAGGTCATCGAAGTCCGCAGCGCCACAAAGCTGGTCATCAAGCACGAAGAGGTGCCCGGACTCATGCCGGCCATGACCATGCCCTTCACGGTGCGTGACCCGAGCCTGATGGACGGAATTGAGCCCGGCGACCAAGTCTATGCCAGGCTCATCGCCGAGGAAGACAACTGGTGGCTCGCAGACCTGCGGGAGCACAACAAGCCCGGCGCAAGCACCGCTCCCAAGAGCCCTGAACCCAAGGACGTCGTCGCCGGTCCAGCTCCCCTTCGTCCAGGCGCGCAACTGCCCGCGATCTCGCTAGAAGGCACGGATGGTTCCACCGTCACGATCGGCGCGGGCCAAGGTCACCCCACCGTGGTGACCTTCCTGTTCACCACGTGCCCCCGACCCGATTTCTGTCCGGCGATCCGCACTCGGCTTCAGGCGCTGCAATCCGCGCTCAAGGACACCGACGCACGCCTGGTGGCGATCACCATCGACCCCGAACGCGACACGCTCGACGTGCTGCGGGCCTACGCAACCGACGCAGGCGCCGTGGCGCCGACCTGGCGTTTTGCCCGTCCTACGCCCGCTCAGCTCAAAGACATCACCACCCGGGCCGCCCTCGCCTTGGACACGAGCACCGGAACAGACCTGCTGCACGCCTTGCGCACGTGGGTCCTAGACGCGGATGGCCGGCTCATCGAGCGGTACGACGACGCCCGCTTTCCTCACGATCGCGTGGTGCAGCAGCTCACCACCGGCGGTCCTCCGGCCCCCGAAGGCGCGGATGGCACCGCGACGCCCAAAGACGATTGACGCGTCAATAGACCCCCGACATCGATGTCCGGTCCGGGTCCACAATGCGTGTCACGCAGCGGCCTGATCCACCATCGATCCCGTCTGGAACAGTATCGTAGCTTATGGCACGGAGCCTGCAGTGACTCTGGGTGTCGACGGTTCGTTCGTCCGTGCCCCATTCGCCGTCGGCACCTTGGGGGGGCGGTAAGGGGAATTCGCCCCTTGCCGTTCCTCCGCCCAAGGGCTCCCTCTCGGTTGAAGCCCACCGCCTCTTGTCTTGGCCCGCCTCGCGATCCGGCGTACTGTGCCGCGCTGGAGGCCCCGTGCTGTATTGGTGGATGATCTCGCTCTGTGCCGCGGCCCCGTCCGAGCTGCCCATGGCCGACGCACCCGGTCTTGTCATGCCCACCCGCTGGTGGGACGTGACCCACCTCGATCTCGCGGTGACCATCGACCTGGACACACGACGGGTTCGCGGCACCACGGTGCACCACATTGAGCCCCTCGCCGCATCACATCCCAACCTGCGGCTCCACCAAGTGGGCCTCGACATTCAAGCGGTCAAAGTCGATGGCCAGCCTGCTACATTCCGCCTTGGAACCGACTTTGTCGAGATTCCCGTGTCACCAGGCACACCTCACGAGGTGTCGATCGCGTACGAGGCCGCGCCTCAGACCGGCTTGCACTTCCGGCGCCCAGGTCGTTCAGCCCGGGTGAAAGAGGCGTGGACGCAGGGCGAGGGACAGGACCACCGTCACTGGTTCCCGAGCTGGGACTACCCCAATGATCGGTTCACCGTCGACGTCGACATTACGGTGCCAGACGGGCTGACCGCAGTGTCCAATGGACTGCTTTCAAACACCAAGCCCGCTTCAAAGGGGTGGACCACCTGGTCGTACCGCCTCGAACAGGAAATCGTAAACTACCTCGTGGTTATTGCTGTTGGAGACTACACAACGCTCCAACTGGACGGCGCCTCCGTCCCCATGGAGCTCATCGCCGCTGGCGATCTTCCGGAGTCGGGCGTGCGACCCGGGTTGGACCAAGCTCCTGCGATGATGGCCTACCTCAACACGCTCTTAGACCACGACTACCCCTACCCCATCTACCGACAAATCTCGGTGCAAGGCTTCTTATACGGAGGCATGGAGAACGCGAGCTCCACGATCCTCGCCGAAGACCTGCTCGCCCTTCACCCGTGGTCGGATCCCCGACGCGCCGAAAGCGTCGTCGCCCACGAGCTCGTGCACCAGTGGTTCGGCGACCTACTCACCTGCTATGGCTGGCGAGAACTTTGGTTAAATGAGGGCTTTGCAACACATTGGACCAATCGTTGGATGCAGCATGCACATGGCGACGCCTATGCTGCGACCCGGCGAAGGTGGAGCTACAACTCCGCGATCGCGCAGAAGTCCCCCGTTGCAGTGCGCTCGTGGAATCGCAATGGCGATCGAGAGAACGCGGGGGTCTACACTCGCGGGTCTAGCGTCCTACATCTCCTGGAGACTTACCTGGGTAAGAAGACGTTTGACGAGGGGATCCGCCAATACGTAGACGCCCACGCCGGCCGGCTCGTAGAAACCGAGGACCTGCGCCGCAGCCTAGAGGATGTGTCCGGGGCAAACTTGGGCTGGGTCTTCGATCAATGGATCCACCGCGGTGGCGTCCCGGCGTTCGACGTCCGGCACAGCGTGGACATTAGGGAGGGCACCGAGGTCATCGTCCGCATCAAACAGACGACCGAGGGCACGCCATGGCACGCCTCCGTGGACGTCGAAGTCGGCACGTCCGATGGGGTGAAGACCCGAAGGGTGTGGCTGGGAGAAGGCGTCACCGAGGTCCACATTCCGGCCAGCGGCCGGGTGCGATGGGTCATGGTCGACCCCCAGCGCTCGGTCCCCGCGAAATGGACCCAGCATCAGACCGCCCAGGAATGGGCCGCCACCGCCACCCAAAGTCCCCATTGGGACGCACGCCTAGAGGCCCTTGATCAACTCAAGAACGGCCCAGTCGACTCAGACAGCGTGTACGTGGTTCGAGCGATCGCGAATGACAAGAGCCTCGACCCTGCCGTACGTCAATACGCCATCGGAATCCTCGCGGACATCCCCACCGCACCCTCCACACAAGCGCTGCAAGTGCTGGCTCTCGGCGATCTACCTGCCCTCCGCGCCGAAGCGGTCCGCGGGCTAGGGGCCCACCCCGAACACAATGATAGCTACTCGGTGGTGGAAGATGCGCTCGATGACCCCGACGCGCGGGTACAAGCAGCGGCCATCCACGCCATGCGGACGGTCGATGGAGCCAAAGCCAACAAAGCCGCCCGTCAGGCGTTGAAGAGTGACCGGCCCGCGGTTCGGGCTGGGCTCGACGAGCTCGGGAGGTATGGGACGGCATCGGACTTGCGTCGTGTGCTGTCCCTGACCGATCCAGGGCAGCACCGAGATGTGCGGGTCAGCGCCCTGCGTGCTGGAGCGAGCCTGGTCGTCCGTCATCGTACCGACGGGCCCGAGCTCAGCCGCGCGTTCAGCAGAGCGGCCATCGTCCTCCTCGACAGTGACGACCAACGGGTGCGAGGCGCTGCGATCTCCGCCTTGTCCAAGGCCGGCGATTCCGGCGCTGCACGGGCTCTCGATGCCTTTGCCGCCCAGACCACGTTGGACGCCCACCGCGACCGAGCCTTGGACGCGGCCAAGTCCATTCGCAAGGGGCCGAAAGTCGATACGCCTGCCACCAAAACCCCAGATATCGACTCACTAACGGACCGAATTGATGCTCTGGAGCGGGACCTGAAAGAGATCAAGCGCTGGAAATAGGGGCCGGCAGTTCGGCGCGGATCAGCGTGTCGCCCGTCGCACTCGCCGAGGCGAGGACCCGCCACCGGGGCGCGAGGTCGTGCGAAAGAACCCGGTGCATGATCACCGAGCGACCCGCAAACACCGTCTCGCCCTCCCTTCCCCAGCAGTTGGCAGCCACCAGGCTCGTTCCACACGCTTGAAGCCGCCACGCCCAGTAGCTCCACACATCATCGCCTTCCTCCAGCCAATTCGTCGGGAACGCGAGCGCGGTCGGGCGGACCAATTCGAGCCAGGCTACGAAGCGAGGATCGTTCAGATCCATGCAGATCCCCACGGCGAATGAGCCTTGGTCCGTCTCCACGAGGCAATAGCCGGAGTCGCCCGGCGTCGCCCAGAGGAGGTCCGCCTCGTACAACAACGTCTTTCGGTAGACCGTCCGAAGCTCCCCGGTCGGATCGATCACCAAAGCGCTGTTGTACAAGCGCTCCTCATCGCGCTCGACAAAGCCGCACACCACCCACGACCGAAGGGCCTTTGCGATGGGGCTCAACACTTGGAAGGTGGGACCGTCGCGGTCTTCGGCCGCGGCGCGCGCCTCGTCGGCCGAGGCAAACACGTAGGGCGTCGGCGCGAGCTCGGGACACACGATCAGGTCCGTTCCGGGTCCGACGCCCCAAACCCATCGAGCAAGGTCGGCTCTCCGGTCAGACGAACCGTCCGGCACCCCCCAGAACTGCACTGCTGCGACCCGCAATGGAACTCCATCCCCCACAGCCTAGCGCGATTGGTTGAGAAACCTCTAAAGCCAGCCACTTTCCAACCGAGGGTGAAGCGGAAGCCCAGCTTCCAAGCCCCCGAGACCCCATGACTGACACCGAACGGACCTCGCCGGGTTTCTCGCCCGATCGGCAGCCACGGCCCAAAGACGATGACTTTGTTCAATATTTGAGCGTCCTGCTCATCCCTCGGGTTCGGATGGCCGCCACCGGACTGTCGATCGGGTACTTCGCATCGATTTGGATGGTGCCTTCTCAGTGGATCCTGCTTTCGGTCCTTGGGGGCGTGAGCGTCATTCCAGCACTCCTGCCGAAGAACGTGGTTCGACGCTGGGCAGAGTCCTTCGCCATGCTCATCGGACAGCTCACCGCGTTCGGTGTCGTGTGGTTCCCCGAGCAGCCGATGCTGATCGTCGCCTTGCTCTTGTGCATGTTGCACGCCCTCATCTTCCCGCTCCGCCCGAGCCGTACGGCGCTATCGCTCATCGCCCAAGGCTCGATCATCGCCGCAGTAGGCCTGCGAAGCCCGATCCACCTTCCCCTCTTTGTGGCGGCGCTCACGTTAGCCGCGCGAGTCGCACGTCTACAGCTCAGTCACTGGCGCGCGATTTGGGAAGATCGAGCCACGTTACGCCGCCTCCGCGAGCGGGTGCAGCAGGAGTCCAGGGAGCAGGAAGCCATCCTGCGGACGCGGGAGGCGGAGCTCCTAGAACAGCAGGAGCGCATGGTGCGCCAAGGTCAGTGGGCCACGCTGGGGCGGGTCGCGGCCGGAGTGGGACACGAGATCAAAAACCCCCTGCAAGCCGCCATGGCCGACCTGGAAACGGCCCGCCGCACGCAAGACTTAGCGGTCATCGAAGACGCCCAGGGTTCATTGATGCGAATCCGCGACTTGCTCACGGACCTATCGCAACTCCGGGGAAAAGATAGGGAAGATGTAGACAATTACGGGCTTCGGGAAGTGACCCGAGCCTCCGTGCGCGGAGCGCTGATGGGTATCAAAGGGCTCCGCGTCACGGTCGGCGACATGCCGGATGTGGCGGTCCGCCTGAACCAAGCCCGGATGACCCAGGTCCTCGCCAACTTGCTCACCAATGCATGGCACGCCGTCGAACGACGTGGCCACGGAGAAGTCCGCATTCACGCTGCATTATCCGCACAGCGGGTCTTCCTCTATGTGGATGATGATGGCCCAGGCGTACCCGCAGCCGCCTGGGAGCGCGTATTCGAGGCCTTTGTCACGACCAAGTCCGCTGGCCGCGGCACCGGACTCGGACTCCCTGTCTCTCGAGGGCTCATGCGCGCGATGGGCGGAGACCTTTGGCTCGACGAGGGCTCGGTGCTTCACGGGGCTCGAATGGTCATGGCCATCGCCTACGCACCGTCTGGAGAGCCACGGCAACAGGTGCGCACCCAGGTGTCGGTCTCATCCAGCGAGGCCCCGACACTGCGAACCCACACCCAAACACTCACCCCGCCCCATGCTCCGACTCAACCGCGGCGGGAGGGCGTGCTGCTCATCGTGGACGATGACCCCAGGGTCCGCCGCTCACTGCAACGCATGGCTGGAGAGTCGTGGACGGTACTGGCGGCCGAAAACTCGGTCCGCGCCCGAGAGCTGGCGAGCAATCATCCCATCGACGTTGTGCTCTGCGATCTACACCTGGTTCGGGAAGACGCGGTCGACGTGCTCGACGTTCTGCGCGGAGTGCGCCCCGATCTCGTGCAGCGCACGGTTCTGATGTCTGGAGAACCCACGTCCGCCCGACTCCTCGCTCTGGCCGAGGCCAACCCCGAGCGGCTGCTCGGCAAGCCATTCAATCGCAAGGCGGCCCTCACCCTGCTGGCGGCCGCGCGTCGAGATAAGCTTCCATTCTTGGAGGTGCCAGACGCGGTCGACACTCCGGCCAGCGTGGCCGCCATCGAGCCTGCGTGGAGGTTCGATCCTCCGACCGAGGAGACCGTGGTGATGCGTCGCCATCGGCGCCACGCCCCGCCCCGACTCGCGTCCGTCGAGCTCCCCGGAGAGAGCTAGCTACGCTGCTTGCGCCGGTTCAGTTCCTCGGCGAGCGCGCGACCGGTCGGTGTGTCGAGTTTGCTGACCGCCTTGGGAGAACCCTTGCCGATCAGGCGCCCCCCCGCAGCCCCGCCTTCCGGCCCCATATCGATCAAATAGTCAGCTTGAAGCAACATATCTACGTTGTGTTCAATCGTCAGCACCGTGTGCCCTTGCTCCACGAGCGAGTGCAGCACCTTCACTAGCTGGGCCACATCCGCCAGGTGGAGGCCCGTCGTCGGCTCGTCGAGAATGAACACCGCGTGGCCTCGGCGCTGGGTGAGCTCCGTCGCCAGCTTGACCCGCTGGGCCTCACCGCCAGATAGAGTTGTACCAGGTTGGCCCAGTGTGATGTATCCAAGCCCCACATCGACGAGCGCTTGCAGTTTCTTCCCAAGGATCCGGTGGTTGACGAAGAGCGCGAGGGCTTCATCCGTCCGCATGGCGAGCACATCCGCGATGCTATGTCCCCGCCACCGAACAGCCAGGGTCTCCCGGCTATACCGCCTGCCCTTACACGTCGGGCACTCCACCCAAACATCCGGGAGGAAGTGCATCTCGATCAGGATGGCCCCGCGACCCTCGCAATGTGCACAACGGCCAGACGCGGCGTTGAAGCTGAAACGCCCGGGAGGCCAACCCCTCTCTCGCGCCCCCGCCGTCTCCGAGAACAGCTTGCGGAGCGCATCCATCGCTTTGGTGTAGGTGGCTGGAGTCGACCGAGGGCTCCGCCCAATGGGCTGTTGATCCACCACGACCACGCGATCGACGGGTTCGCCCATCGCAAAGCTCTTGTGCTCCAGCGCCGCCCCCGTCTGACCCAGGTGAGCCTTGAGCGCTGGCGCCAGCGTATCCATGATGAGCGAGGACTTTCCTGAGCCACTCACTCCGGTGATCGCCGTCCAGACTCCGGTCGGAACGTCGACATTGACCCGGTCCAAGTTGTGGCCCGCGGCGCCACGAAGACGAAGCTTGCTCCTGGCCTTACGGACTTTCTTGCGTGTAGGAATCGACGCGGCGCCCGATAGCCATCGGCCGGTCACAGACTCAGGGTTCGCCTGAACCTCAGCCGGGGTGCCCGACGCGAGGACAAAGCCGCCATGGCGCCCCGCCCCCGGCCCTAAGTCGAGCACGTGGTCCGCCCGTCGGATGGTGTCGGGGTCGTGCTCCACCACCACCACGGTATTGCCCAGGTCCCGCAGCCCTTCCAGCGTGTTCATCAGCCGGTCGGTATCCCTTGGATGTAAGCCTACAGTGGGTTCGTCGAGCACATAGAGCACCCCCGTCAGTAGGCTGCCCAACTGGCTCGCCAACCGGATCCGCTGAGACTCTCCACCCGAGAGGCTCCGTGCCGAGCGGTCCAGGGTCACATAGCCAAGCCCAACGTTAGAAAGGAAGGTCAAACGCCGACTCAGCTCAAGCTGCGCTCGGGCGGCGATGACCGCTCGCTCTCCGTCAAGGGTCCAGGACGCCACCGTAGCCAACGCATCATCGACGGATAAGCAGGTGAACTCGTGGATCCCAGCGCCGCCGATCCGCGTGAAGCGCACGGCGGCCTTGAGCCGAGCACCCCGACAAGACGCGCATTGCTCCACATCGACCAGCCAGTCCAGCGATGTGTTCCAACCCGCCAAAATGGCACGAAGGCCCAACCAGGGTCGAGACTCAGACACCTTCTGACTCGCCCCGGACCACTTGCGAGACCAGGCCAGAGCGAGTTCTCCCTCCACCCCATCCAAGACGCCATCCCACTGGGCCTCAGTCCATGACGCAGGCGCGTGCTTTGAATCCGTTCCCAACGCGGCCAGTGCAGCCTCGGTCAAGGCCTTGGTGCGGGCGGAACGCTTCATCAGTCCGGCGACACGCCCGTCCAGCGCCTTCCAAAATGGTTGCTTCAACCTTGGGAATAGCTTCGCCCGCGCCACCTGGCGCACCTCGCCAAGCCCATCGCAAGTCTCGCAGGCGCCCAGGCGAGAGTTAAAGCTAAAGTGTCGGGGAGAAGGCGCTTCTCCAAGAACCACACCATGTTCCGAACACGTGGCCAGCTCGGTCAAGTCGACCGCTTTCCCGCCATCTCGCGGCACGAAGACCGCGACACCGCCGCCGAGAGCGTAGGCCGACCGCAGAGACTCCGAGAGTCGGGTGCGCGCCGTCGAGCTCGGTTTGAGTCGATCGAGCACCAACCAGCCGCCCGCACCCAATTCCCGATTGGCCGCGTCTACCTGTTCAGCCAGGTCAATTTCGGTGGGCTCCCCCTCGCGGCTGAGCAGGCGGACCCAGCCGTCAACAATCAGCCCCTTACGCCGCATATCCGGTAGTTCCGCCGCACGAAGGCGGGCGATCACCCATCCATTGCCCGGCGCCAGATCGGCCAGCCGCGACGCAGCTTCCGAGGGACTCGCCCCCCGAACCACGCGGTCACAGGACGGGCAGTGTTGGCGTCCCACCCGCGCGTAGAGCAGGCGCAGCACATCGTGGATCTCCGTGACGGTCGCCACGGTGGACCGAGGATTGTGCGACGCAGATTTTTGATCGATCGCGATGGCTGGTTTTAGGCCCTCAATCGAATCGAGCGGGGCGCGCTCCACCCGACCCAGGAAACGGCGAGCATAGGTGGAGAGCGACTCCACATAGCGACGCTGGCCTTCCGCAAAGAGGGTGTCGAACGCCAAGGAGGTCTTTCCCGAACCCGAAACCCCCGTGATCACCGTCAGCGCATTGTGGGGAATGCTGACGTCCACACCCTGGAGGTTGTGAATCCGGGCCCCTCGAATCTCCAGGTTGTGGGACGACGATGCTTGACTCGGCACGTAGCCAGCGTGGGGCTCCGCAGCCAGAGGCTGGGCGGCGAGGGCCGGGAGCCGTGCCAGGGCGCGCCCCGTTGGTGTGGGTTGGGCCGCGATGTGCTCGGGAGTGCCTTCGGCCACGATCTGCCCGCCTCCGTCGCCACCCTCGGGACCTAGGTCGATCACGTGGTCGGCCGACTTGATCACGTCTGTGTGGTGCTCCACCACGAGGACGGTGTTTCCGTGGTCCACCAGTCGCTGCAACGAGCGAAGCAACGCCTTCACATCGTGAAAATGGAGCCCTGTCGTGGGCTCATCCAACAGATACAGGGTTTGCCCCGTGGACGGTCGATGCAGCTCCGTGGCGAGCTTTACTCGCTGGGCTTCCCCCCCGGACAAGGTCGTAGAAGGCTGGCCCACCGGCACGTACCCAAGGCCCACGTCCACCATCGTGCCCAAGATCCGAGCCAGTTTCGGCACGGGCTCGAACACCTCACACGCCTGTGCCACGCTCATTTGCAGCACATCATGGATCGTGTGGCTCTTGTAGGTGATCTCCAGCGTCTCATCATTGAATCGACGCCCCGCGCAGACCTCACACGGAACGCTCACATCCGGCAAAAACTGCATCTCGACGGTCTTGACGCCCGCACCCTCACAGGCCTCACATCGGCCACCTTTGACGTTGAAGCTAAAGCGGCCCTTCTTATACCCACGCGCCCGTGCTTCCGGCGTTCGAGCATATAAATCACGGATCACGTCGAAGGCGCCCGTATAGGTGGCCGGGTTGGAACGAGGCGTGCGACCGATGGGCTGCTGGCTGATGCGCACCAATTTGTCGACGTGCTGCACCCCCACGATGGACTCACACCCATGAGCCGGCCGCTCTTCCCCATTGAGGGCCGCCTTCAGCGACCGCCGCAAGACGTCGAAAACGAGCGTGCTCTTTCCGGACCCAGACACGCCAGTCACGACGGTGAACGTCCCCAGTGGCACATTCAGATCGACCGCTCGCAGGTTGTTCCGCTCCGCCCCCTTGAGACTCAAGGTCTTGCCCGAGCCACTCCTCCGCTCTTCCGGCACTGCGATGACCTCATCGCCACGCAAATAGGGCGCGGTCAAGCCCTGGGCCGAGGCCACGAAGGCGGCCGGCGTGCCCGAACTGACAATGTAGCCGCCCTCCCGTCCCGCCCCGGGGCCCACGTCCACCACGTGGTCTGCGGCGCGGATGGTCTCTTCATCGTGCTCGACCACAAGGACGCTATTGCCTCGGTCCCTCAGCCGGGAGAGCGTCTGAAGAAGCCTGGCGTTATCCCTTGGATGTAGGCCGATCGATGGCTCATCGAGCACGTAGGTGACACCCTGGAGGGCAGACCCAACCTGAGCCGCCAGCCGGATGCGCTGGGCCTCACCGCCCGACAACGTGGCCGACGATCGGGACAGTGACAAGTAGCCCAGCCCCACATCATTGAGGAAGCTCAGGCGGTCCTGGATCTCCCGCACCAAGACGCCGCCGATCTGAGACTCCTCTCCGTCCGCGAGCTCCAGCTCACTGAAAAACGCCGAGGCACGCCCGATGTCGAGGGCGACTAGCTCGGGCAGATTTCGACCGCGAAAGGTGACCCCGCGGGCCGTGGCGTTGAGCCGCGCCCCCTTGCAGTCGGAACAGGCGTGCCGAGCCCGAAACGGCTCCAGCCCCTTGTGGTGCGTGTACTTCCACACCTGCTGCACCATCGGCAATAGGCCGGCCCACCACCGCTCGCGCTCGTCCACGCGGCCGCCGGGCCGCTCCTGGCGCGTCGTATAGGTGGCGTCGGGGTCGCCAAAGAGCAGCGCATCGAGTGCGTCGGGATCCCAATCCCGGAGTTTGGACCCCCACGACCCACCGATTCGCGGCACCACCTTCTTCAGCACCTGGATGTCCAAGTGACTGAAGGCGAGCTTTCCGCTCTCGCCAAAGGCCGGAAACGCCTTGGGCAAGCTCCGGTCCATATCGATCAGCCGATCGAGCTCAAAGTCCTCGAGTTGACCCAAGCCATTGCAGGTCGCGCAGGCGCCCTGTGGGGCATTGAAGCTGAATAAGCGAGGTTCAACCTCTGGAAGGTTGATCTCTGGATGGTCTAGACACGCCCGTTGCGTGGCATAGCGGCGCTCAGTCTCATCATAGAGGACGGTCACCACACCGCCAGACAGCGACAGGGCCGACTCGATGGCCTCGGCGAGGCGCGCCCGGTCCGCCAGCGTCGGCTTCAGACGGTCGACCACGACCTCGATGGTGTGCTTCTCATACCGAGCCAATTCGATGGTCTCGTCGAGGGTTCGAAGCGCGCCGTCGACCCGCACCCGAAGCCAGCCATCTCGGCGCAAATCATCGAACTCTTTGCGGTATTCCCCTTTTCGATCCTGGACGATCGGACCCAAGATCTGAACCCGCCGCCCCTGCCCATCTTCGATGACCGCGTCGATGATGTGATCGATCGTGAGCTGGCTCACTTCATTGTTGCAAACTGGACAATGAGGTGTTCCCAGCCGCGCAAACAGCAGCCGCAGGTGGTCCAAGATCTCGGTGACCGTGCCCACCGTCGACCGCGGGTTCCGGTTGACCGTCTTCTGATCGATGGACAGCGTTGGGGAGATCCCCTCCACCGCGTCGACGTCAGGCCGCTCCATCTGGCCCAAAAACTGCCGGGCGTAGCTGGACAAGGACTCAACGAAACGCCGCTGCCCCTCTTGGTACAGGGTGTCGAACGCGAGGCTCGACTTCCCCGAACCTGAGACGCCCGTGAACACAACCAGAGCATTCCGGGGCACATCCACGTCCACATCCCGGAGGTTGTGGACACGGGCGCCGCGAACGCGAATGTGGGAAGGCTCGCTCATGTGCCGTCGATCAACCGCTAGGCTCTCGGGGTGCAACCGCGTCCCCGCACGTACTCTCGCCGCCCGTCAGCTGGCCCACTGTGCTGGAACGCTGCCGCGCAGCACAGGGCGCCGCCAGAGCGGCTACTGGCCTTCCTTCGGATTCGCCCGAAGCTCCACGATACGGACCGTCGCCTCAACGAAGTCTTCTTCGACTTCGATCACGATGCCGTCCAGCCAGCGCTCGTACATGGCGTCCTGCTCTTCCTCGGGAAGCTCAGCGACCATGTCCTGGAAGCCCTTGGTGGTCATCAAGCGGGGCGCAGGAGGCTCCTCACCCGCCTTTTCGGCAGCTTTGAGCTCCTCTTCCGGTGCGTTCAAGGCCCCGACCATGGTCGAGTCTTGCGCCTTAATCATGCCTTCGATGGGGAACTCAACCTGCTTGACCTGCGCACCCTTGCTGTCTTTGATGGACGCTTCCAAGCGCACATCTTGCATGTCGTAGTCCGAGGTATTTTGCAGCGCGATGCTGAACACGGCCTGAGGATCTCCCTCGGTCATGAGCCATGAGGCGTTGGACACCTTGGCGTACTGATCCGGGTTGTACAGCGGATCGAGCTTCTTCATCATCTTCTTGTCGGTCTGGTAGGCCGCGAAGGTGTCCTTCACCGCGATCCAGCCCGTCTTGTTGTCTTTGGTCGACACCTTGTAGAAGTCACCGCGCTTGGCCATGAGCGACAAGATCGCGTCTTTGGGCAAGGACGCGACGGATCCGCTATTTCCGTCAGGCTCGGTGAACAGGGTGACCGGAGCCGTGGTCAGCAGCTCGGTGTACGAGATGGCCCCACCTTCGCCGAGCAGCGCCTCTTCGCCCGTCGGCAGCTGCGTGTAGAAGTACGCCATGCCGCCCACACCGGCGAGCAACATGAGACCAAACACGCCGTAGAGCAGGCCGTTGAGGGCCCCGCTCTTGCGCCCAAACTCGATGTCGTCGTCATCGGAGTCGGTCTTGACCATGCCCTTCAGGTCTGGGATCTCAATGGCATACAGCCAATCAGAAGCCCCTTCCGGCTGAATCAGGTCCCCTGCATGTAGGTTGCCCTTGGACGCGAGCGCCTTCAGCTCCGACAAGCCACCCACACTGAACTGACCATCGCCGCGATTCACCAGCCACTGGGCCATGTTGCGCTCCTCCAGACGGTCTTCGACCGTCGCTACCCCAAAGGGAGTGCAGGTTGTAGCGTAAGCGCGTCCCTCATGACAAGGCGTCGGCCAACATGGACGGGGGGTTTGACCCTTTCCGCACAGCGACGAGGCCGCCCTACCAGTTGAGGGTCACCCATCGGGACGTATTCAAGCCCGTATAGGGGGCGCCCCAGCCGTCGGGGAAGTGATCGCAGTACTGCTCTGTGCCGCCGCAGAACCCGACGCCAAAACCCAACTCCATGGTGTCCGACCGCAGCTCTAGCTGGGAGAGCGGGATGTCGAACCGGACCGTGTTCGCATCGACCTCCACAAGCGTGAACGTGTCGAGCGGCGTAAAACCTCGGTTAAAGCCACGGATGTTTCCGATGGTGCCCGATGCTACCGCGTTGTAGTAGGTGTACGGCGCGCCGAGGCTCCGGCCCCAAAACTCGATGAACAGTCCACTGAGCCCCTCGTGGGGCGTGGCCGACGTCAGCTCGATCTGCAGCGTGGTGCCATCGGACCGGTACCGCCCATTGACGACATCGAATCGATAGGCGTCGCGGTTGTCACCGATGGCATCATCCACCGAAGAGATGTTCACCCAAGGGCGCTGTCCCAACTCGAGCTGGAAGGGCGCCAAGTAGGTCTCGTCACGGTCGGTGCAGGTGAGCAACAACTCCAGCGGATCGCCATCACTACCGGACGTCACGGTGACGGTGAAGTCGTCTTCATTCTTGGTGGTGCCAGAACCGACCAAGCCCAAGAATGCGGGAGCGGAATCCACCGTCGCCGTGGCCGTGCCACCCGTGACACTGAGGCCGCAGGTGGTGGACCCGAAGGTGCTCAAGCCGCCTACATTCGAGATTGAAATCTCAAGATTGGCCGTCTCGTCGGGGTCGAGCAATCCGTCATTGTCCCCGCCAGTGAAGTCATCGATGACGACGCCGGTCACGGCGAGGACCGGGTATGGAACCGCAACATCGACCTGAGTCTCGAAGGACTCGATGGAGTCGCTCACCGTGGCCACGAACTGTATGGGGCGGCTGTCCTTGCGGTTGGGGTCCACGCTGAACGCGAAGACGGGAGCCGCCGCAGCGCCTCGGGCCCATCCCGCGCCGGTGCCGATCGAAACAGGGCCGGCGCTGGTGAGCGTCACATCGGGGTCGGCCGTTGTGATGGACACCGTCGTGGCACCTACCGTCGACTCACCCAAGTTCGTCAGGTTGAGGGTCCACGACACATCGCTGCCCGGCGCTACGGTCGACGGGCTCGTGCGGGAGCCGCTCACAATCGGATCCGGCGCCTCGGGAATAAAGTAGAGTTCGGGTGCGAATCCAAAGAATGGACCCACGTCACGAGACTCGATCTCTTCGCCGCCGTACTCGATGGAAAAGGCGTCGACCGCTCCGAACGGACCATTTTCAACGCGGACCCACCAACGGTTTGCACCGGGCGCCGGGGGGAGCAGGTCTGCATACTCCGTCACATCCAGGTCCACCGTGTAGGTGCCGCTGGTGCGGAGCTCGCCTGGGATGTTGATTTCCACAGCCGGGTCAGACGGAGATCCGACGCCGACAACGAGCCGAACCAGCTGCTCTGGATCGGTGCCGTCCAGCGCCTCGATCGTGTAGTCCAGCTGCAGCGTGCTCGGCAGTCCCACCAGGATGCGGTCTTCATAGTCGAGCGCAACGCCGTCATCTTCTACCGAAATATTTAGGTTCAACCAACCATTTTCATAGAAGTCTGTGTCGATATCGAACGGGACTTCGACCTGGACCGACCCATCGCCGGCCACCGTCGGCACGACGACCGCATCGCCAAACGTCGCGCCCTCTACCGCAGCCACGGACACCGTCACATCGGTCGCGTCTACCGATGTGCGATTTTCGAGGGTCAAAGTGAGTGTTGCGCTGTCGCCAGGGGACAGCGGATCGGGTGAGGCCACGAGCTCCGCCACGCGAAGATCGGGGGCGAGGGCGTCGACCCTCACATCATCCAACCACCAGATGTCCGCGTTTGCGCCTCGGTAGACCCAAGCCAGATAGGCGGCGGGTTGGTCGGCCCACGCCGTCAAATCCACCACATCCGACCGGCCCCACTCGCGCTCCGGCGGCGGCGACAACGTGGCCAACTGCACAAAGTCCCCGTCTCGGGGGTTTGGAGAACCCACGCTAATCCAGAGCGTGTGGTCCGCCGCTTCGGCCAAGTCCCCATATTCCTGCCAGCTAACCTGGGCTTGGGTCAGGCTAGTCAAGTCGAGCACCGGCGAGATCAGCCAGTCGTCAAGCTCAACGTCGAGGTTGGACGGTGTGCGGCCGTGGCGCATCGACGCATCGCCAGAGAAGGAGCGACCGGTGACTCGCGCCCACTCATAGCCCTCAAACTCAAGAGACGTCTCCGCCCACCCAATCTCACGGAGAAGGTCGTTAGGAACGTCATCAAAGCTCTGTACATAGGGGACAACAAGGCCTTGTCGACGCACCTCGGTCGACGTCGGAGCACGCGCGCCCCGCTCAGGGAAGAAGCTGACCGTGCCGTCCTGGTCTTCGCCCTTGAAGTACAGCTCCAAGCCAGGCGCGACCACCGCTTCACCTGGAAGCTCAACCGTCCAGGTGCCGTCCGCCTGGTCCATTTCCGGCGCCGTGATCCACGTCCGTTCCCCGAGGGTCCGGTAGTAGGTCACCACTCGCGCAACGCCTTGCTCGTCGGTCGCTGAGACCTCGATGCCGAGGGCCGTGCCCTCGAGAGTGGCCTCGGTCGGCTGGTTGACCCAGGCCAACTCGGGACCCACCAGCGGATCAGGCTGCTCGGTGTCGGTGTCCGGCTTGTCGGTGCACGCCGTGCCGACCAACAACAGGCCGACCAACCACGCAGATGTCCTCATTTCCCCGCTCCAGGCTCTGGCAACATGCCCTCAACCGCGCAGCTCGGGTTCAGCGGCAGCTGCCACCCGTCAGGAGGCGGCACGGCGTCCGCGCCAACGCCCCGGCCCTCATAGAGCCAACAATAGGTGAGACACTGATATGCCGTGACGTTCCCCGACCGATCGGTGAACGGGTAGCACTGGAACCCGCTGGGGCACTCACGGCCATTGGCGCAGTCCACCAGGCAGTAGTTGTTCCAGCACTCGTTTTTGCCGGTCGCTTCTCCACCATTGCAATCCGCCACCACATTGCGCGGGTCGCAGGGCCGGCAGTACACGCCGCCCGCGTCGTAGCACTCGCCGGTCAAGGTGTTGCAGAACTCTTTGTAGCCGCAATCGATATGCGTATCGACGCAGCCGCCAAAGGTGCACTCTTTGAACTCGGGATCGCAGATATCGCCGGGAAAACAATCATTATCGTTCTCGCAGCCAGCCTGGCAGCCATCGGCCGTGCAGACCTCTTCTACGGGGCAGTCGATGCTGGACGAACACTCCCGCACCTGACACGTTCCGTCGATACAAACCTCACTATTGTCCGCACACGCCACTTCGGCGCTGCATTCGAACGTCGCGCCTCCGTCGCACGCCACGGCAAACAACAGGGGCGCCATCACCAATAGGTAGAGCCAGCGCATCACTCGTCGCCTCCGGTCTGGTCCGGCAACTCTGAGCCGCGCGCGAGCGGGCGGTACTCAGCGGTGATGTAGTGCTCCGCGGGAGGCAGCTGGTCCTCGTCGAAGATGAGCGCGTTCAGCTCGATGTCGAAGCTGAAGTCGGTGCCCTCAGCGAGGTCGCGCACGAAGCTGTCCTCGGTGGTGTCTTCGAAGAGCTTGACCTCCAGACTTCCGGGCGTCGGGATCTTCGACAGCGTGAACGTCAGGTTCAAACCGGAGATGGTGAGGCCCAGGTTCTCGAGGACCGGCGTGAAGTCATCGGCACAGATGGACTCGGACAAACCGCCGGTCCTCGCTGCCATATCGATGTATCGACGTGCATAGAACGCTTCGCCGCTAGCCGAGGAACACGACACATCGAAGGCGCTCTCGGTGGGGTTCGTGCCCACCAAGGCGTTGAGTCGGAACCAGCCATCTTGGCGGAAGGCGCGAGAGTCCGGCTTCAAGCTCTTAAAGTAGGTCTCGTAGTCGTAGGTGGAGTCCGGACTGACGTCGTCCTCATCGGACACCACCAAGATTGCGAAGGCCGCATCATCTCGGAGCCAAGCCTGATTCTGCTCGGTGTAGTACGGCTCCTCAAAGACGAGCCGGGCGCCTTCGAGCCCGTGCTCGATGCCGCTTCCTTGGGTTCCTTGGGCCACCATCTCGGCGAACCGCTCATCGCCGTCTTCCGTCTCCAGGGAGATGATCGGGTCGCGATTCTGGAGCGACCAGCCTTCGGCGGCCGCCACGTCCACGGGCACGCCGCAGTTGACGTCGGTGTCGGTACTACGACCCACCACGAGAACACCGTAGGGCTCCAGGGTGAGCGTCGACGGCATGGCGACCAGGTTGTTGCCCTCATCGGAGAGCGTCACCTCGCTCATATCCAGCGTATCTTCGGTGGTGTTCGTCAGCTCAAACCACTCACAATCGCTGTCCTTGCCCTTGGCATTGGCCATGATCTCGGTGATCACGAGCATGCCGAAGGTGGGCAGCAATGGGCCCTCGTCGGTCTCCGCCACAGGTGGCGCTACGGCGTTGCCATTGCAGTCCGGGTTCCACTCGCCGGGGGAGCCCATGGCGCCTTCGGTGTACTCGGTCGGCGCCGCGCACCAATTGGCCATGCTCGTATTGCTGGTCGGAGAGAGCTTATCGGGCATCAGCTGGAGAGAAACACCCTCGTTGAAGACCCACTCACGATCATACTCAACGCGGTCGATCTCCCGAGAGGAGCCGCGCACGATGATCTCATCGTCGCCGCCGAGCAGGAGGCCGCGGAAGCGGTCCGACTCCACATCCGTCGTGGTGACGGCGATGCGCCAGTCAACCTCGGCCGCAGAGAACACGTTGATCAAACTATCGAAGTTCGATGCCACGTTCTCTTGCTCTTCTCGCATGGAGCAGGAGTTGTCGATGACCACGAGCAGATCCAGCTCGTTTCTGCGGTTCTGTTGGAACCGGTCGATCTCGGTCAGCTCACGAAAGTTGTCTTCCCGACAGGCAGAGCCCGCCGTGAGCAACACCGAGGTGCCGAGCAAGAAGGCTGCGAATCGCGCGCCGGACATCATTCGTCTCCACGGTCTTTGACCACTTCACTCTGATCGAAGTCCCCCACGAGGGACTGCAGCAGCTTGTCGATCACCACTGGGTTCTGGGCGTCGAAGTGGAAGGAGCTGTACACCAGCCGCCCTCCGAGTTCGCCGCCAACGTCGACGGTGACCAAGAGCGGCACATCCGTGAGCTCGATCGTGCCGCCGCCATCTCCGTCGCGAAGCGAGACATCGCCACGCATCCAGACCTTGACGCGTTCATCGCTCTCGTCGACGCTCTCCATCACGGCCCAGTAGGAGAAGTTGAAGTCGAGGCTCAACGCCCCATCATCAGTGAGGTCGAGGTCCTTGATGAGCTCGTCGTCGACAACTCTGGCTTGAACCGTCCCGACATCACCCAGCTGGGCGGCGTCGAGAACCGACTCGTCTCCCCAGAAATCGATGGCTCCAGGGAAGAGCAACGGCACCAAGTCATACGTCCAGTCCGTCAACACCAAAACGCCGCCCGCACGGACGAATGCGAGCGCATTCGCCACGGATTCCGGGTCTGCCACCACCTGATTATCGTCGGCCAAACTATTGTACTGCCGGATGCCGAACCCGCGACTTCCGGAAGCGACGAAGACGGAACCATGAGCGAGCAGCTCTTGGTTTCGCTCGGACGAGAACAGGTTTTCGACCCGCAGGGCCGGCGCCGTGAAGTCGTCTGCGTCTTCGACCCAGGTCGCGGTCGAGATAATGCCGTCATAACGGACCGTATCGACCGAGAGTCGGTTGAACGACTCCTGAAGATTGTCGAAATCACCCACGACCACGGCGATGGTGCCGTCTTTCCGCAGGCGGAAGCCGCTGTCGCTATTGCAGGCCGTCGCCGAGAGGGCCGCGGCGAGACCGCAGATCAGCAGCGGAGTCATACGAAAATCGTTGAACATGCGTCTCACTCTCCGTGTCCGTCCGCGCCCGCAGTCGGTCCACTCTTACTCAAGGGTCATCTGCGCCGAGGTCGACAGCGCCGAGTCCGACTTATTGGTCTGAATCGTGGAGAACGGGAACCCGAAGTAGGGACCCTCAATGAAACTGGTTGCCGAGAAAGACACCGGCGTGGCCTGCATCTGAGTGAGTTCCCCTGTGGCGTAGGTGTGCTCACCGTCGTCCCAGGGGATCGAGCCTGCAAAGCCACCTTCGCCATTCACCGCCAGCACACCACTGATCTGGGTGCTGAAGATGGCATTGGGGTAGGTCTGCGCCGGGGTCCACGTGTACTCGAAGTCTTCGGCGCGATCGTGCGTAAAGTCACGGCAGATCTCCGGAGCCAACAAGTAGTAGTCCGCGGGAACCGTGGGCTGTACGCCCTTGAGGACCACCTCGGGGATGCCCTCGGGATCGCCCTGGGTGTGCAGATCGTAGTACTGGTTGAACCCGTAGTCATCCAGGGTGAGGTCCACGCCGCGGTAGATGATCTGGCCGGTGGAGGCGATCACATCCTTTTCGAGGGTGACCACGTTCAGCGGGCTCTCAAACCAGACGTAGTCGCCTGCGCTCACCGTCTCTGGGTTGGGCCCGTCCTCGGGGGCCGCCTCGGGGGGAACGGGGAACACGCCGTTGAGATCGTAGGGCATGGGACCGCTGCCGGGAGGCGGTGGGCTGCCACAGGGCGGGTCCAGCGGGATGACGAAGGCCGCGAAGGCCGACACGTTCTCGCCGAGCTCACAGCTGTCGTTGTCGATGCCGCGGCTTACGTCAAAGCCCAGGGAGATCGCCACGTTATCTAGGCTAGCAGGAGCGTCCATGACGTTGAATGCATCGGGGAGCAGCACCGACTCATCGCCATTGCTGATGTACACGTCGCGTTGTCCGATGATGGCCGCGTTCGACACTCGGAGGCGCCCGTACATGTTCTCACCGTCGATCACCTGAAGCTCGGAAATGGCGATGTCGGGGTTGCGACCGCCATCATCCCAAAACTCCACGCGGGCCGAACCCGAGGTCCAGTCGGTGTCGACACAGGTGATGGTGAAGTCGATGGTGGCGCCCTGGAAGCCTTCGCCGGGCGTGAACTCGCACGCGATGACGGCGCGGTCGACGATGAAGCCATCGTAGAGGGCGACGACATCGGGGCCGGTCTCCACCGTGACGTCCCGCGGACCGGGACGCGCGTCGGAGTCGATGGCCAAGGTGGCCGTGGCCAGAGTTGGCGTGAGGACGGAGAACTCCATCACGCGCACGCCCTTGCCGAACCCAGCCCAGGTGCCACCCGACGTCCACTCAGTGCCGCCACCGGAGATGGCGACGTCCAGCACTTCGCCCATCTTGCCGTTCGGAGGCTCGACCTGCACGATGGAGTCGTTGATGACGGTAAAGACGTCGCTGAGCACCGTGTCGGATCCGCCGATGCTCACGGTCGCATCTCGCTGGCCGAGCTCTGCATCCGGATCGATGGTGATGTCGGCGAACATGCCGTAGCCATCTTCGACGGTCACAGACTCGACGTTGATGCCCTCACCAAGGTCCAGGTCAGACGCCCCAAATTCGAAGCGGGACCGGTTGGCAGAAACCTGCACCGTAAGCACTTGACCACGCCCGGCGACGGCCGGCGACAACGTAAATCGGGTCGCCCCGGTTTCCTCGGAATCCAGGCCATCAGGCGTGTCTCCCGTGGAGTCACACGCGGTGACAGCGAGGGGGGCAAGCAGGGCAAGAACGAGCAGGCGGGTCATTCGACCTCCATCCGAAAAAGACAGTGGCTCTAAAGATAGCGACGACTGGGGGCCAACCGCAAGAGACAATCGCGATGATTGCACGCCCCGCGTACGGATCAGGCCCCTGGACCGACCGAGAAGTGGGTGTGCCGACGGCGCGGCACCCATCACCAACTAGTGACGATGTCGGGGATTGGGGTGTGCAAGTTGAGCCAGGGCGATGAGCGGCTCATCGCTAGGGCAGATCTCAACTTCCTTTTTGGGGCAGGCACCGCAAGACACGGACTCCCCATCGGCGTTCTGAATGGAGTCTCCACCGCAGGATCCACGGAGCTTGCGGTTGGAGAAGATCACCCCGATGGCCATGCCGGTCATGGCCACGCCAAAGAGCGCGAGGGTGAGTAGAATCTCCATGGTTCCTCCGATGCTTGTCGTAACCGATGCCGACGGACCCTGCCGAGTTGCACGGCACGACCAGCGGACTCTGACCCTCAATCGGCCGCGCGAACCCGATCCGACACGATTTGCACGTGACCGGCAAGCCCCTCAGTGGTGCGAAGCTCAAAGCCGTCGTCCGCCACCAACATCACCGCTGCGTCCACGTCTGGAAGCCGGCGGATGAGGGCCAACCCCTCGTCGGGAGGCAGAACCATCAGCGCCGTCGCCAAGCCATCTGCCGTTCGGCAGTCCGGCGCTACCACCGTCGCCGAGGCCACGCGGGTCTCCACAGGACGACCCAGGCGGGGGTCCATGGTGTGCGCAACGTTTCGGCCTTCGACG
>JBGCER010000331.1:0-5888 GCA_045106515.1 Myxococcota bacterium
CTGATCCAGAGGCAGCGCTCCCCTCGCCCGCCCAGGGAAGCCTGCGGCGTCTAGGTCCTCCAAGACGAAGAAGCCCTCGTCGAGCGCCCACGTGCGCGCCACGCGGGCACCGGCGGGCAGATCAGGGGCATAAAACTGATAGAACGCCCTCTCGACCAAGTAGCTGTGGCGCTTGCGGCGATCGGACCGATCCGAGTCCCACCCTCTGGGGTGAGCCCCTTCCGCCGGGGGCTGAACCTGCTTGACGATCACCGTGGCGACAGGGCCGCCGCGGAGCTGATACCGGGCGATCTCACCCCACCCGCTCCACAGCTCCTGAACGCGATGCAACCGCGCGGCCGACCGAGCGCCGGTGGCGTTAGAGACCCGCGCTGGCACGCTCATCGGGCGCCTCTACGGTGCGGGTCCGCGCAGACTGAACCAGCGCGTCCAGGGCCGGGCCGATCACCGACCGCCACACCTGACGATGGAGCGCGGCCCGCTCGCCCTCAGCAATGAGGCCGTGCTCGGCCAGTCGATGGGGTCGCTGGGACTCGGGCCGGGGCTCGAAGGCCAACCCCTCGAGCTCCGATACCAGGCTCGGATCCTGTTCGAGCATCCACCGAGCCGTGCGCCAAGCCAGCAGAGCGTGTCGAGTTTCATCTTCCACAATCGAAGCCAACACATCCCGCACTGGGCCGATGGACCGGCCCGCGGATAGACGCGCTTCGGCGGAGCCCAACGTCTCTCCAATGCACCCCTCGACGACCAGCGCCCGAAGGATCTCAGCGGCGGTGGACCGGGGCGCCATGCCCGTCATGTCGATGGGGCCGGGACCTACATCGGTCCCCCCAAACGCCCGCGCCAAGCCAAAGGCGGCGGTGGCGTGGCGCACCTCATCGGCCGCCGCCCGCTGAGCCTGCGCCAGCAGGTGGGACGGGGCTCCCAGCGCCATGAGCTCCAGAGTGTGCCGGGCAAAACTGGCGACAGAGGCGTGCTCGAGGAGCGCAATCTCAGTCCAGTGCGCAGCGAGCTCCGCCCGGTCTGCGTCGCAGAGCCCGATGCTAAGCGCCAGCCCATCAGCCCAGTCGCTCCGTACCACGGCATGGGCCTGCCTCCACTCGCCGTGCGAATCCGTAAACGGCCGGCCGATATCGCAGTCGGGTTGCTGACATCCGATGTCGCCCGCGTAGTCGAACGCGCAGGTGCGAGGGCCGCTCTCGCTGTCCGAGCAATCCCCGTCGACCCGACACACATCGGCCGGGGCGCGGCACGCCAGCCTCGGCACATCTCCGCACCCGTCATTGTAGCTGGTAAAGCTGCACTCTTCGCTGGGGCAGTCCGCGTTGGTGGTGCAGGTGGCCGGCACGCAGGTGCCCCACTCCGGGCCTCGCGACCACACGCCTGGCGGCAGGCAAATCTGACCCGTGCCGCAGTCACTATCTTGGGCACAACTATAGATGCAGGCGCAATAGTCTATTTCACCCGACCGATCGAGACACGCGCCACCGCTCTGTCCGGAGCAGTCCGCATCTGTGGTGCATTCACCGGTAGCCAGGGTGCACCGAGGCTCGGTGATCGTATTGGCCACGCCGGCTATGGCGTCGGTGCGCAACACCACCCCATCGGTGCAGCGAACAAAGCCGGTGGCGGTGCCGTAGACCCCAAAAATCGGCACGCCATTGCAGCCCGCGGGCTCGATGACCGGGGGATCCGTTTGCACGGTGGCCGTCGTGGGCGCGCACGCCACCAAGCCAACCACAAGCAAAACCGACCGCCGAAGCTCGGCGAGTGAACCGTCCATGAATGCCTCCGTCGTCCGTGCCACTACGTCCGCCCAAAGGCGCGCTGCACGTAGTCTACCGCAAAAGCGCTAGTCCGCAGTCCGCAATCGACGGGATCTGGCAGACTACGGCGCCTCGCCAAAGGCCTCTAGGGGACGCCCCTCGATGGCCGTCAGGAAGAGCCTGCGAACTTCGTGGTGGCCGCGATCGTTAGGGTGAATGCAGTCATTGGCGAGCCAAAGCGAAGGATCGGCCTCGTCATGCGACTCGATGCCCGCGTCCGCAGAGTTGTGGCCATGGCCTTGGAAGTGCCCATACAGGTCGACCGAGGCCGTGCCCTTGGCCACCGCCAACTCCCGGAACTCGGCGTTTGCCTTCTGGAGGTACGGAAGCGCCGGGCCGATGTCGATCCCAAAGAAGCACTGCTGCACCTGGCCCGCATTGTCGGTGGGCTCGTAGACATTGGTCATGTAGATGAAGGCGCCGTCCGGGAACCGAGCCGGGTCCTGGAAGTAGTCGATAATGGTCTCGAAGTTGTCGATGACCGGCCGAAGCTGCTCTTCATAGGCCGCGTCTTTGTCCTCGGCCCGAAGCATGGGCAGCAGGGCCGCCTGCATATCATTGCCGCCGATGGTCATGACCACGATGGTCTCGCCCGAAGCGCTCGCTCCCACCGCCTCCGAGACCGCTGGGAGTTGGTCGCTAATCAGCCCACCCGTGCGCGCGCCGCTCACCGCCACGTCGATGACCTCGAGATCGCCGTAGACGCTCTCAAGGTCTTGCTCGCCCCAGCCCGCCCACTCGGACTCGTCATTTTCGACCAGCAGCTCCGGGTAGGACAGCTTGCCGGAGCTGGCGCCGACGCCAGCGCTGATGGAGTCTCCCAGGTAGATGATGCGCTTGGGATCCGTGGCGCCGTAGCCCTCGGGTACGTAGGTGTTGACGTCTGGGTCGGCCTCGTACTGCACTTGCTCGCTATCGCTGTCATCCGTCGGATCCGTAGGTTCATCCACGCCATTGCAGGCGGCAAGAACAATGAGGGGACAACACAGACGAAGCCAAGCGTACATGGGCACTCCAACGGGTTCTGGGCAGTGTAGCCAAGGCGGAGCCGACCTACCGAAACTCGTCCATCAAAGTGCTCAGGGCGTGGCTTCCCGGACACAACTCGGCGTAGGGCACCTCGACCAACGCCTTGCCATCGGTGTGGTTCTGGGTGTGCATGTCGCCTTCGCTCTCTTGCATGTACAAGATCCCCGTCGCGACCTCGCCTCGTGCAGCGAGGGTGCTCAAATGCGCGAAGGCCGCCGCGCGATCGGTGGGGTCATACTGCCCATCGACACTGGTCAAGACCACGTTGCTCCCGTCGTGTAGGCGGACTCGGCGCGGCTCGCCCGGAGCCTGCTGCACGGTGATCTCGCTCTGATGGGGCACGAGGTTCGCCTCAGTCACCTCGCGGTAGTGCTCGCGGGTGTACACATAGGACTTGGTCGAGCCCTTGTGGTCGTTGAACGTCACACATGGCGAGATCACATCGATGAGAGCGAACCCCTTGTACCGGAGGGCCGCTTCCAAGATGGGCACGAGCTGGGCCTTGTCCCCCGAGAAGGAGCGAGCCACAAAGCCCGCGCCCAACGTCAGGCCGAGAAGCGCTGGATCGATGGGCGGAGACTGGTTGATCGCGCCGCGCTTGGCCTTGGTGCCCACGTCAGCGCTGGCCGAAAACTGGCCCTTGGTCAGACCGTACACGCCGTTGTTTTCGAGCACGTAGGTGAGGTTTACATTTCTGCGGGACGCGTGACACAGCTGCCCCAAGCCGATGGACAAGGAGTCGCCATCGCCCGAGATGCCGATGTACATCAGCTCCCCGTTCGCAGCATTGGCGCCCGTCGCGACGGAAGGCATGCGGCCATGCACGGAGTTGAACCCGTGGGCATCACGCAAGAAGTACGTGGGGGTCTTGCTGGAGCAGCCGATCCCCGACAGCTTCACGACCCGGTAGGGCTCGACAGCTAGGCGCCAAAACGCCTGCACGATGGCGCCGGTGACCGAGTCGTGGCCGCAACCCGCGCACAGGGTGGACACCGAACCTTCATAGTCGCGGTAGGTCAGACCCAGCGCGTTGGTGGGAAGGTTGGGGTGACGGGCGCTGGGCTTTGCGATGTGGGTCATGCTTGAGCTCCTTCAACGCCACGAATGACGACCTGAGCCGACAGGGGCAGCCCGCCGTAGTCCGGCACGCTGGTGATGCGATCGCGCTCGATCTGGGTTTCTAACAAGAGCAAGCTGTGCAGCTGACCATCTCGATTCTGCTCGATCACATAGTTGTGCTCGTGTTCGCGCAAGAAGGACTCGACCGTGTCCGGGAAGGGAAAGGCGCGGATCCGCATCACATCCACCGCCACGCCCCGAGCCGCCCACCGCTCCACGGCCTCGGCCACCGCCCCTGCGCAGCCGCCGATGGTGACGATGCCGAACGCCGCCCCCTCAACACGCTCGATAATGGGCTGTGGAACACTATCTTTAGCCGAGATGACCTTGCGCTTGATCCGGTCCACAACCTCGGTGTACGGCCCATCCTTCTCGGTGTAGGCGCCATATTTGTCGTGACCGGACCCGCGGGTGAAGTAGGCGCCCTTGGGGTGTACGCCCGGCAGGGTTCGGTATGGGATCTCATCGCCATCGACGTCCAAGTAGCGGTAGAATGCCTCGGCTTCTTCCAGCTCTTTCGCGGTAAGCACCTTGCCGCGGTCGGGCGTGAAGCTGTCGTCCCACTCCAGCTTGGGGATCATCCAGTCGTTCATGCCAATGTCTAGGTCCGAGACCACAAAGGTCGGCGTCTGGAAGCGCTCCGCTAGGTCAAAAGCGTCGCGGGCCATCGTAAAACACTCGCCGGGATGGGCCGGGAAAAGCACAATATGGAGGGTGTCACCGTGCGAGCAGTACACCGTGGTCAGCAGGTCGCCCTGCTGGGTTCGAGTGGGCATGCCGGTCGACGGGCCAACCCGCTGCACATCGAAGAAAACACAGGGTATCTCTGCATAATAGGCCAGCCCGATAAACTCGCCCATCAGGCTGATCCCAGGCCCGCTGGTGGTGGTGAACGCTCGCGCGCCCGCCCAAGAGGCACCGATGGTGATGCCCGCCGCGGCGAGTTCATCTTCGGCCTGCAAGATAATATAGTTGTGCTCTCCATCCTCGGTGACCCGATACCGTTCACAGAACTTGGTGAACCCGTCCATGATCGAGGTCGATGGCGTGATCGGGTACCACGCAGCGACGGTGGCTCCAGCGAACACACAGCCCAGAGACGCGGCCGTGTTCCCATCGATGATGATGTGATCTGCGGTCTTGTCCGAAGACTCAAGATGGATTGGAAGCGGGCATTGAAAATGCTCTTTGGCGTAGTCATACCCAAGCTTGATGGCCAAGTCATTGGCGTCCATCAGGTGCTGCTTCGCCGAAAACTTCTCGTGCAGCATCTGGCGAACCACGTCCATGTCCAGGTCCAGGAGCGCTCCCAGCGCGCCCACATAGGCGATGTTCTTCATCAAGATGCGAGTTCGCGAGCCCTTAAACTTGGAAAAGCAGAGCTTGGCCAGCGGCACGCCCAAGAAGTGGATGTCCTCTCGGGCTAGCGCGGGATCGAGGGGCCAGCTGGAGTCGTGAATCAGCCAGCCTCCGCTCTTTACCCCCGCCACATCGTCGGCGTAGGTCTGCTGGTTCATGGCCACCACCAGGTCGAACTCGGGAATGCGGGCCGTGTGACCGTTCGCATTGACCCGGATCTCATACCAGGTGGGCAGGCCCTGAATGTTGGAGGGGAAGACGTTCTTTCCGGAGATGGGCACACCCATACGGAAGATGGCCTGCATCAACATGCCGTTCGCGCTCGCCGAGCCCGTGCCGTTGACCGTGCCAATACGCATCGCAAAATCGTTTACACCACTCATGCAGACAGCCTCACTTGGCATCGGCGGCATGGGGAATGAACAAGTCCATCCTCGCCATGTCCCAGGCAGCGGTCGGGCACCGCTCGGCGCAGAGGCCGCAGTGCACACATACGTCTTCGTCCTTCACCATCACCCGGTGGGTCTGCGGCAGCGCGCCAGACACGTACAGCGC
>JBGCER010000332.1:0-9503 GCA_045106515.1 Myxococcota bacterium
CACCACCGCCGCATACGCCCCCATCGCCCTGCAATCCACCGGCGTGGTGGGCCTGAGCTGGGGGCGAGAACTGGTGGCAGCAGGCGGCAACCGCACCGGCCGAATCCGGCCCGACGGGCACAGCGACCGGCTCCAAGGTGGACCCTCTCTCCCACAGACAAAATCCGCGGCAGCCCTGCCTTCTGGTGAGGTACTCATCGGAACCCTGCGCGGGGTGTTCGTCGACGAGGGCGACCAGGTCCGCCGGCTGCCGGGCGATGGCCTCGCCCGCAGAGTCCTGCCGATGGCCGACGAGCACATGTTGCTGCTCGGCGACCCCACGCTGCTGTGGCACCCGACCACCGATCAAAAGATCGCGGCCTCTGGAAGCCCGATCGGCTTGGAGGGCGCGGTCTCACCCGAGGGGCGTACCGCCGTCTTCCTGACCAAAGCTCAGACGCTGGTCCGCCTGGACTTGAACGACCCACCGACGTGGACCGAGTTGGGCGCGCACACGGTGACCGCCGTAGCGCCCGGACCCAAAGGATGGCCCATCTATCTGGGCACGGCCGATGGCCTCGATGTTTTGGGTGCTGACGGGGTTCGCGCACCGTGGGCGTCAACCGGCAAGCCCATCACAGACATTGCAGTCTCTCCCGATGGCCGGCTGGTCGCCGCCACCGACACCGCGCACCGAGCCTGGGTGTGGCGAGCCAAAGATGGGGCCCTATTAGCCAGGTTACAAGGTCATACCCGACGAATGAGCGCAGTGGCGTTTTCCCCCGGCGGTACGCACTTGGCCACCGGAAGTTGGGACGACACCATCCGGTTTTGGGACGTGAGCCGCATCGAGCAGCCCGTGGCGGAGCTGCAAGGCACCATCGAGCGCGGGTGGGGCGTCAGCGCTCCGCCCTAGGTCCCCTTCGCTGGCGTCGGCACCGACACGCCACCATTGATGAGTCCGCTGTATGCGTCCACGTCGAGCATGCCGAGCCAGGGGTCGGTGGCGGGGGTCGCGAAGACCTCGTCATAGACTCGGCGGTTGAGCGCGCGCAGGTCCGTCACCTCACCCGAGGCAAACCAGGACTGGATCTTCGGCCGGAGCATGTACTGGTTCCTCGCCGTGTCCGCGGCGACCGACTCCCGGAGCCGCTCCAGCATTCGGGTCTCGCTCCCTCCGGCGGGTCCCACCGGATTCTCCGATCGCATCAGGGCGACCGACTGCTCGTGGAAGGACACCGGGTTCAACAAACCCAAAGCCTGCCACTCCGCGCCTTGCGGCGGCCTCCAGTCTTGCGGGGAGAGGGTGGCGCCGGACTCCCCAGTGGTGGTGGGCTGTCGCGGGTCGATGGCCCTCAGGATGGGACGTTCCACCCAAAGCTTCGATACGGCGAGTTCCATAGGTAGGAAAGCAGGAATGGACGAGGCCAAGTTATAGGATCCCGTGCTCATCCACTGGGTCGCCTGCTGATTCCACACGTCTTGGTCGTCCACGCTCAGGAGCTGGGCGTCTGTGGCCCGCACCTCAGCCAAGGCGCTCACAAGCCTGCGCGAGCGCCCCCCCAGCGCCCGCTCATGATGGCGGGTCACCGCCAGCGCTCGCGCATCGCCGGCGCTCTCCACCTGGGCGTGTAGCGTCTTCCACCCGTGCAGCTCCGCCAAGAAGGCCTCGGGGCTGAACACGCCCGGCAGCGCATCGATGGGCGTGCCATCGGCGTCGAGCAGGTAGTGCACGCTATTGCCGGTGATCGTCCGCGTGAGCGCTCGACCATCGCTAAACTCCACCGTCACCCGCGGCACATCGCGCTCAGAGGCCCAGTGCAGCACAAACTCATCGCGCAGCATCTTGGCAACATCGGGATGAGAATAAAGGAATGCCCTAAAGAATCGACTGTTCGCACAAGTGTACTCGTCCCGCAGATCGCCCAGCAGCGTCAACGACACGATGGGCTTGTTCAGAGCCGTGGCCGTCTGAATCGCCGCGTCCAGATCGGTGTGCCAGTACAGCTCGCTGTACCGGGCGTACCGCTGTCCGGCGACGGCGTCCACGAGCCGGTCGTCGTCGCTCTCCAGGGCGATCTGCAGACCCGCGGCACCCTGTGCGCGCAGGGCCTCCACCTGGTGTTTGGGTGCCTTCTTAGCCAAGGCGAGGGGGGTGATGATCAGCGCGCCGAGGGCCGCGAGGTTGAAGAGTGCGTAGCGGGTCATAGAGCCTCCAGAGGGTGCTCTCATGATCTAGGCCAGACGCCCAAGATCTGGGGTAAGGCCTCTCGCAACGCTAGGTAACGGCTCAGTAAATCGGCTCCTGCACCTAGGGGACGTGGCTACGATGCCGACATGAGCTCCCGCCCCCGCATCTTGATCGTGGAAGACGAAGACGCCATCCGACGCGGATTGTGCGACTTGTTGGCATATAACGGCCTTGATCCCGTGGGCGTGGCGGACGGAACACTGGGCTGCGAGCGAGCCTTGGCCGAGCCGTGGGACCTCATCGTGCTCGACGTCATGCTGCCCGGCCAAGATGGGTTCTCCATCTGTCGGGCCATTCGGGCCGAGCGCCCTGGGCAAGCCGTTGTGATGCTCACGGCCAAAGATCGCGAAGAGGACATCCTCAAGGGCTTTGAGGCAGGCTGCGACGACTACGTATCCAAGCCCTTTTCGGTGAGTCAGCTGGTCGCTCGGGTCAAAGCCCTCCTCCGGCGGGCGGGGGTCGACGCGGACCGGACCCTGTCCGCTGCAGACGTCGTGGTGCACGTCGACGCCCTGATCGCCCGCGGTCCCCGAGGCGAGGTGCCTCTATCTGTGCGAGACGTGGAGGTACTAAGGCACCTGGCGGTCCGTCGGCCGGCGGTCGTCAAACGCACAGACCTGCTGGCCGAGGTGTGGGGCTACCAGCGAGTCGAGGGCGTGGAGACACGGGCCATCGACATGCATATGGTCAAGCTTCGCCGCAAGCTATTAGGCGCTTCAGACGCCGATCTTGTCGAAACCGTGCGCGGCGCTGGCTACCGGATGCGCCCGTGAAACGCAGGCGCCGCTTCCTTTTGGCCCGGACGCTGCTGGCAGGCCTCGGGGTGCTGATCGCGGTGATGGTGGCGGGCGCCGCCTGGCGCGGTTGGGAGGCCGATGAGCGGGCTCGGCTGCTGCGCCACCAGCTCATCGCCGAGCGCATCTTCGACGGCATGGAACGCGAACTCACCACCCTGCTCGACGACGAAGAATCACGGCCATTCATCCAATACCGCCCCATGCAGGCGCTGATGGGGCCTCGCCCAGACCATGTGCTCGGCTGGTTTCAGATCGACCCCGAGGGCACGTTCTCGGTCACCCACGACCTCGATGAGCCGTCCAGATCTGACCTCAGCCGGATCGCCCAGGGCCTGTCGGGGTGGGGTCACGGGGACGCGCAACCGCCCACCACCGTCACCGTCACCGTACCGGTCGACGTGCCGCGGGCCAAGGTCGCTGCTGCCGCACCCGTCAAGGTCGCGACCGCCGTGCCTCAAAAGCCAGTCGTAATGGACAATCTGCCGGATGCAGACCTACCCCTAGAGGCGTCGCTCAACAACTCGGCTGCGCCCCGCTCCAACCGCTTCGCTCAGCGCCAATCGGTCAATCAAATGCAGCTCCAAGAGTTCGCCCAGACCGCTGTGGCCGAGCCACAAGCGCCCGAGACACAAGCCCCCGCGCCCGAGCCACAGACGGCGCCGGCCCCCCCTGCGGTCCAGGCCCGAGGCCCAACCCGCGTCTGGGTGCCGGTTCAGGTGGAGGTCCCCGCCAGCGCCGAGGTCATCGACGTGGTGCTGAGCCCCATGGCCTTGCGCGTAGAAGGCGTTGAACCCCGCCTCGTTCTGCACCGCACCGTGTCCCTCAACGAGCGCACGTGGGTCCAAGGGCTGGTCCTGCGAGTGCCGGAGCTTCAGGCCCACCTGGTACGGAGGAGCCTGGCAGACACCGGATTGCAGGGCGCGGTGACGGTGCGCTGGGATGGCGCCACGCCCCCGGAGACGGGCTACCTATTTCGACACGATTTTGCAGCTCCATTCGATACTTTTACTGCATCAACCCACATCGAGACCCTGCCGGAACCGACGGGGGTCGGCCGATGGGTGTGGGTCATCCTGTTCGCCTTGCTGGTGCTGGCCGCCGCGGGGCTGATGGCCATCGATCAAGTGCTGCGGCTCATGGCCCGCCACGCCGAACAGCGCGAAGACTTCGTGTCCGCCGTGACCCATGAGCTCAAGTCGCCCCTGACGTCCATCCGCATGTATAGCGAGATGTTGGAGGGCAATATGGTGAGTCAGCCCGAGCAGCGGCAGGGCTACTACAAGACCATCCGCCTTGAGGCCGAGCGGCTGTCGCGGTTGGTGGACGATGTGCTCGCGTTCAGCCAGCTCGACCGAGGCCTGCCCGTCGCCCAGGGTCAGACTGGCAAACTAGGCTCGGTGATCCAGGACGTGGCTCGAATGATGGACCCGCAATTCGAGGCAGCCGGGGCGACGCTCGCGCTGCACATCGACCAAGACGTCACCGAGCTGCCCGTCGACCGCGACGCCCTGTCCCAGGTGCTCACCAACCTGCTCGATAATGCCCTAAAATTCAGCAAAGATGCCGAGAATCGCACCGTAGCCCTCCGAGTGCAAGCCGAGGCGGACCGCGCGGTTCTCACCGTTCGCGATCGCGGGCCTGGCGTGCCGCCCGCGCTGCTCAAAACCATGTTCCGCCCCTTCGTCCGCGGAGAGCGCGAGCTGACCCGACGCACCCAAGGCACCGGCATCGGCCTGGCGCTCGTCAAGGAGCTGATCGAGCAGCTGGGCGGGACGGTCCGCGCCAGCAACCACCCCGACGGCGGCCTGCACGTAGCCGTGAGCCTGCCTCGAAGCACAACATGATCGACGCCCTCGATGGGAGCGCCGTGATCAGTTCCTGCGACCGCTACCGCTACCGTCTTGTACGACACATTGGCGGGGGAGCGCAGATCACCTGGATCGGCCTCAACCCGTCCACCGCCGATGCCCACGTCGATGACCCTACATTGAGGCGCATCCTGGCCTTTTCGAAGGCGTGGGGGTTTGGAACCGTGGTGCTGGTCAACCTCTTCGCGTGGCGCTCGACCGATCCCAGAGCGCTCTCAACGGTACCCCATCCCATCGGACCGGAAAACGACACCCACCTGGCCGCGGCCGTGCGCGCCTCGGCAATGGTACTGGCATGTTGGGGCGCCCGAGGTGGACTGCAGGGGCGGGCGGCACACGTGCGGAAAACCCTTCCTAAAACATCAAAGTGCCTCGGCCACACAAAGGCCGGTCACCCCCGCCATCCGCTCTACGTCAGAGGCGGCACGGCGCCTATCGCGCTGTGACTACTCCTCATCTTCCGCCATCCAGGCCGCTAATACGTCGTCTTCGGTCGCTCCAAGGAACGAAGCCTCCAGAGCGCCGACCGTGGATGCTACGTAGGACAGCACCGCCCGCAGCGCTGACGCTTCGTAGGCCACCCCCGTTGCGGGGATCCCCAATCGAAACACCAGCATCTCCCGGTCTGGATCCAGCACCCAGGCCCCCATCGCCAAGCTGGAGTTCACGTTGGAGAGCATGGGGTACAGCGCCGTCCAACGAGTGCGTGGCACGCGGGCTTTCGCCACCATGGAGACCGCCAGAACCTGGGCATCTTCGACCTCGACGAGCCGTAATGTGCGCCCATCGGTGTCTGGGATGGTGACTTGCATCACTACGCCATCGTCGGATCTATCCGCCGCAAGGCCCTCGCTGAGCAACCATGAGAATAGGGCCGCGGAGGTCGGGCTAGGCGTCGGCATTTGTACTCCTGGCTGGCCTGTATTGAGCCGACACACTACTTCATAAGCGTGCCCGGCTCACTCCTCTGAGTCCGCCAGCGAGGCCATCTATGAAGAAATACGGCAAGCCCGAACACGAAAAAGGGGGTCCAGACTCCACTTCTGTGGACCTGGCCAAGGCCTCTCAACAGCTCACAGGCAGCAACCAGGACGCGGTCTCTGCCGCGGGCCTGGAACCCGAAGAAGAGAAGAAGGGAAGCTGGCTTTCACGCGCATGGAGCGGTCTGAAGTCCTTCGGATCCGCTGCAAAAGAGGGCGCCAAGAATGGAGCCGTCAACGGCGCGATGATCGGCGCCGTTCCCGGTCTGGCTGTCGGAGGAGCTATCGGCGGTGCTGCAGGCTCCCTGGACAGCGACGAGAGCGCGGTCAAAGGCGCGGGCATCGGCGGCGGCATCTTGGCGCTACCCGGCGCACTGCTCGGGGCGGCCGCTGGAGCCCTCATCGGCATGGCGGACCGCGGCATCGATGAGTTGCGCACCGACGAGAAAGCGCTGCTCGCAAAGACCGCGAATATCCCTGGCTACCACGTCATGCTAGAGCAGCTCGCCCACACCTACGCCTATGGCAAGGGCGATGCCAAGACCCTCGAAGGGTGGGGATACGAGCTCAACGCAGAGCACGAAGACAAAAACTCGGGCCTCCGAGTCGTGGGCTTCAAGCCCAAAGATCCGTCGGCGACCGACCCGGACGGCAAGCCGCTCAAGCCCGTCGTCGCATTCCGCGGCACGGCGAATGGCGGTGGCGCCCTCGATGACGCCAATGACCAAGGCATCGGCACGTTCCAGTTCTCGCGTAATGAAAAAGAGATCGAGATGGTCTTCGCGCGTCAGGGCGGCGCCTCCGACGTGACTGGCCACAGTCTGGGCGGGGCCTTGGCCCAGCTCGCCGCATCGCGCCTCGGCGGATTCGTCGGGAATATCGTGACGTTCCAGTCACCGGGCATCAACGGCGCCGAAGCACAACGCGTCGACTCCGAGAAGCACAAAGCCACGCATTATCGGGCCGAAGGCGACCTGGTGTCCGACTCCGGCGAAGGCTTTGCCAAGGGCGAGGTGTTCACCTTCGAGCGCAAGGGCCTCAATAGCCCGCTCTCCCACATGACCTTCCCCCTCGCCGAGCTCAACGCCCTGCGCGCGAAGCACGACATGAACCTGCCCATCGTCTCCGGCGCTCGGTCGAGCGACGACACGTGGGAGCGCGAGGAAGGCGCAGACTTCCACGAAGGCCACTGGGCCGACAAGAAGGTGCAGACCCAGTCCCGCCTCATGGACGTCGAACACAGCGCGGACGCCCAAGAGGCCCCGACCAGCGCCATCACCAGCGTTCTCGGCGCGGCCATGGGCGGCGGTCGAAAGATGGCCGAGTCCGTCCGCAAGACGGTCGGCGGCATGAGCGGCATGGCCGACCGGCAGAGCGGATATGCCGCGGCTTGGCGGGAGATCCGCGGCGTCGTGCGCAACATCACCTCGCCGGACCAAATCCCAGCCGCCCGCGCCCAAGTGGTCGACCTGGTCATCCGCTACGAAGTGGAGCCGAGGGACCACGGCAAGTTCATCAGCCAGGCCGAAGCCGCCATGCTGACCGCACTGGAAAACTCTCCCAAGAACGTCGGCGGCCCCGCCATCGCGTAGGTCTGCCTCGGACGTCGAGTTCGGCTAGGCTTGCACGATGACCGTTCTGCTCGATGCCACCAAGCCTTCGCCCACACAGTGGGTTCGCGGCGCACACCTGGCAAACCTAGAGACCGAGCTGTCCGCCCCGGCAGATCCCTCGATCGGCGGTCGGCACCCACTTCCCAAAATACAAGATTGGTGCTCCACTCTTGGCCGGTGGGGCATTGGCAAACACAGCCGCGTGATCGTCTATGACCGCCAAGATGGAGGCATGGCCGCCGCCCGCGCGTGGTGGATGCTCCGGGCCGTAGGCCACACCCACATCGAAGTCCGCGACGCCACCGAAGTGCAGGGCGAACGAACCGATCAGCTCACCCCTGCCGTCGATGGCCCAGCCTACCCCGCCGCCGAGTGGCGCCTGCCGACTGTGTCCATGGCCCAGGTCAAAGAGCGACGGCGCGACCCCAACTGGCGGGTGATCGACGCCCGATCTGCCCCCCGTTTCCGTGGGGAGATCGAACCCATCGATCCCGTGGCGGGCCATATTGACGGGGCCCTCAACGTGCCTTGGCAAGAGACCACAGACCTATCGGTGGCCAAAGCCCGCCTCACGCAAGCCCTGGGCGATGTGCCACCCGAGCGCACCATCGTGCACTGCGGCTCCGGGGTCACCGCCTGCCACACCCTGCTCCAGCTGCACCGCTTGGGGCTCGATGGGGCGCAGCTGTACGTGGGGTCGTGGAGCGAGTGGTGTCGCCGGTCAGTGCAGGTACCCGAGAGCCTCTAGAGCCTTTTGAACCTCCGACGGAAGAGAAGGATCTACCTTGTCTTCGGACAAGCCCAACTCGACAGCATCGAGCACGGTGCTCGCCCGCTTCTCCAGGGGCCCAAAGGCGGGCTCCTGATCGGGATCTAGCGGGCGCCAGGCCGTCTCATGGTCCGGATTGGGCAGAGCGGGCTGGGCCATCTTCTCGAGCATCCTCATCGGGTCGGGCAAGCCCGGCAACGGCATAGGGACCGAGGTCCGCTTGGGCCGCGATGGGCGCTCGGGCGGAGCAGGCGTGGGCGAGTCGGCGGAAGCGCGAAGCGGAAAGCGCTCCAAGGGATCGGCGATCAGATCGTATCGCTCGTACCGACCGCCCCCCAACGCGATGACCTTGTGGGGGCCGATCCGCACTGCCGTCGAGTGTCGAACGCCGTCGTACCGCACCGGGGCAGGAGCCACCGACACCTCCGCCCGACCGTCAGGCGGCGCGCCTCCAGCCACGGCCAAGAGACCGACTCCGGCGCCGGATCCGGGCTGAACACCTGCAATCTCAGCCAAAGTGGCGGCGATCTGTACAGTTCCCACCGGCTGCGTCACGACCGCGGGGTATCCCCCTCGGCCCGCGGGCAACCGAAGCAGCAGCGGTACGCGCAAGACGGGCTCGTACAGGCTGAACTGGTGCGAGACCGTCTGCTGGTGCTCCGTCAGACTCTCCCCGTGATCCGCAGCGACGATGAGCGCGGTGTCCGACCACCGGTCCCTGTCGACCAAACCCTCGATGAGCGTCGCCACCTGGGCGTCGGCGAAGGCGACCTCAGCGGCGTAACTGCCCACCCGCGCTGCCAAGGCTCGGTGCCCAAGGGCGCGACATGCCTCTGGGTCTACCAGCGCAGGCTTGCGAGAGAACAACAAGCGGCTCGACGCGCGGGCCCGCTGGGCCGGATGGCCCGCGTACTCACACACGCTCGGGAGTTGATCGAACGCGCCTGTTGGCCCTCCGACGCGCGCTCGATCCGTATGAGGCGCGTGAGGGTCGTAGAGATGTACCCAGAGAAAGACAGGTTCCGAGCCCGATGCGTCGAGCCAGGAAAGCGCCCGCTCGACGGTCCGGTCCCCCGGCTGCTTCTGCAGCCGTCCGAGCTCTTCCGGATCAAAGAGGGCCCGATTGAACAGCAAGTGCTGCCGGCCTGGCGCACGGCCAAGCTCATCTCGATAGGTATGAAACCAAGAGGCTAATCCATGACTCCCATGCAGCACCGAGGAGCTGACAAAGGCCCCCGTACGATAG
>JBGCER010000333.1:0-10190 GCA_045106515.1 Myxococcota bacterium
GGGGTCAGGACGCTAGGTGTTAGACTTCTTCGAAGTCTAACACCTAGCGTCCTGACCCCTCCCCCCGCGGAGCTAGAATGCTGGCTGCCACCCCCCTTCCCCGCCTGGTAGATGATCGCGAAACACTGCTGTGTTCAGTGGCTTTGGCCCTGCACGTGGCGGGTGCTCCCGCTCACCGGTTGGAGGATACGGTCAATGCCCTGGCCCGCCGCGTCGGGATCGAGGCTCGACTGACGTCGGCTCCCACTTCGCTGATGCTGTCGCTCGGCCCCGTGGAGCAGGGTCGAACCAGCCTGATTCGTGTCGAGCCCGGCGGGCTCGACCTGGGTCGAATGGCCACGGTCGATCACATCTGTACCCGCCTGCTGTCCGGAGACCTGTCGCCCGACGACGCCTTGGCCGCGTTGCGCGCCGCCGATAGCGCGCCGCCTCGGTTCTCTGCACCGTGGCTTGTTCCTGGCTTTATGCTCACCGGCATGGCGGCCACAGCGATCATGGGTGGCGCCACCGCAGACGTGATCGCCGCTGCGGTGCTCGGCGCCATCATGAGCCTCTTCTTGGGCCTGACCCGCCGAGGCAGCAGACTGGACTACCTGCAGGACTTGCTCGCCGGCTGTTTGGGCGCCACCACCGCGGGTCTGTGGTCGTGGTTGGTGTGGCCTATCGACACCAGCCTCGTGACCATCGCCACCCTCATCGTCCTGGTGCCGGGCCTCACGCTGACGACGGCGATTACAGAGCTTGCGACAAGACATCTTGTGTCTGGCACCGCTCGGCTTTCCGCCGCTGGAGTCACCTTCGCCAGCCTTGGCCTGGGCGCTGTCGCCGGGTCGACGTTCACCGCCGCGCTATCCCGGCTGGGGCTGGGGCCTGCGCTACCCTGGGTCAGCGCTTGGGGCACGGAGCTACCCATGTGGCTCGACTGGCTCTTTATTGGCCTCGCCGCCGTCAGTTTCACCTTGCTGATGCAAGCGAGGTGGCGAAACCTCCCGGAGATCGCCCTTACCTGTGCGGTCGGCTTCGGCGCGCTGCAGCTCTGTCAGGGCTGGGTGGCTCCCCCAATGGACGCGGCCATCGGCGGTCTTGCCGTCGCGATGACCAGCAATGCCATTGCCCGGCTGTTCAACCGACCCGCCGCCGTCTCCCTTGTACCTGGCCTATTTATGCTGGTTCCCGGCAGTATGGGCTTTAAAAGCCTCATTCAGGTCTTGGATGCACAGGTCGCTATCGGCGTCGATGAGCTGCTTCAGGCGCCCATCACGGCGGTGGCGCTGGCGGCGGGGGTTCTGATGGCGCAGGTGCTGGTTCCGCCGCGGCGGACGCTCTAGCCTGGGGTGGTGGCCGCTCGACGACTGGGACCCGACGGAAGAACCTAGGGCGTCGTCGCCGAGGTCCCGGGCGCTCCAACGCCAGTGGCAGGCCGACCGAAGCCAAGAGCCCTAGCCCGACCAAGATGAGCTCCACGAGCCGCTCCCGCGGGCCCGGCGGCACGAAGCTCGGGACCGCGAAGGGCAAGAGAACGGCGATAAATGCCAGAGATGTGGCCAGCCCATCGAGCCCAGGGCGCCCCACGCCACGCCGGGCCCCGCGATTCCACGCCCAGGCTGCGATCAGGAGCGCGACGAGCACCATCGCAGCCACGGTAGGCGATGGCGCGCCCCGACCCAGGACGATGGCTCCGGCACAGGCGGCGAGCGTAAGGACACCTAGATCGCGCCATGTGCTCGCCCACCACTGACCGCAGGCGACCGTGATGGCGAGAGCAGCAGCCACTTGAGAGGGTGTCCACGCGAACATGACAGCATGGTAGCCCCCGCGCTGGTGCGGTGCTTGCGGGGATCGGCTAGGACCGTCGGCCAGCATGGAGGATCGCCAATGGGCACCGACGTCAAGCTACAGCTCATCCCGTCTTTTGAGACCCACCCCGACCGGTACAAGCACTGGTCGTTGAGTGTCGACGGCGCTGTCGCCCGGTTGGCGTTGTGCATCGACGAAACCAATGGGTTGAGGCCCGACGACTACCTGCTCAAGCTCAACAGCTACGACATGGGCGTCGACCTGGAGCTCCACGACGCGGTGGAGCGGTTGCGCTTTGAGCACCCAGCCGTGCGGTCGGTCGTGATCACCTCGGACCTGCCTCGGATCTTCTGCGCGGGGGCCAATATTCGGATGCTGGCCAGCTCCGCACATGGGTTCAAAGTCAACTTCTGCAAGTACACCAACGAGACTCGCTGCGGGCTCGAAGAAGCGACTCGAGAGTCGGGCCAGACCTACATCGCCGCCCTCAACGGCACGGCGTCCGGCGGTGGGTACGAGCTCGCCTTGGCCTGCGAAGAGATCTACCTCATCGATGATGGAACGGCCGCGGTGAGTTTGCCAGAAGTGCCGCTTTTGGGCGTGCTTCCCGGAACTGGAGGCCTCACCCGTTTGGTCGACAAACGCATGGTGCGCCGCGACTTGGCCGATCTGTTCTGCACGAAGGCCGAGGGCTACCGAACGCGCGATGCCAAGAAGTTCGACCTTATCGATGGCGGGTTCCCAAGGTCCAAGTGGGACGATGGCATGGTTCAGGTCGCAGCGGCAGCCGCAGCCCGCAACCCGGCCCGCGACCCCAACGGCGTTGTGCTGCCTCCCATCGAGGTGCAAGGCGACCACACTGGAGACCGCACGTACAAGTATGTCCGGCTCACGTTGGACCCCGCCGCTCGCACGGCGACGCTCACCGTGCTGGGGCCGGATACCCCTGCCCCGGCCGACGCCGCCGCTCTACGGGCCGAAGCCGCCAATACGTGGGGCTTCCGAGCCTTCCGCGAGCTGGAGGACGCCCTGCTGCACCTTCGGTTCAACCACCCGACCTTGGGCTTGATCCTGTTCCGCACAGAAGGCGATAGCGCCGCCGTGCTCGCCCACGATGCCGTGCTTCACGACAGCAGCGGCGACTGGTTCGCCGACGAACTCACTTGGTATCGAGGCCGAGTGCTGCGCCGGGTGGACAATATGGCACGATCCATGTTCGCCATCATCGAAGAAGGAAGCTGCTTCTCGGGGACCCTCTTCGAGCTGGCGCAGGCGTGCGATCGTCAGTACATGCTCGAAGATGACGATGGTGCCGTGGCCATTCAGCTCAACAGCGCCAATGCCGGGCTCTACCCCATGGTGACCAACGTCTCGCGGCTGGGCACTCGGTTCGCGGGCAGCGCGGAAGCCCTCGCCAACGCCCTTGCGCAGACCGCTCCCATGGACGGCCCCGCTGCCGAAGACATGGGTCTGGTCACCATGAGCTTGGACGACATCGACTGGGAAGACGAGGTGCGCATCGCCATTGAGGAGCGCGCGAGCCTATCTCCCGACGCCCTCACCGGGATGGAGCAGAACCTGCGCTTCGTCGGTGCAGAGAACTGCGACACCAAGATCTACGGTCGGCTCACCGCCTGGCAAAACTGGATCTTCCAGCGCCCCAACGCCGTCGGAGATGAAGGCGCACTCACCATGTTCGGCCACCCCGAGCGCCCGACCTTCGACTGGACACGAACCTGATGGACGGCGGACACATCAAAGTGGTGGCGACCGTCACCGCCAAGCTCGGTCACGAAGAGGCGCTCAAGGCGATCCTCTTGTCGCTCCTGCCCATCACCCGGGCCGAAGAGGGCTGTCTCTTCTACGAGCTGCACCAAGCCAGCGACCCCCAAGTGTTCACCTTCATCGAAGGCTGGGCGAGCGATGAAACGCTCGACGAGCACCTGGCAAGCGAGCACCTCGAAGAAGCGATGGAGGCGATCGTGCCGCTCGTCGTGGGTGCGCCAGACATTCGTCGGTTCCGCCGGATCGCGTAGCCAAGACGTAGAAAAGCCCGCGCTACCTTGCCTTTTAGCATGGGAGCGCGGGCGTTTTATGTCTTGCGCTTAAAGTCCCGACCCCTTGTAGCTCAGGACCTCGGTCTCGCTGGACACGGCGATGGTGGCGATGGCCTTCTTGGTGAGCGGCGCGGGCTTGAAGTGCCCGTCGTACCACAGGTCAAGCTCGGCGAGGTGGGACGTGTGGCTTCGCTCTTCGGCGTTGCCAGGGGGCTTCATCGATCCGCTGGTACCGTCAAAGTCGACGAACTGAGAGTAGGACTGCGCGGACTGGGACCAGATGGTGGACTTCCAGTGGCACTGAAGCGGCTCGGTCCCCAACGTGTAGCCCCAGTTCAGGTCGGCGCCTGAGAACGTGGTGTACAGGTTCAGCTCCAGCTCCCCTTGTTCGCTCCAGGCTTGGATTCGCTGGTCTTCGGTGTACCGCAGCGCCGGGTAGGCATCGGCGAAGATCGTGTCGATGTACTCGAACACATCTCGGGGCGGCGCGTACTTGGGATCCGCGTCAAAGTTGGCTTCCATATTGTCTAGGAAGTAGGTCATGCCGCCTTCCCCGCTGAAGTACTTCTCTGTCAAACGAGTCCCGGCTTCGCCCGATCGGAAGCTGGTGAGCACGTTGGCCGCCACGTAGGGGTCGCCGGAGCCGACCTCCATCGAGCCATGGGCGGACCAGTCTTCGAGGAACAGGATGACCTTGGAGGCCTCTTTCGAGAACGAGGTCGGCGCGATGTCGTAGAGCTTCGCAGCCAGCTGTGCCGTGCGCATTCGATTGTGGTCTACGCAGTCGTTCTGCACATTGCGGACAAAGCTGCTGGTGTCCCACTCCTCGACCGAGGCGATGTTGTCGCGCAAGCGCGCCGAGCGATTGGAGTGGCCGCCGGTGTTCTTGGGCAAGGACAGCGGCAGTGGGTACCAGTCTCCCGCGGCCCGGTGGTTGCCGGAGAACACCGCACCCGATGCGGGGGATGTGACCTGTGGCAGGTACTCGTGGGGGATGGTCTCGATCCAGTCGTTGTCCTTACTATCGCCTTCCTGAGCGATGTTTCCGCCGAAGAGTGCGTTCTGCGACCGTACTGGGATGCCGCCGATCACCGAGTAGTAGACGTCGTCCTCATCGGCGGCGATGAAGTTGACGGCGGGGCTGCGCCAGTCGTCGAGGGAGCCCTTGAGCTCGTCGAGATCCTTGGCTTGCATCATGCCGAGCATGCCTTGGATGGTGTCGCGATCCGATTCACCGAAGATGACGCTGCGAAGTGCGAAGACCTCGCCATCGGCGTCTGCGACCAGCGGGGTGACGTCGGGCCCAAAGTCGGACTCGCGGATGGTGACAGACTCAGACCCGGAGATCTTGCCATCTTTGCCGATCTTGATGGTTTCGGTTCGCACCTTCATCACCTTCTCGATGCCGTCCACCACGTAGCTGTTCTTCGCGGTGCCAGGGGTGAGCCTGAACAGGTCGGCTTGCTCCCCTCCGCCCGCGGTGATGCCCCAGGCCACGCCATCGTTGAAACCGATCGCGATGCCGGGACTGCCGGGCACCCCCACACCGCGCGAGCTGAACGATGGGCTGGAGAGCTGGAACTCGTACCAGACCGCCGGTAGCAACACAGGTAGCTGCGGGTCCGCAACCAGGATGGACTTGCCGCTCTTGGTGCGGTCGCCATTGACGGCGAAAGCATGGGAGAACGCGGGGGCTTCGTCGGCATGGGATGGGACGAGAGTGCGCTTATCATCTATGGTAATGCCCACCGATTCGGCGTAGCGATTGACGGCGGTGACGTAGCTGCGGTCCACGTCCGCTAGCTGCACCACGCCCGCGCTGGGCACCCCTGGGTGGATGTTGTCGAGCCACTTCTGGGTCGCCTTCTCTTCGCTGCCCAAGGCCGCGACATCATCCTCGAACTGATGCAGGCGCCTGGCTTCGCCAAAGGCGTTGACCGAGAACTTCCGCACCAGCTCGTGCCACGCCGCGATGCTGTGGGCCACCGTCCACTTCTGTGGCTTCAGACCCTCGCGAGTGAAGGAGGGCGTCAATCCATGACTATCCGTGTATGCATTGACACCGTCGGCATAGGCCTGAAGCAGCGTCAACGTGTTCGCATCGAGACCGGATGCCTTCTTCTCTGCGGCCGTCCAGGCCATCTGCAGCCGGGCTGCCTTGTCATCGGCGACGTACTCGGAGCCAAAGAACTCGGCGAGTCGCCCTTGGGTGGACAAGGTGGACAGATGCATCTGAAAGCGCCGATCTTGGGCCGTGGCCCATCCCAGGCCGTACATGGCGGCCTCGTCCGTGGCAGCTTCGATATGCGGAACGCCATATTGGTCTCTGCGGACGGTCACCCGAGCAGATGATGCGTCACTGCCTGCATCTCGGGTGACGGCGGGGCCCGAAGCTTCGGGCTCGTTGATGGGTGCACAAGCAACAAGAAACATAGACAACGCGACAAGTCGGTGATTCATATCCAACCTCCTGCAACCCAAGCTAAAGGGAGGCATGATGGTTGAGTGGGTCAGCGTGTGTCGGCCGAGTGTCACGCATGTGTCCAAGGTTTAAGTTGGAGAATCGTTGAGCGTCGCCCTAAATCTCACCTCGTGTGCCGTGGACTTGAGCGCTCGTGTCATCGTTCGCGATGGGCAACAGCATGCGTTGACCGATCACGAAGCCCAGCTCTTGGCGTATTTGGCGGAGCGGCCCGGACAAGCGGTCGGCCGAGACGTGCTGCTGCAAGAGGTGTGGGGCTACAGCCCATCGGTCCATTCTCGCGCCGTCGACCAGACCATTAAGCGTCTTCGCCCCAAGATCGAGGCGAATCCTCGGGACCCCGCTCACCTGGTGACGGTCAAAGGCGTTGGCTACCGACTGGATGTGCCCGACACAAGTTCGGAGACCCCCAGCAATGTGGCCCCGGCTCTGGACCGGTTCGTAGGCCGCCAAGACGAGCTGCTGCACTGCCGTGACCACCTCAAGGGTGCCGGTCGCTGGCTGACCGTGACCGGCTTTGGCGGCATGGGAAAAACACGCTTAGCCGCCGAGTTTGCCCGCAGATTTCAAGCTGACTTCCCCGGCGGTGTGTGGATCTGCGACCTGTCCCAAGCCATGGATGCAGACGCGATGATCGGCATGGTGGCCGCCAGCATGCAGCTCGCTCCAGGTTCAGACACCGCGGGCGCGCTCACGTCCCTGACCGGCGCACTCAACCGGTCCGGTCAGGTCTTGGTGGTGTTGGACAACCTGGAGCAAGCGACCACCGCCGCGGCGGAACTGGGTCATGCGCTCTTGACAGCGGTCCCAGAGGCGCGATTTTTGGCCACGTCACGGGCCCGACTCGGTCTGCGCGGCGAGCACGTATTGGCGCTGGCCCCCCTCGACGTCTTGGAGGGCGCCCGATTGATGGTCGACCGGGCGCGCCGCCTTCGACGTGATGCGCTGTGGTCGACCGATGACCCCAACGTCATCGAAATCGCTCGACGTCTTGAGGGCTTGCCATTGGCGCTGGAGCTGGCCGCCGCGCGCGTGGTTCTCCTGTCCCCCAAGCAGCTTCTCGGCCGTCTGGACCATCGCCTCGACGTGCTGCGCGGAGGACCGCCAGGTCGTCATCAGACCTTGCGCCAGACCATCGAGTGGTCGTGGCGATTGCTCTCGGATGCGGAAAAGCGCGCGCTGGCGTACCTCGGATGCTTCCGCGGAGGGTTTGGCATCGACGAAGCTGAGCGCCTGGTCGGCACCCCCGACGCCTTGGATCAGCTGCAAACGCTGGTCGATCGATCCCTTGTTCAGCGCCTTCAAGGCGGACGATTCGGGCTTTTGGAGTCGATTCGTGAGTTCGCCGTTGAGCAGCTCCAACAGACTGGCGAGTGGGACGCGGCCGTCGATCGACACGCCACGATCCTATTGGAGCTGGCCGCGCGAGAGGAGCTGTACGATCCCACCGGATGGAACGTGATCGGCCCCCTCGATCCTGAGTGCGACAACCTCCTCGCGGTCGCAGAGCGGCAACGGGACCGGCATCCGGAGCAGAGCGCTCAGGCGCTCTTGGTGGCCATCAGCCTTCTCCGTCGCAGACAGTCGGCTGCGGCCATCTGCGAGCTGATCGATCGAACGTTGACGCTGACGTTGCCCGATCGCCTGCGGAGCCAGCTACTGCAGGCTCGAGCCAAGAACAGCTCCACCCCGCCGGTGGCGATGGCCCTGATGCAGCAGGCGCTGGATCTCGCCGCAGATTCGCCCACGGAACAGCTGGGTGCGGCGTTGTCTTGGGGCCGGTGGCTGAGCACTTCAGGCCGCGCCGAGGATGCGCTGCGCGTCTTTGAGCGGGCGGTGCCCATCGCTGGCGACAGGCACCTAGAACTGCACGTTCAGATCGCCATCGCTCATGCCCGAATGGGCCACTGGGACATCGCCAGCACCTCCTTGCGCAAGCTGGCGAAAGACGCCCCATCTCCCATCGCCGCCATGCCGCTGCACGCCTTGGGCTTCGCCGCTCTGGAGTTCAATCGCATCGATGTCGCGGCGGATGCCTTTCATCGAGTCTTCGCCGTCGATCCCGATCGTGAAGATCTGCTGGTGGGCCTAAAGGGCATCCTGGCGCTCGCACAGGGCAATGTCCAGGCCGCCATGCCGCACCTCGCGCGGAGTCGAGCGCATAGCCACGCCTTGGGACATCCTGGCTACATGGGCGAAGACGACGCGATCATGGGCTATATCTACCACCGCATGGGAGACCTGGACCGCGCCGATGATCTCTATCGAAGCGCGCAGGTTCTGCTGCGGAGTGGTGGGGCCATGACCGCTGTGGCGCACGTGTGGGCCTTCCGCGCCGTTTTGGAAGCCGAGCGTGGGGCGTTCCACAAGGCCGCCAACGCCTTAGGCGAGGTGGAGGACTGGGCGGCGGCCTTGGCGGGGACCGACATTCACCTGCTGGCCCGCACGCTCCGTGGACGGCTCGATCCGCACTCTCCCCGGCACACTCTGGACTTGAGTGGGCGCCTGCCTATCGAGGTGAGAAGGCTGGTGGCTGTGGGGTCGACCACAACACTGCCCAACTCCCCCGCAACGCCTTGACGCAAGTTGCCGCCCCCAGGGCGTACACTGGGTAGGCATCTCGCAGTGGCGGAAGACCCCGTCCGTCACTCGCACACTCCAAAGGCGCCGTTCCGGGGCACGGCCGGAGGTAGCTATGTCTACGATCGACTACGAGCAGCTCATCCCGAACAACGTTGGCCTGAACACCGACCGACGCTTGCAGCGGGCCCTAGAGAAGTGGCAGCCCGCCTTTTTGGATTGGTGGGGCGATATGGGTCCGGAGGGATTCCAGGCCAAAGATGTGTACTTGCGAACCGCGGTCTCTTCTGAGCCCGGTGGCTGGGCCGTCTTCGACTACGTCAAGATGCCCGACTACCGCTGGGGCATCTTCCTGGCAGACAAAGAAGAAGATCGGAAGATCCACTTCGGCGACAATATCGGCAAGCCTGTTTGGCAGGAAGTTCCTGGTGAATACCGGAATATTCTGCGGCGCATCATCGTCACCCAGGCCGACACCGAGCCCGCTAGCGTCGAACAGCAGCGCTACCTCGCCAAGACCGCGCCGTCTCTGTACGACATGCGCAATCTGTTCCAGGTCAACGTGGAAGAAGGCCGCCACCTGTGGGCCATGGTCTACCTGCTGCACGCCCACTTTGGCCGCGATGGTCGCGACGAAGCCGAAGAGCTGCTCGCCCGGCGCGCGGGCGACGAAGACAAGCCCCGCATGCTCGACGCGTTCAACCAAGAGTGCCAAGACTGGCTCACCTTCTTCTGCTTCACCATGTTCACGGACCGGGACGGCAAGTATCAGCTGGCCTCCATGGCTGAGTCTGGCTTCGACCCCCTCGCGCGGACCTGCAAGTTCATGCTCACCGAAGAGGCCCATCACCTCTCCGTCGGAGAGAGCGGTCTGCAGCGCATCATCGAGCGCTCCTGCGAGCTGGCTCGCCAGGATCCGAACGGAGACGCCCGGAACCAAGGCGGCATCGACCTGCCGACCATCCAGAAGTGGGTCAACTACTGGTTCAGCTACTCCATCGACCTGTTTGGCAGCGAAATCTCCAGCAATGCCGCCGACTTCTTCGCGTCTGGTATCAAGGGTCGCTACCGCGAGAGCGCTCTAGAAGAGCACACCGCTCTGGACCAGTTCATGGTCATGGACATCATGAAAGATGGGCGGCTCACCAAAGAAGAGGTGCCGCTTCGCAATGCCATGAACGAGGTCCTACGGGGCGAGTACGTGGCCGACTGTGAGCGCGTCGTGCGTCGCTGGAACAAGTCCCTCGCGAAGCTTGGCTTCAGCGAGACGATCA
>JBGCER010000334.1:0-10811 GCA_045106515.1 Myxococcota bacterium
CTTCGGCGTCATGCACGAGCCCATGACCATCGGCCACCAATACGTGGTGGCCATTCGCTACGACGCCGACACCGACCGCCTGTACGGAGCGAGTGTGCTCAAAGGCGCCTTCGACGACAGCGTCGGCCACTTCGAGGTCGGCGACAAGGTGGACTTGCTGGTGTTCGGCAACAACTCGATGGGCGTGCAGGTCGTGGTGAACAATCGACACGCCGGGCTCATCTTCTACGATCAGATCCCGCAGGCCTTGCGATACGGGCTCAAATTAACCGGTTATATCGCCGGGGTTCGGCCAGACTGCCGCTTGGATATCGCCCTGCGTCGACCCGGCCACGGAGGCACGCTCGACGCCAAGGGCGTGGTGCTCGACGCACTCCACCAGGCCGGTGGCCACCTTCGGCTGCACGACAAGTCCCACCCCGACGAGATCCGACGCGTGCTGGGCATGAGCAAGAAGGTCTTTAAGAAGGCCATCGGCGGCCTGTACCGGGAAGGCCGCATCGAGCTCGGTCCCGACGGGATCAAGGACAAGGCCTAGGCTCGGCGTCTCCGCCCGACCACCAGCGCGGGTAGACCCAACCAGACCCACCACGCAGGCCCTCCGGTCGAACATCCGGAGCAGGCTCCGCCTTGTGGGTCGAACGGGTCGATGTCTTCCCAGTACTCGATCAAGTTGATGAGCCCGTCTCCATCAGGATCGTCGCGAGCGTCCATCACGCCGACGTCCAAGCCGTTTTCGCGTTCCCAGGTGTCGGCCATCTGATCGCGGTCGCTGTCCTCGGGCAGGGAGACGTCCCACTGCAACCGCGCCCCAGCCGCCAATGCCACGCCGACCTTGGCCTCTGGATCGGGAGTTTGGGGGTAGTAAAACCGCACATGGTCCAGATCGCCAGGGCACGGCGGGTCCCCTTCTGCGAACAGATCCCAGGTGTCGCCGCCGGGTAGACCGACGATGCTCCACAGTCCCTGCTCGTCGGTTCGCGCGGTGAACCGCTGATCGGTGTCTCGGCTGCGCGCGGTGACCAGCGCGTTGTAGAAGGGCTCGCCAGCCTCGTCGTAGACGGTGCCAGACAGGCCAACCGCGGGTGTGAGCGCGGCCTGAACCTCGATAGTTTGTCCAGCTTCAACGTTCCAAACGGCCGCTTGCTCATCTTCATCGAGGATGAGCCCACCCAAGAACCCCTGCTCTTCTGCAGACACCGCCAGATTCCACCGTCCAGGTGGCACTTCCCGAACCTCGAAGCGCCCGTCGGACGCGACCGGCGCCCCCAATCCGACGCGCCCGCTCTCGTGGACCCACAATACGCCCGCGCCATCGAGGGGCAGATCCGCAGTGAGGGTGCCGTTCACTACGGCCTCAAAGGGGGCCAGCACGTCAAAATCAGGCACAGTCGCGCCCTGGTCGGGGACCGGAAAGCGGTCGCCAGGCACGGGGCTGTCCGGCCAATAGGCTCGGGAGTGAGACTCCGCATCGACCCACGCGGTGATGTCTCCAGGCGGCAGCCCGACGACGCGATACGCGCCGGCTCCATCGGATCGGGTGGTGCGGATCTGTCCTCCGCTAAAGACGCTGACTACGGCGTTGTCGAGGGCGCCATCGGGGCCCGACACGGCTCCGGATACCGCGATGCCCGGGAGCAACGCAGACGAACCCACATCGAAGGCCTCTCCCTCCTCGCCGGTGATACTGCGAGCGAGCAGCGCGTCCATCTCTCCGGGGAACCACTGGTTGGGATGCAGGTCCGTTTGGATCCGCAGCGCCCACGCGCGATCTGGCGAGAGCCCTCGAACCTCAAAAGCGCCATCGGTGCCGCTCACCGCCTGGCGGGTCTGAATCGGCGATGCGCCCAACGCCGGCCGCCCGGAGACGCGAGCCCCCACAACGACTTGTGCCGCATCATCGAGCACCACCCCGCTTACCGACACGCCCGGAGCCAGGGCGATGTCGGCCTGCACTCTGCCTTCGCCAGGCACCTCCAGCACCCGAGCCTGGCACACGTCTTCGGTGTCTCCCGGAAACCAGCTCTCCACATGATTAATCGCCATGCCAGGCACCACTCGCAGGCGGAAGAGCCCGGGCTCTAGCTCGACAGAAAACCTGCCATCAATTCCAGTTGGACCGACACTTTCCCCCTGGCGAAGCGCGCCATCATAGGCGGCGAGAAACACGCCGGCGATCGGTTCGCCCTCGAGGTCGGTGACCGTGCCCGAGAGGGTGCCCGCCCACGCCGACGCGGCGAACCACCAGATCACGAGGCCTCTTCACGTCGGCGTCGTCGCCCTCGCCGCGCCTCTGCCCGCATGGTCTGCAAGGCCTTGCCCAGGGCTTCAAGCCGAGGACGATCACCGGCCACTTGGGCCACATCTTCGGCAAACCACCGGATCATCACCTCGACGAGATCCGTCGCCTGGGCCGCGGCCTCGGGAGTGGGATCCCCATCGCCTCCGGTCAGGCACAGCGAGCGCACGCCCCTCACCCGCGCCGCTCGGGCATCGGTGGCCGCGTACAGCCGCGTCTCTGGAAGGTCGACGCCCGCCCAACGCAGCCGCTCCACCAGCGCCGGCCCCGTTGGCATGTGTGCCTGGGCAAAGACCGGCCCCTCGGCGGTTGAGGCGATCAGCGGGCTGCGCCCCGGAGAGTCCAAATGGATGACCAGGACTGGGTCTTTGAGAGAGTCTCGGTGCAGATCCAGGAAGTTTCGCATTCCGCCCTGATCGGCGTGACCACAGCCGGTGAACGCGATCCAAGTTTCCACATCCGGGGCGGGGTCTTCGGCGAAGCGCCGCATCAGCTCCAGCAGCACCGCAGGGCCACTACCATCCCCCGCGCCCTTGGGAGCAGGCCTCCGACTAGCCATGCGATAAAAGGCGGAGGACGCGAGCAATGCGATAACGCCCAGGTAGACCGACAGCGTCGCCTCGCCGAAGGGATCACCCAATACCCGAATGAACATGCCAGCGGTGACGGCGATGGCAGCCCAAAACATGGCCTGGAATGCCCGTTCGCCGAGCCTCAAGCCGGAGCGCCGCGTGCGGGCCCAGCGCGACACGTCCAGGTTGCAGGTGATCACCACCGAGCCCTTGGCTTGGGGGCGCTGCTCCTTAGCGACGAGGTTGTAGCTCGCAGCCTTGACGACCAGCCGCCGCAGCAGAACGAACCGGCCGGTGGCCTCGCCAAGCAAGCTCGCTGTCAGTAGTGCGGCCAGAGGCACAACCCAGCCTGGGTAGAACGCGCCAACCAGACCGACCACGATCAGTAGTACGACGTGCCCAACGACGACCCAATCTGGACGATTGTGCGCAACGAGGCCTTCCACCCGCACCAACCAGCCCTCTTCGGGCATACGTTGGCGCACGGCGTGTAGCATCGCCCGTTCGCCTTCAGTCCCGGCAAAGCGGCCCTCGATGGCGTGAAGCGCGTTCATGTCACGGGCTATGGGGCCCAAAGCGTCCTCCTGTTCGTCACGGTAGCTCGCGCCGGGCCCGCTTGCCCGCCCGACAAACGCGACCTAGAGTGCGACGGTCGGAGGCACCAGATGCGCTTTATGGGTAAGGAGTTCACCGGAAAAGGCGTGTCGATCGCCGTGGTGGACTCGGGAATCAACAAAGATGATCCGCGCTTGGCTGGCGCTGAGATTGAGGGATGGAACATCACTCTTGGCGCGACAGGGCATGCGATGCTCGGCGCCGATTCGCACGATGAGAACGGCCACGGAACGGAAATCGCCGCAGCCATTCACTACATCGCGCCCGACGCTAAGCTCGTAGCCGTCAAGATTATGGGCTCGCGACTCCGCACATCTGCCGAACTGATGGCCGCCGGCATCGAGACCGCGTCTCGCAACAGCTGCACCGTCATCAACTTGTCCCTTGGTACGCCAAATATGGGTAAAGCTCTGCTGCTTCGCGACTGCTGCGCGAACGCGGTGGACTCGGGCCACGTGGTCTTGGCCGCCGCACACCCCAAGGGTGAGCGCGCCTATCCGGCAGATCTACCCGAGACGGTCGGCGTCGCCGCACATCCCGACTGCCCCTTGGACAAGTTCTTCTACTTCGACCCGCGCCGATTCTCGCGGAAGGAGTGGGGCGTTCTGTCCGATAAATTCCTGACTCACGGCTACTCGGTCGGACCTGATGGAAACCAAGGCAAATACCGCGGCAGCGGCATCGCGACCGCCTACCTTTCCGGCGTCACCGCGTGCATCGCCGAAGCCCTACAAGGCCGGCCCGCAGACCAGCTTCTGAAGTCTCTCAAGCGGCACGCTTTGGTTCCCGTACCCGAGATCGGCTACTCCTAGCCGCCTATGCTCCTGCTTCTCGCCACGTTCTCGTTCGCCACCCAACCCGACCAGTTCGGATTCGGCGGGCGCAGCATGGGCAGCGGAGGCGGCGGCGTGGCCATGGTCGAAGATGGCACCGCGGCGTGGCTCAACCCCGGCGGCCTCTCCCGGATCCGCCGGCCCACCATCTCATTGGGCGGCGTCTACGGCAGCGAGCGCTTTCGCGACGTGCCAGACCTGTGGTGGGACACCAATCGCGACGGGGTGATCGACGAGCGAGATCCGCCGCTGGACTGGTCGGTCAACGTCGAAGATGTGGCCGGATTTCAGCTGCAAGTCGGCAAGCAGATCGGTGGCAAGTTCGGCTTTGGCCTCATGGCTTGGCTGCCCGCTAAACGCCTTTACCGCCTGTCCACCATCGAGCCGGACCTGCCGAACTACCCGTTCTATGAGAACCGAAGCCAAAGGTATATCCTCGCTTTTGGATTCGGCGGAGAGATCGTGAAGGGCGTCAACATCGGCGTGAGCATCGACGCTCAGTCCCGCGCTCGATTCAACCTCTACGGCACCCTCGACGCCACGATCACCAGCCCCGATGACCCCGACGCGGGCCTGGATTCCATCATCACCGAAGTCAATATTGACGTCCACGAGGTCGAGCTCGACCTGGGCTACTCAGCGCTGCCCGTCCTTGGTGTGCAACTGGAGCTCGGCCGGTGGAGCGATTCGCTGGACGGACTCGTCGTCGGCGCCTCTTACCGGCCCGGTCAAGCGGTGATCGTCGACGCGGACCTGGACATTCAGGCCAATGTGACCGTCACCGATATCGGTGATCTAGACCCGTTCATCATCGGTTCGGTCGCGCAGGCCGACGCAATGCTCTACGACCACTACATCCCTCCGCGGCTCGCCTTGGGCGTGGCCTGGCGCTCCGAAGACGTGTTTAGCGCCTATGTCGACGCCACCTACCAAGACTGGTCGCGCGCGCGCTTCAACGTCACCGAGCTTGTCCAGACCGACATCACGGCTCCCCTGGTTGAACTCGATGACACCATCGTCGACGGCAACGACTACGAGGCCCAGCTCCGTCCCACCTGGACCCTGCGGACCGGCGTGGACCTCAAACTGCCCGAAGTGCCGCTCGACAACAACCTGGAGTACCTGCGGTTCTCGGTCCGAGGCGGATTTGGGTGGATCCCCACCCCGCTGCGCGCCCAGGGCCAAAACAGCGCCTTCCTGGATAGCAACCGAATCCAGGCCACCGTCGGCGCGGGCATCGAGTTCCACGACCCCATCAAGCTGGTCGACGCGCCGGTTTGGTTCGACATTTACGGGCAGTACCACGCCCTGGGAAATGCCACGCTACCCCGCAGCACCGACGTGCCCAAAGCCGGCTTTCCGGTCGATGGAAACGGAATCCCCATCGGCGGAGACATGGTGTTGGTCGGCATTGAGTGGGGGTTTGAGTATTGAGCCGTCCGGTGGTTGGCCGACTCGCCCCGACGCCCTCGGGCCAGCTGCACCTGGGCAATGTCATCGCCTTCGCGACGGCGTGGCTGTCCGCTCGTGGCCAAGACGGCACCGTCGTCCTACGGGTCGAAGACGTAGACAAAGCCAGGGCCCGACGGTCCATCGAAGACGACCAGAAAGCGGACCTGGAGTGGCTGGGGCTGCACTGGGACCGCGAAACCACGCGCCAGTCCGAGCGAGACTATGAGCCGTGGCTCCAGCGGCTCGCAGGCCACACCTACCTGTGTACCTGCACGCGAGCGATGGTGCGGGCCGCCGGCGGCGTCTACCCAGGCACCTGTCGCGGCGGCACGAGCGCCCCCAATGTCGAGGTCGGTTGGCAGTCGGAGTTCAAGCCCCAACAGACCGCCCTCACCCGGTTTCGCATCCCCGAGGGTCGGGTCGCGTTCGTCGACCGCCGCTGGGGCGCGCAGAATGTGAACCCGGCGAGCATCGGCGACCCCGTGCTCCAGCGGCGGGACGGCGTGTTCGCCTACCCGCTCGCCGTGGTCAGCGATGACATCGCCGATGGGGTGACCGAGGTTGTGCGCGGCAGCGACCTCCTACCCGTGACCGCGGTGCAGATCCGCCTATGGCAGGCGTTCAACGCCGCGCCTCCGACCTGGCTTCACAGCCCCCTCGTGCTGGGCAGTGGCGGAAAGAAGCTGTCCAAGTCCCATGGCAGCGTGCATCTTGGCGCGCTTCGGGACGCGGGCTGGACCGCTCCAGACGTGTGGCGGGCCATCTTGCCATGGCTAGGACTATCCGGGGATAACCCGAAAGATGCTGCGCTTTCGTTTGTTCCAACCGGCGGGCCACTCGGGCCCATCGTGCTGGACACCGACCGATTGCCCTCCCCCGCCGAAGGCCTGAGCTGGCGGCTCGAAGGCGAGTGAGCGGCACTCACTCAGGCGGGTGTTGCCCCGCTTTCAACCGCGCGATCCGGGCCGATTCCGACTCCCCCCGGACCCTGAGCTCCACAAGCGGGCCTACCAGATCCTCTCGGCGCAGCACCCCAAAAAAGTGGCCGCGATCCTCGGTTGCCACCAACGTCCCCCCCTCTAGCTGATCCGCCAGGCTACGAACCCATGCGCTCCAGCTGGACGCCAGCACCTGCCGGCGAGGATCGTGAGCGAGCACCACCAACACTTGACCGCGACGCCCATCCCGCCCCGGCGCCAGATCGACACACACATGGTTTCCGTCGCCATCATCGGTGAGCGGCACCCAGCCTCGATGGGTCCACGCGGGCCGAAGCCCAGGATCCACCGCCGTAGCCGTGGGGAAGACCGCCACCGTGTTTCGCTGGAGTTGGGTCCAGCACGCCAGGGCCTCCTGAGGCGAGAGAATCGAAAATGGGAAAGGCCCGGGGATCTGGGTACCCCCACATCGACGCCAAAACGCAATTAGATCCGCCGGCAATGCCCCTACTGCCGCACAGAGCGCTTCCACATCGGACGCCTGGGCAGGAGGGTCAAAGGCGTCGAGGGCCTCGGGAGCCCGCAGGAGGCACCACCGCTTGATGCGATCCAGGCCGGTCACGATGGCTCGATCCGAGGAACCGGCGGGAGCCCGCCCATCTGTTCCGTATCCACGTCCGACGCATCTTCCGTCGGCTCGGGGCGATGGCTCGGCTCCGACGAGACGGGGGCGTCGTTCAAGAGCGTGTCCATGTCCGAAAGGTCCTCGACAAACAGGGGGATCGACGACCGCTCTACCGTCTCAGTCGGATCGTCTGAGTCGTCGAAGGAACCCGGCGGCACCGTCGGCGACGGGCTGGGCACCGCGAGCGGGTGAACGCCAGAGCCCGATGGCAGCCGAGCCCCCGAGGCGGCACGCCCCATCCAGGTGGGCTCCTCCAAGAACACCAGCGCACCCTTCTCGGCGTAGTACGAAGCCAGCTTCGCCAGCACATTCGGATCATCGGGGGAGGTGTGGGTCACCTCTCCACCGCGAATGACCGTGAAGCCATGATTCAGCCTCTGAACGACATCTTCGAGCAGATCAGGCTCCCCTTGATCGAGGACGAAGGGGCGACCGTTCGACTCCACGACGCGGGCGAGGAGACGACCGTCACGACCCGAGAGCAGCGTGAGGCGAAGCATGCCACCGGGTAGCATGGACGGGGGCGTCGCGGGCGTCCCGTTGGAGGCGCTGTGTATCGTTGGGCCAAAATTGCGTGCGTCCTCGCTGCGACGACCCTTGCCACCTCCGCGTGGGCGGGCGACGTTCAACCCCGAGATCCGGGCCATATCGGGATCGGCATCGGCGGCCATACCCGCACCTCTGGCTTGTCCGCCAAGTACACCGTTCGCGAAGCGCTGAGTCTGCAAGGTGTGGTCGGCATCGACCCCGGCGTTCACGACCAACGCGGCGGCTCCCTGGCCTTGTCCGGCAGCGGCCTGGTCGAGATGCCGGCCATCGCCGAGAATGACGACGTAGAGCTAGGGTGGTGTGTGGGGGCAGGCCCCGATCTCACCGTGGGCGGCGACTTCTTCATCCGCGCTCACGCAGTGCTCGGCCTCGAGGTCAACGTCAAACCCCTGCCCGTCGAATTCAGCCTAGAATACCGTCCCAGCATCGGGCTCGTTGGCTACGATTTCGGCCCTCAGATGCTGGAGTTTGGCGGACATCTTCGCTACTGGTTCTAGGCCTCCGCGCGGCCCCACGCGACCGTGCCGCCCGCCCGAAACGGCACCACCACGCCATCGGCGAGCTCCAGGGTCTGCGGCACCTCCTGAGGCTGACGCACGAGCGTGACGCGCCGGGTGTTCGCCGGCAGGCCGTAGAACCGTGGGCCGTTCAGGCTCGCGAACGCCTCCAAGTGCTCCAGCGCGTTCGCCGCCTCAAACACCTCGGCGTACAGGCCCAGCGCATTGGGGGCGGTGTACATACCCGCGCAACCGCAGGCCGATTCTTTGGCGGACCGCAGGTGAGGCGCGGAGTCGGTGCCCAAGAAGAAGTGGGGATCTCCGCTGGTGGCCGCCTCGACCAAGGCCTGGCGATGCCGCTCGCGCTTCAAGATCGGCAAGCAGTAGCGATGCGGACGGATCCCTCCCTCGAACAACGCGTTTCGGTTAAGCAGCAGGTGGTGGGGGGTGATGGTACCGCCGCAACGTTCGGCAGAGAATTGGCGGACAAAGTCCACACCCTGCGATGTGGTGATGTGTTCAAGCACCACCCGTAGCTCCGGGTGTCGCTGCATCAGCGGCCCGAGCACAGACTCTAGAAACGCCGCCTCGCGATCGAATACATCCACATCTCCGTGGGTGACCTCGCCGTGGACCAGCAGGCGCAGGCCGGTGCGCGCCATGGCGGCCAGCGCCCCGTCGATCCGCGCCAGGTCGGTCACGCCCGCGTCGGAGTTCGTGGTCGCGCCCGCTGGATAGAGCTTCGCCGCGACGACGAACTCCGACTCGGACGCTTCGTAGATGTCTGCGGCGGACGTGGAATCGGTGAGGTAGAGCGTCATCAGAGGATCAAACTCCAGATCCGTGGAGAGCGCGCTCAGGATCCGCCCCCGATACGCCACCGCTTCAGCCAGCGTGCGCACGGGTGGCTTGAGGTTGGGCATCACCACCGCCCGGGCGAAAGAGCGGGCCGTAGCGTCCACCACCGAATGCAAGGCCGCACCATCGCGCAAGTGCAGGTGCCAGTCATCGGGCTGGATCAAGGTCAGGCTCTGGCTCATGTGCGCCTCCGCGACCCTCATAGTGAGGCCGCGATGAGCCGCAAGACCCCCGCGTCACTGCGCGCAAGGGAGTGCGGCCTTCGGTCGCGTGTGCTTCACTCAGCTTCCAATTGGAGCCACCATGAGCACCGCGCCGACCGCCTTGCCTCCCGAACGCCTTCGCTGGCGCTGCGACCCCGATGCCCTGGGCTTCGAAACCACGGCCGACGTAGTTGCGATCGAAGGCGTTGTCGGTCAACAAGCGGCGGTAGAAGCGCTGGAATTCGGTCTGGCCATCGATGCTCCAGGTCAGAACGTCTTCGTCCGTGGGCTCGTGGGCACCGGCCGCCTGACCTTGGTGAAAAACCACCTCAGCTCCATGAAAAACGAGCGTCACAAAGCGCCGGACTACGTCTATGTGCACAACTTCGACGCCCCCGACCGGCCCCGCCTGTTGCGGTTCGAGAGTGGACGTGGCCGCGCGTTCGTCGACGCCATCGACAAGCTCATCGCCTTCATCGAGACCGACCTCAAGGAGCACGTGAGCGATGACGCCTTGACCGAACGCCACGACGCGCTCAAGGCGCAAGCCGAACGGGAGCTTGGCGAGGTCTCTGACCCCCTCGAAGCCAAGCTTAAAGAGGCGGATCTCTCCCTCACGTTCCAGGCCAACCCCGATGGCTCGCACACCCCAGCCCTCCTGCCTCGGGTCGACGGCGAAGAGGTGACACCCGAGCAGATCGCCGCCGCCATCGAGATGGGCGTGGTCACCCAAGAAGACCTGGAGGCCCTCGGTGAAAAGGCGCAGCAGTTCAAGGGTGACTTGGATCAGTTCACCGCACACGCAGCAGCCGTCGGAGCCCGGCTCAAAGAGCGACTCACCCAAGCCGTTCGGGACGCAGCTGTCGAGGCCATCGTGGCCATCACTAAGCCCATGGCCACCCACTTTCCCAGCGCTGAAGAGCACCTGCAGGCCTTGGCCCACGACCTGATTGAGCGTCGAATCGGCAGCTTGCAAGAACCGTTATTCACAAGGTTATACGCGGCGAATCTGATCACGATCCCCCGAGACGCCTCCTCTCCCGCCGCCATCGTCGAGAACAGCCCCTCCGTCCAGAGCCTGCTAGGCAGCATCGACACGGCGATCATGCCCGATGGCTCCGCCCACGCCCCACACATGGGCCTTCACGCGGGCGCTCTCGTTCACGCCAATGGTGGCGTGCTGATCATGGATGCGCGGGACCTGGCCAATGCCTCGGGCGCCTGGCAGGCCTTGACGCGCACCCTGCGCAACAATGAAGTCGACCTGACGCCGCCGGTGGATGGCACCACTCAGCGCCAGCCCGGCCTCA
>JBGCER010000335.1:0-11638 GCA_045106515.1 Myxococcota bacterium
CTTGTCACCGACAACGACGACCCCGACGAACTCGGGCGGGTGCAAGTCAAATTCGTCACCATGCACGAGGAGCCGCTCTCGTTTTGGTTGCGCCAGGCCTCGCCAAATGCAGGCGAAGAACGCGGCCTGTACTCCACTCCTGAAGTGGATGACGAAGTCCTGGTGCTGTTCATCAACGGCAGCCAAGACATCGGCGTGATCGTCGGGCAGTTCTGGAACGGCGTCGACAAGCCGCCCAAAGAGGCGGTCAACGGGCTCGCCTCCCAGAGCCGGAACCTGTGGAAGGGCGATTGGTCCAAAGACGAGTTCAAAGAGGGCTCGAGCGACGACGCCGATAATGACCGTCGATTCTGGCGTTCCCGGTCTGGCCACATCTTCGGCTTCGACGACACCGCCGGCGAAGAGACGGTGCAAATGTGGGACAAGTCGGGCGAGCTCGCGCTCATCTTCGACACCGCAGACAGCCGCATCATCCTGTCCAACAACAAGGGTGACATCCACATCCGCGCCAAGAAGGACCTCTACTTGGAAGCCGGAAAGAACGCCAAGTTCAAGGTTGGCAAGGACTACACCTTCGAAGCGGGCATGAACGGCAAGGTCAAATACGGCCAGAACTACACGTTCGAGGCCGGCATGGATGCCAAGCACAAAGCGGGCATGAACTACGAAATGAAGGCCGGCATTGACTTCAAGGGCAAGGGCGGCGTCAACGCCACCATCGAAGGCGGCGTTGCATTCACCGGCAAAGGTGGAATCTCAGGTGACCTCAAGGGTGGCGTCAGCGCATCTGTCAAAGCGGCCATCGTTCAGATCAACTAGCGCTCGCTTGATGTACCCCTCGATTGCCTGCAAGGACTCCCCATCTCGGTTAGCCTCGCTGCCGCGGAGTTCCGTTGTCGTCGCCGAGTGACCCCCTCACAAGCCGCCTGCGAACCCTCGTCCAAGAACGAGGCCTAAATCCGGCTGCCTTGGGCCTGCGAACCGGTATTCCCGCGGACCATCTGCGATCGGTCCTCGCCGGCCGCGAGCCCATGACCGTCGACGAGCTAATTTTGCTCTCCCAGGCCCTGTCCCTGTCCCCGGAAGACCTGGGAGTCGAGCTGCCGCACAGCGCAGACGCCGAGTCCTCGGTGGATCCGACCGCAGACGAAGACGACCTGCAAGACGCGTACGACCCGCCCGGGCTGAGCGCGATCGGCCTACCCGAGTCCGAAGCCGTGTCCATGGCCCTCGAAGAACTGGTGGACCCATTCGGCAACCACGCACGCCAGCTGTTCGAGGTTGGCTTTGCCCTCGGCTGCACCTTCTTCTTCTTGGCGAAGGCCGAGCAACTCGCCGAGTCCGGCGTGCCCGCCAGCGTGCTGAGCCGGTACGCCGATGGCGACCTTCCCATCCAGCTCGACGCCGCATATCACCCGTACAATGAACCCACCTTCGATGCGACAGGTGTTGCATTGAAACTCTCTTTTGACGCAATCTACGACTGCTACTTCCCGTGGTCAGCCATCCACCGCGTCACCTTCTTCCCTGAACTCATCGAAGATGACGCCACCCCGGACGATGAAGAAGAGAGCCCCAAACCTAGCGCGCCCTTCTTGCGCTTGGTGGAGTAGGACCGCCCATGGCATCCAGCATTCCTGTGGTCGACCTCCGAGACTTTGACGCCGGGGGAGACCGTCGGGCGGCGTTCACCCAGACCCTGGGTGATGCCCTCGCGGACCTGGGTTTTGTGGCGGTCACACACCACGGTGTGGAACACTCGCTGCTCGAAGACGCCTACCGCTTGAGCGCCGAGGTCTTCGCCTTGCCGGTCTCGACGAAGCAGCAGCACGAGACGCCGGAAGATGGACGTCAACGTGGCTACACCTCGTTCGGCGTCGAACACGCCAAAGACCAAGACGCCCCGGACCTCAAAGAATTCTGGCATGTGGGTCGCGAGCTACCCGAAACCCATCCACTGCGGGTGTCTGGCGACGTTCCTGCCAACCGCTTCCCCCACGAAGTCCCTGAGTTTTCACGGGTCATGAAGCAGCTCTTCATCAGCCAAGAGCGGTTCGCCAACCGACTGCTCGAAGCGGTCGGTGACTACCTGGGCCTTGCCGAACATACCTTCCGAGATCTGGTGCAGGACGGCAATAGCGTCTTGCGAGTCATCCACTATCCAGACACCGGCGACACCGTCCCCGCCGGGGCAGTCCGCGCCGCGCAGCACGAAGACATCAACCTACTGACCGTGCTGCCCGCATCCACACAGCCTGGGTTGGAGCTGCTCACGCGAGACGGCTCATGGCTCCCCGTGCAGACGCCGCCCAATGTGATGATCTGCGACACCGGCGACATGATGCAGCTCATCACCGGCGGGCGCCTACCGGCCACAACCCACCGAGTCGTCAACCCCGAAGCATCGGACGGAGGCCGGCTATCTATGCCGTTCTTCCTGCACCCGAGCCCGGATCAGATGCTCACGCCCTTCTTCGATGACAGCGCCCCGTCGATCCCTGTCCGCGAGTTCTTCCTGAGCCGCCTGCGTGAGATCGGCGTCGCGTGAAGCGCCGGGCCTAGTGGATGGCCACGGCATCACGATAGTCCACCAAGATCGCCAGATCTGTCACGTGTGGAACCAAGCCATCGGGGGCGGCAAAGCGGCCGACGCCCGAGGGGAGGGTGTTCGAAGACAGGTGCGCGCCTCGAATGGCCACCTCTGACATCCGCACGGCGCGAGCCAGCACCAAGGCCGTCAGCATGGGTCCACCCACGGGCGGCCCTCCGGCCACACCCGGTTCCGCGTCTCCGAAGGCCACCCCGACCGCAGCGCCGTGCTTGGCCAAGACAAGCCCGAGCTCAACAGACTCCTTGGCCGATAAGCCAAGGCAAAACACGCCATCCACCAGTCCACCGCAGGCGTGGGGCTGCGCGGCATCCACCCACGTCGCCAGTCGGCGATTCAGTGCCGACGACGAACCATGTCCGGACCACAGGCCCGGCACCACAGCGGCGAGGATCCAGACGTCATCCACTACTTGACCAACTGCTCCTCGATGTCCCGAAGCAGCTGAGCCGCGGGACCGGTGCGGTTGTGCCGAATGCACTTCTTGTAGGCCTTCCACAGGTCCGCAAGAAACGGGTCTTCCTCTTCAACCAGCCGATGCTCGTCGGGCATGCCATCGAGGCAGGCCAAATCCACCGACCCGATGCTGCGTCGGGTATGCAGGTGCTTGAGCGTGTCGAGGAAGAGCTGACCCGCATTGCCTGTGCCGCGACGTCGGAGCTCTAGGTACACATGCCAAGCGACGCTCTCCGGCATCATTTCGACGTCCTGATCTCGCGAAGCTCCGCGACGAAGCTGACGTATCAGCTCGCGATCCGTGGACGTTGAATCGAACACCGCAGCGACACTCATACATACCTCCGAACGAGAGCCAAAACGAACACAACATCGTCAGGGACGGACTGTCGAGCGGCATTATAGCACAGGATAGAGGCCCCCGAAGGAGGATCCGCTGAGGCACACAATCCCCACCCGCAAAAAGACGACGTGGCGAATGGGCCGGGCCGACGATTGGGCAGCCATCGCTCTCGCCCTGTGCACGGTCGGCTGCGCCCCGAAGGTTCCCCAGCTGCCATCCGCCGTGGAAACCGGAAAGATGAAGCTCGAACCCGAGGTCCACGTCGATGCCACGATGGCAGCGCCCATGCTCGAGGTCGTGCTGCTGGCGGGAGGCAGCCGTTGGGATCCGCCTGGGCAAGAGGGGCGGGCGTGGGTCCTGAACCACGACATCGAGGTGCCCGGCCAGTTGGACGTGCGCGTGAGCTACGACCATGCGTGGTGGACCCTGTCCTGCGCACCCTCGCGGCAGCCCACCTGCGCCCAGACGCTGGGCTTGGCGCTGTCGTCCCTGGCGGTGTCTGTTGACACCGTCGACGCCGCCTCGGAGTCCTTGCGCGAGGCCGACAGCGAACCCTTGGTCACCGACGTCTTCTACACCCTCGCCTTTGAAGCCCACCCCTATGGCCATCCGCCCGCAGGCCGGCTGGGCGCGCTGGACGTCGCCGAAGCCCGCCTCGACCAGTGGCGGCGCGATCGCGACACCCTGTGGACGCGCCCCACCGTGCGGGTTCGGCTGTCCGGGCCCGATCGAACCACGCTCGAACAAATCAGCGCAGAGTTGGCGTCTACCCTTGAACTCTTCCCGGAAGGACCCCCGCCAGATGCGGCGATGAAGGGACCTTCGCCTTCGCCCAGCCCCACGCTCGCCGTCGTGCCCGCCGATGGTACCGAGGCAGCGCTGGCCATCGGGTTCGCACTGCCGCGGCGACCCACCCAAACCACACGCCTGCGTCCCGATCCGGAAGACTTGACCCGCCGACAGGCCGACCTTCGCTGCGTGGCGTCCCGCGTGCCGAGCCACTTGTCCTACACCACACACCCTCAAGCCCCGTATGGCTGGCCCAACCGCCTCGCAGCGCTCAACCATGGCGTTGCGCTGTGGACCACAACCGGGACGGCGGCCGACCTCACGGCCCTGGCCGAGCGCCTCGTCGACCCCATGGTGCCACCCGATGAAGGCTCCCCCGCGAGCCCGTGCGCAAACGCCACGCCCGAGCTGAAGAAGGCCCTGCTGGCGCCGATTGTGGTCCTCGCCGTGCCTCCAGATGAAGATCCGTCGGCCCCGCGCGTCTCATCGACGGTTCAACACATCGTGCTCCCCTCGCCGACTCAGGGCTTGTTTCAATGAAAACCTATGTGGTCGCCTTCGCCTGTGTCTTCCTGTTCAGCGGTTGCGAAGAACTCAGCGAAATATCACCCAAAGTCCAGTTTGATACTCTTGACGTCAAGAACATCGACTTCGATTCGGTGACAGCAGACTTCGTCTTCGACGTCGACAACCCCAACCCCATCCCCGTGTCGCTCGCTCGGTTCTCCTACGATCTTGAGCTGGAGGCGGTGCCGCTCCTAGAGGGCGATGGATCCGATGGGCTCGATCTTCCCGCCACAGGGAGCGCACAGGTCCGGCTCCCCGCGACTTTGGTGTGGAGCGATGTGTGGGACACCATCCAGGCCATCCGGGGCGAGGACCAGGTGGACTTCGGCCTGGCCGGGTCCTTCGGCTTCGACACGCGATTCGGTCCGCTAGACCTTCCCTACCAAACCGATGGAAGCTTTCCTGCCCTACGCACCCCCAAGTTTCGACTGGGCACACTCAAGGTCGATCAGCTCAACTTGGCTCGCGGCGAAGCCACGGTATTGTTGAACCTCAATGTGGATAATGACCACGGCAGCACCCTGGACTTCACCAACCTGAACTATGCGCTGTCCCTCAGAGGCACGCAGGTGGGTACAGGGCTTCTCACCACCCTGGGCACGGTCGACGGCGCCTCCAATCGAGACGTGCAGGTGCCGCTGACCATCAACCTGCTCAAAGCCGGAACCGCCATCACCCAAGTGCTCACCGCCGGCGGTCCCATCGATGCCGGCTTGGACGCAACCGTCGACGTGGACACCCCGTTCGGCGTGCTGCCACTGGCCATTGATGAGCGCGGAAATGTACAGGTTGAACGATAGCTATACGGTTGTGACCGTCAACCCGTCGACCAACATTCCCGGCGCATCCACGTGTTCGTGGCGATCGGTGTCCGAAGCCAAGTCCACTACCGAGGCCAGCACCTGACAGAGATCGCCGTGGATCTTCAGTCTTGGCATCCACCCCTTGGTGTCGTTGCGAGGCACGACGAGGCGGCCGGAGCCCGAACACTTCAGCGCGCCAGACTTGACGTTGAGGCCCTCGGCCAACCCGCGCACATGGTCTAGGACCACGACCGGCACCGTCTGTTCGGACAGGAGGGCGTTCATGGAGCGGGAGCCGGCACGTACGACCAAATTGGCGGGCGCCAGCCGACCTCGGCGGTTGTGGCCGGTTGGACGCACATCTCGCTCGCGGGCTTCCGCGGCGTCGAGGTACCACCCATCCACCCGCCCGTCGCGAATGAGCGTCAGCGGCACAGGGGACACGCCTCGGTCATCGAACGCCGAGGCATGTAGGGCACCGGAAAGCACGCCGTCGTCCACAATGTGAAGCAGCGGCGACAGGGTCAGGTTCCCGCCGCTTCGAGCCCGCGACAGGAAGCTGGACTCACCATTGAGATTGGCCCACCGAAAGTGGGGGCCCAGCACCGCCACCAAATCGGCGATGACCCGAGGTGGCAACATGACGCGAACCGGCCCTTCCACCTGAGTTTTTGCGCCGGAGAGCTGCTGGAGACGTCGAGCGAGCGTCGCCCCGAACGGCAGCGAGGCCGCGGTCGCGAACGCCCGATCTTGCACGACATCGGACAGGGTCAGGTCCAAGGCCGGAGAGCGGACAGACCCCTCGACCCTAAATATAGTTCCAACCTCAGATAATCGGATATTCCGTGTATTGCCGAACGTGCGGGTGACGCGGGCATCACGGTACGCGAAGCCCGAGGTCTCAAACGACCGATCCACATCGCGAGCGACCCGCTCGGCGGTGGCGAGCACATCGAGCCGGTCTTCCCGGGTGAGGTTGTCATATCGACGATCGTTGATGTCGGACGTGGCGCCCGCGCTCGCTGTTCGCCCCACCGGCCCACCGAAGGGATCGGGCGCGGCGCCGGCTGCGGCCTTGAGGGCGGCGGCGATAAGGCCGGCGGCTGCGTCGACGTCGGCCGATGCCTGTCCCGGACGCCCCTCCGCGTCCCAGACGCGCACTTCGATGCGGTGGGACTCGCTATCCACCGCTCGTTGCACACGTCCGCGGGCGCTCGTGGCGTGGAACCCCTCGGTGTCCTCAACTAGAACCTCGGCCCCTTGGGCCTGAGCATCGCGCGCCTGACCCAATAGGTCGGCGATGAGCCGGCTTCGATCCATGTACGCCTCCATCGCAACCGTACCCCGGGCCTGCACGACCGTCGCGCGTCTCACGGTCTATGCACGTCGAAGACCGAACGCGGACCTTGAGTTCCCAGGTCCTCGTAATGGCCCACCACAACCCAATGGATCGTTACCGACGCACGAACCGAAAGCGACCGGCATCGGTCGAAGGTAAAATGAAGGATATGCTCTCTTCGACCCAAGCTGTCTTGTTGAGCAGAACCCAGTCGTTGATCCGCTGTCTAGACTCTCATCCTCCTGTCACGGGCTCTCGATGTCTTCGTTGTTGCCGATCACCCACGTTGCGCTCTGCGTCCTCTGCGGATGTGTGGCGGCGTCGAGTGCACCGGTAAAATCGGACATTGAAGGCCAGGTTTCAACCAAAGCGAAGCTGGAAACGGCCGCCTCGCCCTCCCTTGTGGCGGTCGGAGACCTGCACGGAGACCTGGACAATGCCATCGCCGCGCTCAACTTGGTCGGCATGGTCGATCGGGACGGTCGGTGGACCGGCGGGTCTGCCACCCTGGTTCAGACGGGCGATATCACCGACCGCGGCCCCGATAGTAAAGGGCTGATCGAGTGGATGCAGCAGCTCGAGATCCAGTCCAAGGCCGATGGCGGCAGGGTCATCGCGCTGCTCGGTAACCATGAGGCCATGAACCTCACCGGCGACTGGCGATACGTCGACCCCGGTGACATTCACGCCTTCGGTGGCCTCGAAGCCCGTAAGCAGGCGTTCTCGGCAGACGGATCCGCAGGCCGATGGCTGCGCCATAAAGATGCCGTAGCCGTCGTCGAAGGCACCGTCTTCGTCCACGGCGGCGTTCACCCAGACGTGGCCGCGATGGGGCTCACCGCTCTCAACAAGGGCGTGCGGGACAGCCTCGACGATCGAGCAGACCCATCGACGACCGCAACGCTCCTGGGTCCCCAAGGTCCGCTGTGGTTGCGCGACTATGTGCAGGCTCCTGAAGCCGTGGCGTGCCCACTCCTGCAACGGGCGCTCACCTCTCTGCAGGCTAACCGCATGGTGGTGGGCCATACCACCCGTAGAGACGGGAAAATTCAAGAGCGCTGTGACGGGCGCCTTCACGTGATCGACATCGGGATCGCCGACCACTACGGTGCCAACCTCGGTGTTTGGACCCAGACCGCCGGCCATGCCCGCGCCGTCTATCCAGGCCGATCCGTCGATCTTCGGGACCCGTCATGAGCGGCACACGCTTCACTACAATCATGGAGTGTCGCCGTGTTTGGGTAACTCTGTGCTGCTGGGTCGCCGTGTTTTTGGGCTTGGGTGTCGTGGGCGTCACTCCGGCCCAGGCGGGTGGCGAGACCATCGCGGTGGTCGCTGAAGCCGACGAAGGCCCCCTGCCGCTCGCCACGCTCAACAGCGTCCTCTGGCACGCGCTCTACGCCAAACACAAGCATAGAGCAGTGTTCTACCCCGACCTAAACGCGGCAGCGGTCGAGCAGATGCGAGATTCATCGCTCACCACGCTCCTGCACGTGCGGCTGTCGTGGCGCCCGGACTCCGCCCGCGTCAAGCGAGACGATGGCGAAACTTACCTTGTGGGCGGGCACTACCCGGTCATCGAGACCACGGAGTACCGCCTCCACGGCGACATGCTGATCGCGGACACCACGTGGCGAACCGATGGTCCGCTGTCGGTGTTCCATGTGCGCGGCGCCGAAGCGAATCGCTTCATCAGCTTGCCCGAAGTCAGCCTCCAAGAGACTGCGTCTTTGGCGGTGCAGCCGATTCGGGCTCCACTATGGAAAACCCATATCGATCTCGTGCGCGTACCTGTCGTGCTGGCAGCCGACGATGACTATCGCTCCTTCTACGGCGTGGATCAGTGGCCGCAGGTCGCCGGACGTGCCGTCGCTCGCGCCAACGCCATCCTCGCCGATGTGGGGGTGGAGCTCGAGGTCGTGAGCACCCAAGAGTGGCACTCGCCGGACCGTCTCCACGACCTGTCCAGCCTGCTCGGGCACTTGTCCAAGCAACCCATCGGCCACCCCAACGCCTTGCGCATTGGATTCACCGGCCAGACCCAGCTTGGGATCACGTGGCAGTCCGAGATGGAGGACGTCGGTCGCGCCTACCTGCCTGGCCGCGACGTGCTCGTCGCCGATCAAGCGGTCGCTCCCGGGCACGACCCCGCTTGGGACGTCGCGGAGGAGGGCGTCACTGTGGCCCACGAGGCCCTGCACGCGCTGGGTATTCCTCACTCCGAGCAGCCCGATCACCTCATGTCCGCCACCAAGCGAGGCTCCGTACACGCCGTGTCTCCCGCCACCCGCGAGCTTGGACGGGCTGCCGCAGCAAGCCGATATACCCATTGGAACTCCACAACCGCGCTGACCACCCTATCCCAAGCCGCGGAGGCCCACCTGACGGACCCGGAGCTGCAGATCGACTACATCGGTAAGAACCTGCACTATGGCGTGGGGATGCCGGACCCCAACAGCGTGCAGCCCGGCCAACTCTCCGCCCTCACGAACGTGGCCGTCGGCCGCTACTACCTCGCCAGAGCCGCCGAGGATCCCGGCAACGCCAAGGCCCTGCGGAACACGGCGCGCCGCCACGCCGAGTCGGCCCTAGAGACCAAACCACAATGGCAAGAGGCCCGTCAGCTTCAACGACAGTTGCTCGCCGCCGAACGGGCCCAACGCGCGATAAAGACGCCGAAGATCGCACCAGCCGACGAGTACCACAGCACAGGGTTCGGCGACCGCCCCACCTGTCCTTCCGATGGCAGCGCTACCTGCGAATGAGGCCCCTCGGTTAGGCTGCCGGCGGAGGTCCAATGCGACACGCTCTGTTGTCCCTGCTGTTGGTTTCAGCCTGTGAACCCGGCCCCCTGTCTCCGGACTGGCTGTACGGAACCGGGCCTGCTGCCGAGCCCGAGGCGCCCAAGCCTGAGGGACCCAAGGTCAACGAAGGCACCGTGCCCATGCCCGACGCGACGCGAGCCGAGGTCTGTGCCGACGACTGTCTGCTGCTCACCCGCTACGACGTACACACGGTCAAGCACCGCTTCGACTCTCTGTGCTGCGGACCCGATGGCGTGCCTGGCGATCCCCGGTGCGGCAAACCCTGGCCCTTCGAAGCCACGGAGAGCTGCGAAGGGTGGACGCGCCTCGAAAAATGCGTCTACGCCAGGTACGGATACGAGTTCAAGCCTGGCAGCCGTTGGGCCGAGGAGTTCGCAAAGGAGCCGTGGTACCAACCGAGCGAATACTTCCAGGCGGGAGACATGTCGATTACGGCCAAGCGAAACACTCTATCCTTGCAGCAATTCGCCAGCTCGAACGCCGACTGTAAGCCGGGCCGTCGCCGAGGTCGCTAGCCGACGCAACCTCTACACAGACCCTACACGCGCCATCGGACTCAGTACGCTACGCTTGGCTCCCGCTGGATCCCGACCCCGATGGAGTTTCGATGTCTTCGGTCCGCAGCCCGAGTTCCGACGTCCGCAACCGTGTCCAGGCCGCTCTCGGTCGATGGAAGGGCGGTCTCGCCGACAAAGACCGGGCTCTATACGAGCAATTTGTCAACCACGCGCTCGACCGCCTCCGCGGACCGTACCTGGCGCTGCACCACCCGACCCAGGTGCTCCGCCATCTAGAATTGGCGTTCACCTTCGCTCTGGTACGCCAGCCCGAAGAGATCAAGCTCGACCTGCGCATAGGTGACAGCAAAGGCGTCGTGGCCATGTCCTCCATGCCGGACCAGCCATTCATCGTCGATACCGTCCGCATGTTCTTCCGTCGGCACGACGCGGACTACTGGGGCGGGTTCAACGTTATCGTCAACACCACCCGAGACGAGTCTGGGCGCCTGACCGGCGTACAGAGCGAGGGTGGCGTCGCCGAGTCCATCGTTCTGCTCGAAGCCGATGCTGGAGAACTCACCGTCGACCTCGAAAAGGCGGCCACAGACCTGTCCCGCAACCTCACCCTGGCTCGCAGCATGGTGGGCGACTTCCGAGCCATGACGCGGTGCGTCGAGCGAGCGGTCGAGAAGTTCGAAGTCTCCGCAGATCGTGAGCCTGAGAACGCGGCTCCGTGGCGAGAGTCCGCCGACTTCTTACGCTGGCTACTCCAAGAGAACTTCGTCTTCATGGGCGCAGAGCTGGTGCGCGAAGGCGCCGTCGAAGACGCCTTGGGCATTCAAAAGACCCAAGGCCCCTACTACAATGCCCACACTGGCGATTGGCCCTCGCCCCACCTGCCGGCCACGGTGCAGGTGCGAAAAGGCGTACAAGAATCGCCGGTGCATCGTGCCGGGCGCATCGACGAAATCCAGATCCAGCTTCCCGCCCAATGGTCGGACCAGAAGCTCTTCATTCGCGGCATGTTCACCTACCGAGCGGTGACACAACCCTCCCGAAATGTTCCGGTTCTTCGCCGAATTTTGGCCAAAATTTTGGCCCAATCGGACTCCAACCCAGGGTCGTTCCGGTACAAGGGCATCGCCAACGTCTTTGACAGCCTGCCCACCGAGTTCCTGTTCACCGCCAGCGAAGAGGCCATCGTACAGATGGTGGACCTGGTGTTCGAATCCGAGCAACAGCAAGAGGTCGGCGTCACCTTCCTCGAACTCAGCCCCCAGTCGGCCTTCTGCCTCGTGGCCATGCCCAAGGCTGAATTCAGCGATGAGCTCCGTCGGTCTATTCAGACCGAAATCGTCGGCACCATTAGCGCTTCCTACTCCGATCACGGGCTGTTCGTCGGCCGATA
>JBGCER010000336.1:0-25510 GCA_045106515.1 Myxococcota bacterium
ATGGCGGTATCGAACGCCTTGTCGCCCTTTTGTAGGCCGGTATTGACCAAGTCGAGCTCCAGGCGAGCTGCTTTGACCTGCGTACCCACGTGGTCGGCCATTTCTGGGCTGATCGCCTTGGACTTGAGGGCGTCAGAGAGGTCCGCGTCGATGTCCTGACCATCGACTCCCTTCTGCATGATTTCGACAGCGCGCTGCTTCTCCTCCCACTTGCTCACGACGGACTTGGCCTGATCGTCGGTGAGATCGCCCTGCTCAACCCGACGGTTCAGGTTCTCTTCGAGGCTGGCTTTGTCGGTGTAGGAGAGAACGCCGACGATCCACGAGGTGTCGTCCACCACTTTGGCGACGGCCTTGGTGTCTATGCCATTGTCCAGCGCGTGCTCCAGCGTCTTGGCGAAGGCGCTTGGGCGGCTCTGGGTACGGCTTTCGAGTCCGTCGAGGACGCTCTTGCTGACGTAGCCGGCGCTCACGGCTTCCCGGACCAGCATCATCTTGCCTTCGTAGCCCGGGTTGTCTGGCGTGAGCTTGAGGTTGGTTAGCAGCAGCTCCAGCTCTTTGGACTGCCGCTCGGCTACCGCCTTGTTCTTGTGGTTCGCCTTGCGGAAAAGGAGGTCGAGTTCCCCGAGGCGGCCCACATCGTGGCTCGAAAGGTCGGTGCTGCGGTGGTCTCCGCTTTGGCCCAACACCCCTTCGCTAGAGTCGGTGGCTTGGGTGTGTTTGCTGCGACCCTCGGCAAAGCGAATCTCGGAGAGTTCGTGGGCGATGGCGCGCTGCAGGTCGACGCTGAGAACGCCCTTGGACACTGTGACGGTGTAGCTGCCGTCGGCGTTGCGAATGAAGCTGGCGGCGTGTTTGACCCCCTTGGCATCGGCGGTGGTGGTGTCCCCCATGCGGATCCGCACATCGATCAGTGCGTCGGTACCTGGGATCTTGACCTTGGCAACGGTGCCACCGCCATCGACCGTGATGTTTTGCACGTAGTCGGTGAGGCCACGAAGGTGGCTCGAGATGTTGGCCTCGTTCGCGTTGTGTTTGTCGTGCGAGCCGTGGAAGCTGCTCTTCTCGTCGACGTATTCGGCATTGCCGGTCTTGAGGGCCTCTTCCTCGGCCGCCTTGTCGGAGGTCTCATCCGTCTTGGCCTCGGTGGCCGCCTCTTCGATGGCAGCGTCTTGCAGGGCGGCTTCTTCGAGCACCTTTTCGTCGACTGGCGCGTTGTCGGTCTCTTGGGGCTTGGTCTTGGTGGGGTCGGTTTCAACGGGGGTATCTGCGCCCTTACCAGCGAGCGCCATTTCAAGCATGGACGTGCCTTTTCCGTCGTCCACTCGCTGCTTGTACGCGGGCAAGTTGCTCTCGACCCACGTCTTTTCTTCGGGGGAGAGGTGGGTCCAGTTGGCGGCCGCGTCGGGGTCGCGGGCCATCTCTGCGGCGGCCTTGTACTTGCGCGCCTTGGCATTGCCGACGGCGTTGACGCCATTGTTCTTGAGCGACTCTGCCGTGTTGGTGGCGAGACCGTTCCAGAATTGGCCCGCATCTTCGTAGTTCTTCGTGTCGGCCATGTAGCCGGCGGTGTCGCCCGCCAGACCGGACGCGGTCTCTTTGGCGATGGTGCCGCCGATGGAGCTTCGTTCGCCGATCTTGCTGTCGACCTTGGAGGAGACCATGCCGTTGGCCATGCTCTGCAACCCGGTGCTGCCCGCTGTCCCAGCGAAGTGGCCCACGAGGTCGCCGCCGTTGAGTTCCCACGTCTTTTCGTCCATCGCGGTCTGGGCGAGGGCGCCGGGCACCTCGACGATGACGTTCTGCACGCCCGCGGTCGTGATGTCGGTCAACGCCTTGAGCTTTGCAGGGTCGTTGAGGAACTTGCCGAGGGTGGCGTTGGTGATCTTGCCGCCGATTTTTTCGGAAACGGCGCCCACACTCTTGAGTTCGGCGGCCCCGGCCGTGAGGGCCGTAATGACGACTTTCCCACCTTCTGCCAGGATTTCTTCGTAGCCCATCCGATCGCCGCGAGCCAAAGCCTTCAGGGCCAGCCCCGTCGCACCAATGGCCAGGTTGGCGACGATGGCGGCGAGGGCAGGGGATGCGGCGCCGGCGGTCAGCACCGTGGCGATAGCGCCCGCGATCAGCTCGAGGGTCGTGACTAAGGTGTCGACTAGGCTGTCGAGCTTGTCGCCGTAGGCAGTGGCGTCCGCGTTGACGAATTCCGCTTGCTGCACGAATGCGGCGTCGGCCTTCTTGCCGCGTTCGCTCTCGGGGAGTGCCTCGTAGGCTTCTCTGAGCTTGGCGTCGTTGTGCTCCAGGATGTGGGAGGTATCGGACCACCCGATCGCGTCGCCGATGTCCATGAGCCCTTCGCCAAAAGCGCTGCCCTTGGCGAACTTCACGTTCTTGTCCGCGATCTTCTTGTAGTCCTCGTAGCTCTCGGGATTGCCCATGAGCATGATCTCGAGCTCATGCCGGTCTTTTCCCGACACCTCGGCGGTGCCGCCCGCGTGGGAGTTGACGCCCAGCGCCTCTTCTAGGTCCTTGCCATACTTCTTCTTGTAGGCGGCTTTGATCTTGGCAATCTCGGTCTTGGACTTGCCCCGGAGCGCATCCTTGAGGATGTCTTCGTCGGTGCCGGCTCCGTCGATGCTGTACTGAATCAGCAGCTCCGCGTCTGCGTCGCCCTTCTTGAGGTACTGCGTGGCGACCTGGGCCTCGTAGTTGTCGGACTCGCTCTGATCGCCCATCTCGTCGTCGATCATCTGCTCGACCGTGCGCCCGTACTTCTTGGCGTAGATGGTCTGCATGTCCGCCTGCTCTTTTTCGGCGTCTGATTTCTTCTTTTCGAGGGCAGCTTTCTCGATGGGGTTGGTGGCGACCGATGGGTCGACCTTGAGGTCCGGGTTTTTGAGGGTGTCGAAGACCTTCTTTTCATCGGTGCCGCCGCCGTCCGCTGCGACTTCGAGGCGGGCCGCTCGGGCGCCGGCCTTGTCTCCTTGGGTCAGGGCGACCGCGAGGTCCTTTTCTGCGCCACTAAACTCGCCAGCGATGGCGTTGGACAGGGCATTGCCTTCCTTGGCCCAGCTATCGTTTTGGCCCTTGGCATAGGTGGCGAATGCGTCTTCGAGCGCCTTTCGCTCTTCGGGGGTCTTGCAGGCTTCGAGGCGCTTGTAGACCTCGTCTTCGTCGGTTCCCGCACCGTCCATGGCCTCGTAGAGCCGAGCCGCGCCTACGGTGGCTTTGGCCTTGTCCCTAGACAGGTTGGGATCGACGAGGGCGTTGAAGACGTCAAGATCCGCGCCGCCGAGGCAGTCGCGCACATCCGTGATGACTTGCTTGCTCGCCGGGTCCGCAGCGAGGGCCTTGATGTCATCGGCGTCGGCCGCCATGAGCACGGCTTCAATGCGGGCTTCATCGTCGTTGAACGTGCCCCGGGCATCGTCGAGTTCCAGTCGAATCGCCTTGGCGCGGTTGCCGTTGAGGTAGGCCATGGCGGTCTGGTAGTCGCTGCCGGACAGCTCTTCGCCAAAGTCGAAGCGCAGCGCGTGGCCGGCTCCCGCATAGTGAAGGTTGTATAGGTGCTCCAGGTAGGGCATGCCCTCTTTCGGGGTTTCCCGGAGGGCCTTGTTGATGGCGCCTTCGTCGGTTCCCCAACCATCCATGGCTTTGCGCAGATCTTGGGTTTTTCCGTCGATCTTTCCCTTCTCGACTTCGAACTCTTGGGCCGCCTTAGGCTGCACATACTCGCCAAACTTGGCGAGCTGCTGGCCAAGAGCCTCTTCGAGCTGGGTATTGCGCTCGGAGAACAGGGTTTGGATTCGCACGATCATGGCGTCTAGGCCGCCCTGGACGGTGGCGGGCGCGCTCTGGGCCGCGGTTTCCAGCTCGGTGGTCCAGGGGTCGAGGGCGGTGGACGTGCTGTCTTGCAGCGAGATCATGGCGGCGTCGACTTCGACCTGCGCGGTGTCCACGGCGGTGGTGGCCTGAAGGTTCAGGCCATCGATCTGCACCTGGGCGGTCTCAATCGCGGAGTCTAGGCCCGTGCCCTGGTCCTCGGCCAAGGCCGCGAGGCCTTCGATTCCGTGAGTCAACGCGTCGTCGAGTGCGGAACTGCTGGCCGCGAGGTTGCTCTGTAGGGTCGAGGTGAGCGCATCGAAGGTGTCGGCTAGGGGACCGTACTGGAGGGGCTGAGGCAGGCTTTGGAGTGTGGAGAGACTGTCGAGAAGCCCGGCGTGCACATTGCCGAGCTCGGCCGCTTGAGCGCGCAGGCGATCGGTGAGTTCATCGCCGCCGGTGGCGATGGCTTCGTCGATCTCGGCCTCTTTGGTGTCGACCGAGGCCAACAGCTCAGTTTCGCTGGCATCGCACGTGGCGATGTGCGTCTGTTTTGCGGCTTCGAGAGAGGCTTGGGCGTCGTCGTTCTGCGCCTGAACCGTGAGCATTGCGCCGTCGAGTGTGGTTGATAGCCGACCTTCACCCGTGGTTTTGCGCTCGCCAAGGTCCGCAGTCACCTGATCGGTGATCGACGCGGGCGTGTCTTGGGCCGTCCCGGTGGCCATCGCGCGCGCAGCTTGGCTGGTCTGGGTGAGCTCGCCCTCGATCCAGGTGGCGTAGTCCTTTCCAAGCTTGGTCGCGGCCTGTTTCTCACAAGCTGCTTTTAACCGACCTTCTGGTCCGGCTCCGGAGCGCCCATCCGCCCAGGCTTTGGCGGTGTCGGTCGCTCGCTGCTTATACGTGGTTCCCTTTTCGGCCAGGGCGCTGGCTTCGATGTCGATGGTGGTCATCAACGAGCCGGCCATGGTCTCTCTTGCGCCCTCTGCACCTTGTCTGCCCGTCTCCTCGGCTGCGGTGAGTCGCTGGGTGTGCTCGCTGACCAGACCTGTAATGGCGATGGCCGCGTTGTCCGCGCTCGCCGTCAGCGTCGACATGGCGCTGTCGAGCTGCGCGGTGACCTGGGTACGGCTGGCGTCGAATGCATCGGAGATGGATTGACGCGCACCGGCGGCCTGGGACGCGTTGTTGGCGCGCAGGGACTCTGTTTGGCCGATCACTTGGGCCGAGAGGGCCTCTGCGTGGGCCACGAGCGTGCTTTGGTCCTGTGCGACCTGTGAGCTTAGTTCGCCGATTTTTGCCTCGATTCGCGCCAGCTCCCCTTGCGCGTCGAAACCGTCTCCCATCTTGGCTGCCGCAGCGGCGTCGATGGAGAGAGAGGGGCCCGCCGGCGCGATCAGCTCGGGCGTTTGGATGTCCGCTGCGGTGGCGAGCACCGCGGCGGGCGCGGCCGTCGCTTCGGCGGTGCCGACGCCAGCCTGTTCCCCGGCCTCGACTTCGGCGCTGCCTCCGTCGGATGCGCTCTGCTCGGTGGGCCCGTCGAACTGGGCCTCTGTCTCGACAGCTGCGCCATCACCGGCCTCACCTTCGCTACCGCCGGGCGCTCCTTCGCCGTCACCGCCCGCGCCGCCCGCGCCGCCCCCGCCCCCGCCTGCGTTCGCCTTCCCTTCACCTTCACCTTGCTCGAGTCCGGCTTCGGCACCTTCTTCTTCGAGGCCGAGGGATTGGCTGCCTGCGCCGTCGGATAAGTTGGCCTCCAAAGCGGCTAAAACTGGCGTCTCGCTAGACTGGCTGCCCGCCTTGGCCTGCATCGACGATCGTTCGTCTTCATTGCTCTGGAGGACCTCTTCAGTACCCGTGGATGTCGAGGGCGCGGGGACCGAACGTTCAGTGCGGCGGGAACGATTGGGCATGAAGATTCCACTGGGAGGAGTGCCAGGATGATCAGCGATGACAAGTAGTAGGGGCTTATCGGACTCGTTTCGTTCATGCCGCAAGACGTCAGAACGGGGAAGGATCGGCGCTCATCCTTCATCGATGGCGTTCGCCACCATGACCTGGCCAAGTCCCTTCTTTCGAGCGCGGTTGATGGCCTTGCCCGCCCTAGACAAAACGGACCGCACATCATCGTCGGCGTCGAGTCCTGTGACGCCCGCGGAGAGGGTGAGGGACAGCGTTTTGCCCTCGAACTCCACCACGTCGTCTCGCAGCCGTTCCGCGAGTCGCTCGCAGGCGCGAAATCCGCCCTTAACCGGGGTTTCTGGCAGCAAGAAGATCAGCGCGTCGTCGGACCATTGCGCCACGAGGTCTACGGTTCGCAGCAGCCCAACCGAAGCTTCGGCCAAGGCCAGTCGCGCTCGCTTTAAGCCCGGCTCGCCCAGGGTTGCCAGCAAGGCCTTTTGTTGGTCGAGCGCCACCACAGCGACGGTGGTGAGCCGGCCGTACCGGCGGCGTCGGGCCATCTCTTGCTCGAAGCGCTCCATGAACTGAGCGCGGCTCGCCACGCCCTTGGTGCTGCTTTGTGGTTCGAGCTCCGCGATTCGATCTTCTAGGCTGCGCAGGACGGTGATGTCGCGGAGTGCGACGAGCCTGTGGGGGCCGTCTTCTTCTAGGCGCAGCTCAAGCCAGCGGGTGGCGTTGTCGTCGGTGGGGCGGGCACGAACCCTGAGGGTGCCGGAGGGGCGGAGGGTGGTGCCACTCATGAGCAAGTGGCGTTCGTCCCGATGCACTAAGTCGCAGAGCTGGGTCCCGGTGAACGTAGCAGCCGGTTTGCCCATCACGGCCTCTACCGCACCGAGCGCGGTGATGATTCGGCCATCAGGGTGGGCGATCACCAAGAGGTCGCGGGAGCGGCGTGCGAGCTTTGACAGCCGCTCGGTCTGTTGGGCCCAGGCTCGGCTCTCGCGGAGTCGCACGGTGGCGTCGCTGATCTTGAGCATCAGGCCGTCGTCGAGCGGCGTGGCCTCCACTTGGTAGGCCGTGACGATTTCTCCGCCAAGATCCTCCACAACTTTATTGAAGCAGAAGGTCTGGCCCGAGGTGGCCACCGCTGCGTATTCGTCGAAGAGGTCCTGGGTGGGCAGCTCAGGAAGCGCGCGTTCCAAGACCGCCGCTTCGGGCTGGGCCAAGAGTTGCAGGGCTCGGGCGTTTGCGAGGGTTCTCCGAAAACGGGCGGGAATTCCTCGGTGATCACGTACGAGTCGATAGACGACCACCCCTTCGGTGGCGGCCTCGAAGACGGACTCGAAGAGAGCGGGAGATCGGTGTGCGGGGTTGGCCATGCTTGTGTGTTCGGCTGCGGCCGTCACAGCCTGAGGAGCGTTGACACAACGGTGGTAGCCTGCACGCCATCCCGAGGTGTTCATGTCTGGATCTGTCGAAGCACGACTGCAGGCGCTCGAGCTTTCTGTGCCCACCGCACCCACACCCGCCGCCAACTACATTCCTTGGGTTCGCACGGGGAACCTGGTTTATGTGGCAGGTCAGGTGCCGATGAAAGAGGGCGAGTTTCTGTGGGTCGGCAAGGTGGGGCGGGAGTACACCGTGGAGCAGGCCAAGGAAGCGGCTCGATTTGTGGGACTCAATATTTTGTCGCAGCTCAAGGCGGCGCTCGATGGGGACCTCGATCGCGTGGTTCAGATCGTCAAATTGAACGGCTTCGTGAACTGCGTCGAAGGCTTTGGACAGCAGCCCCATGTCATCAATGGCTGTAGTGAGCTGATGATCCAGGTGTTTGGCGATGCGGGTCGGCACGCGCGATCCGCCGTGGGCGTGGCGGGGCTGCCGTTCGGTGTGGCCGTGGAGATCGACGGCGTCTTCGAGGTCTCGGACCGCTAGATCCCGGCAGTGAGCCGGATCAGATCGCGGGGGGGCACTCGCCACAGGGCGCGTTCGCCGATGTTCACGCCCAGAAGCCTGCCAAAGGCGTCTGGGTGGCGGGCGAGGTTGCGGATGATGTGGTGGGTGAAGGTGCGGTGTCGCAACCCGAAGAGCAGGATGCGAGTGAACCAAACGAGGCTTCGAGACTGACGAACGCGCATGCGGTGGTAGCGCATCAGCGAGGCTCGGCTGGTGTCCCCGCTGGCCAGGGCCTGCACCAAGACGTCGGCTGCGAGTCGGGCTTCGAGCAGGGAGAGCGACATGCCCTCGCCGGTGATGGCGTCGACGAAGCCGGCGGCGTCCCCGACCAAGACCACACGGTCGGTGGCCGTCGAGCGCACCTCTTGCCGCAGGGGGCCGCAGAGCTTTGCTTGGCTGATCGGCTCGGCCCCTTCGGACCACCGATCGAGGTGAGGCTCCTTGCGCACCATGGACCAGAAGGTGTTTTCTAGGTTTCCGCCGAAGGTCTTGGCGATAGATTTTTCGCAGAGCAAGGCGATATTGGCTTGGCCGGGGCCTGTGGGAGTGACGTACCACTCCAGCTCGTCACCCAGCTGCACCTCGACGAATTCGCTATTGGCCGCGTCGTCCGCCAAGCGCACGTGCATGCGAACGCCGTAGCGTGGGGAGCCCTTTGCATCGAGTTTTAACCCACTCTTTCGTCGAATCAAGGACCCGAGCCCGTCCGCTCCAACCACAACCTGGGCGTGTATGGGGCCGTCGCTGGTCTTGACGTGGACGCCGTCGGCCTGGTGCACCACATCGGACACCCGCACCTGGGTGCGCACGTCGATGTTCGGCTCGGCCAAACACGCGGCGTGCAGTACGGAATCGACGCGGGAGCGTCGGATGCCGAGGCCCGTTTTACCGCCGGGAAAGCGGCCTTCGGCTCGGGTGTCGCCGACTCGGTAGCCGATCCCGGCGTAGCGTTGAGGTTCGGTTTCGAGCACTTGTTCGAGCAAGCCCAGGCCGTCGAGTTCGTGGACCCCGTGGGGCATCAGGCCTTCGCCGCACACCTTTTCGCGGGGAAACTGACCCCTTTCTAGCAGGCAAACGGGCTGACCTTTGCGCGCCAGATGCAGGGCCGTGGCGCTGCCGGCCAGGCCGCCTCCGACAATAACGATGGGCGCTCGCTCCACGTACTCTCCGCTCTAGGGAGCATGGCCCGCGGGGGGCTGTACCGCCACTCTTAGGCGGGATGGGCCGCAGCCTTGGTACCCCCCGTCACGATGTCGTGCTACGGCCTCGGCTTCCCCCGGAGAGTCGATGCCCAGTCGCGTGGCCTTTGTGACCGATGTGCTGTCGTTTGATAGCAGCCCTGTTCGTGTTTTCGTGGGTCGAAAGTCCCGATTGTTGGATGCGGACGTGCTGGCTCGCGTACCGGCGGACGTGGCTGGGATGTGGGCGGAGCTGGTCCATGGCATCAACCCCGGCGATGATGGCGCGGGCACCACAACGTGGACGTCGGGTGGCAAGGTGATCATCGGCGTGCTGCCCGAGCGGTGTTCCAGGCACAATACCCAGACGCGGGCGTGGTCCATGGCGCGGTTGTGCGCGGTGGGCGGCAAGAAAGACGTGGGCATCTGCGTGGCGGTGAACGACGCGGAGCACGCCTGGGCGGCCGCTGTGGCGGTGGGTCGGGCCAACCCGGCCTACACCGCATCCAGCACGCCCCACGAACGCACGGTTCGCGCCTTAATCTTGGCGCCGTCTCCGGTCCCCAGCACCGATGCGATGTGGTCGGTGAGCGAAGGCGTCCGCCGGGCGGCCTCTTGGGTCGATCAGCCGCCGAACGTGCTGAACACCGTCGAGCTGACTCAGGCGGCCATGAAGTGCGCAGCAGAGGTGGGCGCCGAGGTGAGCGTCATCCGCGGGTCGGATCTGAAAGATCAGGGATTTGGCGGAATTTGGGGTGTTGGGAAGGGGTCGAGCAACCCCCCGGCCTTCGTGGTCCTGCGTTGGCGTCCCGACGGCGCCACCGGCCCTAGCTTGGGTTGGGTGGGCAAGGGCATCACCTACGATACGGGCGGTCTCTCCATCAAGTCCAAGACCGGCATGGTGGGCATGAAGACCGACATGGGCGGCGCAGCCGCCGTGCTAGGCGCGTTCTGGTCGGCCGCAAAGCTCGGTCTAAAGCGCAACATCACCGCTGTGTTGTGCATCGCGGAGAATAGTGTCGGCCCCGACTCCACCCGGCCGGACGATGTGCTGCAGATGCTCTCGGGGCGCACGGTTGAGGTCAACAACACGGACGCGGAAGGCCGCTTGGTCTTGGCCGATGGGCTCGCCTGGATGATCAAGAATGAAAATCCAGATGTGATCGCAGACTGCGCAACGCTGACGGGCGCTCAGCTGGTCGCCACCGGCAAGCGGCACGCGGCGGTCTACTGCAACACCGACGAGATCGAAGCGCAGATGGTGAGCATCGGCAAGCGGACGGGCGACTTGGTCCACTCCTTGCCCTTCGCCCCTGAGTTCTACCGCAAGGAGTTCAAGAGCCAGGTGGCCGATCTGCGCAACTCCGTCAAAGACCGGGCCAACGCCCAGTGCTCCTGTGCGGGTCAGTTCCTGCACGAGCACATGCGCGGCTTCGAGGGGCAGTGGGCCCACATCGATCTGGCGGGTCCGGCCGTCAGCGGGGGGCGTGGCACCGGCTTTGGTGTGGCGCTGCTCTTGGGCCTGGCAGGCTTGATGAGTGACACGACGTTGAAGGCGTAGTAGACGGCGTTAGCTCGGAAAACTCGCACCAAACTTGCGGGGACTGTCACTGGGGTAGCATGGGGAGTGCGCTGCTTGGGGGTACCGTTGGGCCTTGGAGACTTTGATGCTCTTGCTCGTGCTCGCGACCCTCGGGTTCGCACAGACGGATGGCGGTGATGTTCCCGCTCTAAATGGCCAGCTCCTCCGTCCTTCGATCGACGCGTCGCGGACGCTGACGGTCAATGATTCGGACGTGCGAGACTCGGGCACAGGCACGCTCCGCGCCCTCTTGCACTATACCCACGATCCGGTCGTGTACCTAGATGTGCGCCGGGAACGTCGGGAATTGGTGACCGATGTGGCGCAGCTCGACCTGCTCGCCGGCTACACCTTGGGACCCGTTCGACTGGGCGTGGATGTGCCGGTCTTCCTTCGCACGACCGGAGAGCTCGGCGGCGAGACCGGGCTGGGAGACATCGCTCCCGACCTAAAGCTGCGTCTGCGAGATCGAAGCCGTGGCGGCTTGGGCCTGGCTGGCTCGGTTCGGGTGCCGCTTCCAACGAGCACTATGAGCGCCCCGCTGGGCAATAAGGGCCTTGGATACGAGGTTGAGGGCATCTTGGATGGGCAGGTCGGCAAGACGCTGCTGGTCGCGAACCTTGGACTCCGTGGGGTGCCCACGGCGGCGCTGGAAAACACCACCTGGGACGACTCGCTCTCGGCGCGATTGGCGGCGGCCTATGCCTTGTCTGCGGACTCTGGCTTGTCGGTTGAGCTCTCGGGTCTTCTGGGGCTTCGCGATCCCGTCGACCCGGCCGCATTGCCCGCTGAGGTGCTGCTTGGCGGATACTCGGCTCTCGGTCAGTCGGGGCTCACCGTGCGCGGGGGAGTAGGAACGGGCATTACGCCGGGACTTGGCGCTCCGGTCTTTCGCGGCCTGTTCAGCCTAGGTTGGCAGCCCAAGCCGAAGGGACGTGCCGCGAACGCACCGACGGGTGGGGAGCCGGCGCCGCGTGTGGTGGAAGAACCTGTGACGCCGGCCAAGGCGGAGAAGCCGGCCAAGGCGGAGAAGCCCGCGGTGGACCCCGTCGACGCGGCCTCGGTCGAGGCGCCAAACCTTGCGGCAGACCCCGTCACCGGCGTTAGCCCAGTGCCTGCGACGGGCCCCGCCAACGAGGTGAAGCCGACGGAGCAGGCTTCGGTACCCGATGGTGGCGTCGCGCCCGGGGATCCGCCCCATGTGTCCGTGACGGGCTCCCGGATCGACCTGAAAGACACGGTGTACTTCGACACCAATCGGGACTCGATTCAGGCCCGGTCGTACGGCCTGCTCGACGAGGTGGTTCAGCTCCTTGAGAACCACCCGGAGCTGACGCGCATCAGGGTGGAAGGCCACACCGATAGTCGCGGTTCTGCGGCGTATAATTTAGATTTGTCGAAGCGTCGCGCAGCGAGCGTCCGTCGCTACCTCATCGAAAAGGGTGTGTCGGCCGACCGCCTCGAAAGCGAAGGCTATGGTGAGTCCAAGCCCATCCGAGATGAGCAGACGCCCGAAGCCTGGACCCTCAACCGACGCGTCGACTTCTTTGTTGTCGAACGCACTGACGACTGAGCGGGAGCCCTATGCACACTCGATCCCTTTCTTTGATCGCAGCGCTCGGCCTCACAGGGGTGGTGCTCGCTTCTCCCATCACCGCGTGGGCCGTCTGTGGCGATGGCGTCTTGGACACGGGCGAGGCGTGTGATGATGACAATACCGCCAGTGGCGATGGGTGCGACAGCACCTGTGTTGTAGAAGCAGACTGGACCTGCGGCGCGTCGACGTTCGACCTAGCCGTGGCAGAGGCCTACCCGGGGACCGCGCCCTCTTGGACCCTGTCCGCAGATAAGCGGACGCTCACTCAGTCGCTCAACGCGGCGCCTGCCGTCTACAGCTCGTCGCTCGATGCGTCGAGCGGCACCATCGAGTTCACCCAGGCGGTCAACACCACCGCCGACGATGACTTCATGGGCTTCGTCATCGGATTCGACGCCGGGGAGAGCACCTCATCAGGTAGTGACTTCCTTCTGTTTGACTGGAAGCAGGCCACCCAAGGCGCCGCCAAGGTCGGCTTCGTCATGTCGCGGGTCACCGGGACCCACACGGCGAGCAACCTGTGGGACCACAGCGGCAACGTCGTCGAGGTCGCTCGCGGAACGACCCTGGGCAGCACAGGGTGGGCGGACAATACGGCCTACACCGTCAAGCTTACGTTTACTCCGAGCCGGGTGCAGGTCTACGTGGACGGCGTGCTCGAAATCGATGAGACGGGCACGTGGCCCACGGGCAACTTTGGGTTCTACAACTACTCTCAAGAAGCGATCGAGTACAAGCTGGTCGCACCCAAGGCTGGGATCTCCGTCTGCGCCAAAGACGACACCGACGGGGATGGCCTCTTTGACCTCGACGAACGCACCTTGGGCACGGATCCGACCAAGTCGGACTCGGACGGGGACGGCTTGTCGGACCGCGACGAGGTCGGCACGGACCTGTCCAAGCCCATCGACACCGACGGCGACGGTGTCATCGACGCCATCGACGCGGATGACGATGGGGATGGTGTCGACACCATCGATGAAGACGAAGATGGCGACGGCGACGTCACCAATGACGACTCCGATGGCGATGGCATCGCCAACTACCTCGATGACGACGACGACGGCGACGGCGTGCTGTCCATCGACGAAGACGTGGACGGGGACGGCGACCCCGCCAATGACGACACCGACGGCGATGGCGTTCCCAATTACCTCGACGACGATGATGATGGCGATGGCTTCCCCACGCTCAGCGAGGACTTGGACGGGGACGGCGATCCCACCAATGACGACACCGACGGCGATGGCGTGCCCAACTACTTGGAGTCCGACGACGACGGCGACGGGATCCCCACCGTGGACGAAGACGTGGACGGCGACGACGACCCCTCGAATGACGATAGCGACGGCGATGGCGTGCCCGACTACTTGGACGCCGATGATGATGGCGACGGGATACCCACGGCGCTGGAAGACATCGATGGCGACGGCGATCCCACCGATGACGACTCCGACGGAGACGGGATCGCAGACTACCGAGACACCGACGATGACGGCGATGGCGTCGATACCATCGACGAGGATCTGGACGGCGATGGTGACCCCAGCTCCGATGACTCCGACAGCGATGGCGTGCCCGACTACCTGGACGACGACGACGACGGTGACGGGGTCCTCACGATCAACGAGGATCTGGACGCCGATGGCGATCCGCGGACCGACGACACCGACGGCAATGGCGTGCCCAACTACCTGGACACCGATGATGATGGCGATGGGATCCCCACCGTCGACGAGGACCGGGATGCCGATGGGAACCCAAACACCGATGACACCGATGGAAACGGCGTTCCCGACTACCTAGACATCGATGATGATGGCGATGGCGTCAACACCCTCGACGAGGACGTGGACGGCGACGGCAACCCCGCCAATGACGACACCGACGGCGATGGCACTGCCGACTACCTGGACACGGACGACGATGACGATGGCGTGCTCACGGCCAATGAAGACCCAGACGGGGACAAAGACCCGCTGACCGACGATACCGATGGCGATGGCCTGCCGAACTACCTCGACCCCGATGATGACGGCGATGGGGTGCTTTCCGTCGACGAAGACCTGAACGGCGACGGTGACCCCAGCAATGACGACACCGATGGGGATGGGGTGCCGGACTACCTAGACGCCGATGATGATGGCGATGGGATCTTGTCTTCGGTGGAGGGCATGGGCGACTCCGATGATGACGGCGTGCCGGACTACCTGGATGATGATGATGACGGCGATGGCGTGCCGACCCTCGTGGAAGGCGGCACGGCGGACACCGACGGCGATGGCACGGCCAACTACCTAGACCCAGACGATGATGGCGATGGCATCCTCACCAAGGATGAAGACTCCAATGGCGATGGTCGTCCCGACAATGACGACATCGATGGGGATGGCATTCCTGACTACCTCGACGGCGATACCGATGACGATGGTCTGTCCGACGCCTTGGAGAAGGCTCTGGGAACCGACGTCCTCGACGCCGATGGCGACTTGGACGGCGATGGGCTGAGCGACGCCGATGAAGTGCTCGTTCACGGCTCCAATCCCAAGGACACCGACACCGATGGCGATGGCCTCGATGATTGGGTTGAAGTCAACACGCACAAGACGGACCCCACCGACGCGGACTCCGATGACGACGGCTTGTCCGATGGCGACGAGGTCAACACGTACAAGACGGATCCGAACCTGGCGGACAGCGATAGCGATGGGTTGACCGACGGCAACGAGGTCAAGAGTCGAGGCACCGATCCGCTCGATGCCGACAGCGACGCCGACGGCCTGTCCGACGGGGACGAGGTCGATATTCACTCGACCGATCCTCTGGACGATGACTCCGATGGAGACGGGCTCACCGACGGCGCCGAGGTGCAGACCCACGGCACCGATCCGCTGCTCGCAGACAGCGACTCCGACGGCTTGTCCGATGGGGACGAGGTCGATGACTACGGGACCGATCCTCTGGACCGCGACACGGATGCAGGCGGGCTCTCCGATGGCGTCGAGGTCCTGCGAGGCCGAGATCCCCTCGATGGCGAAGACGACCCGGCTGAGCGGTTGACCGACTCCGATGGCGACGGCGTCTCCGACGACGAGGAGAACGCGCTCGGCACCGATCCGGACTCGGCGGACAGCGATGGCGACGGGGTCGACGACGCGGATGAGATCGAAAATGGCACGAACCCACTCTTGGTGGACACCGATGGGGATGGGCTGAGCGACGCTGATGAGGCGGCACAAGGCACCGATCCCACCCAGCGCGACAGCGATGGCGACGGGCTCTCAGATGGCCAAGAGCTCATGGTCTACGGCACGGATCCGCTCAGCGCGGATTCGGACGACGATGGCGTGTCGGATGCCGATGAGGTCCGACTGCACGGCACCGATCCCAATGACGCGGACAGCGATGCCGATGGCCTGGACGATGGCGAAGAGGTGGGGACCTACAGCACGGATCCCTTGCGCTCCGACAGCGATGGGGACGGCCTCTCCGATGGGGCAGAGGTGAATACGCACGGATCTGACCCGCTGCGCGCAGACTCAGATGGCGGCGGCACGACGGATGGCGATGAGGTGGCGGCGGGCACCGACCCGACCGATGCCCTCGATGATGTGGCTGAGCTCGACAGCGATGGTGATGGTCTCTCGGATGCCGATGAAGGGCGTTTGGGCACCGATCCCAACGACGGGGACAGCGACGGCGATGGTGTAGATGACTTCGCAGAAGTGCGCGATCTAGGCACCGATCCTACCGAGTCCGATAGCGATGGCGACGGGGTCAGCGACTTTGATGAGGTCAACACCACCGGAACCGATCCGCTTCGCGCCGACACCGATGGAGACGGCCTCGATGATGGGGAGGAGCGAGACCTGGAGCTCGATCCGCGGGTCGCCGACACCGATGGTGATGGCCTGCTCGACGGCGAAGAGTCCAGTGTGTACGGGACGGATCCCGGTGAAGCAGACTCCGATGGAGACGGCCTGGATGATGGCGCCGAAGCCTTGGTTCATGGCACCGACCCGACGGAGGCGGACTCCGATGGAGATGGCCTAGACGACGGGACCGAAGTGGACCTGGGTACGGATCCCACTCGGAAAGATACGGATCGCGGCGGTGTTTCGGACGGCGATGAAGTCGAGGCAGGCACCGATCCTCTGAGTCGGAACGACGATCAGGAGGGCCTGTACGTGGGCGGCTGGATGGGGTCCTGCTCCACCGTGCCGGCGCCCGCCGGTGGCGCCCTGGTGCTGATGATGCTGGGGCTCGGCCTCAGCCGGCGTCGAGAGCGTCGGTCCACGACGGATGGGCCGGCTCGCTGAGCAGGTCCCGCTGGGTGGCGCTCACGTCGTAGTCCACCCGCAGGTCCTCGGTGGAGTTGAACTCGGGCGGGCGCAATCCGTGGCGCTCGCACGCGGCCTCGTAGAACTCTTGGCGTGTCGGGTAGGGCGGGGTCACACCCAGGTAGGTGGGGTCCGGATCCGGGTGGGTCAAGGCCGCCAAGATGCAGGTGGCGGCGTCGTGCCGATGCATGAGTGCCAGGGTCTTGTTGGCGGGCCCGAGCGGTGGGTGGCCGCGCCTCAAGAGTGCGGCGAGCGGACCGAGGCCGGGCCGATACAGGCCGCCAAGTCGAAGGACCACCGTTCGGCTAGGGAGTCGATGGAAGGCGGACTCTGCTTGGGCGGCGGTCGTGGCACGTGGAGTCTCACCCGGGAGGGACAGGGGCGTGCGCACCCCTGTGGCATGGCCGTGGAAAGCGGTGCTGCTGGTCATGACGCCGCGGGAGAAGGGCGTGCCTTGCAGCGCTTGTGCGGCTTGAAGCTGCGCGGGACTACCGCTGATGCTCAACACCACCCGATCTTCAGGGTCGATCAGGCTGGAGGGCAGCGCTGTGCTGGGCTGGATTCCCCAGGCGCGGAGGGCGTCGTGGCGACTCGGGGTGGCGGTGATCCCGATGGCCTCGCCGCCCCGCTCGACCCATCGACGAGCCACGTCAGCGCCGAGGTCGCCGGCACCAATCACAACGAGTTTCATGGGTCGACGGAGCCGTCGAGCAGCGCTTGGGGTGCGGGCCCATCATCGGAGAAGAAGACCTTCTCGTCGAAGTAGGGAATGCCCAGGCTCTTGGCCAGCCCAACGTCGGGGTGGCGGTCACCGATCATCCAGGATCGGCGAGGGTCTAGGTCATGTTCTCGCATGAGGGAGATGGCCAACCCGGGCCTGGGTTTGCGGCACCAGCACCCGGCTCTGGGGTCGTGGGGGCACGCGCGAGCATCGAAGGGCAAGCCCAGCAACTTGACGGTGCGGTCGAGAGCCGCGTGCATATTTTGCTGCGTCACCTGACCGAGGCCGACGCCGCCTTGGTTCGAGACGCCGACGAGCACCACCCCAGCGTCGACGAACGCCTGCAGGCGCTCCTTTCGATTGGGCATGAGCGCGACGTCATCAGCTTTCTCGGGGAAGGGGGCTCGGCCTTTGGAGCGGCGGATGGTTCCGTCCAAGTCCAGCAGGAGTCCCGGCTTTGTTCCGTGGGCATCGACCAATCGGGGAGAGGCGTGCACCTCGTCGATTCGATGGAAGCCTTCGCCGGTGGATGGCGGTTCGTGGTCGTCAAAGCAGGCGGCCAAGCGCGCCGGCGACGGCAGCGTGTCGTCGACGGCGAACTCGGACGGTTCGAGCAGCCGACCGAAGCGATCGATCATGTTGTGGCAGGCGTCTCGCTGTGCCTGTTCCAGCTCGATGCGCACCACCACCGCTCGCGCGGGTAGGTCATTCTTACGACACAGATCGATGATCCAGGCTCGGTTTCGCCGGGCGGGAAGCGTGTGGTTTACGAGGATTCGCCTTGCCTTTTCTTGTAGCGCCTTTCGCAGGCGGCTCGGCAGATCGCCATTGCGCTCCCCCCGTGCACCCAGGGTGACGGAGCGGTAGCCCTGCTCTTCGAGCTGCTTGGCGTGGTGCCGCTTGGCGTCGCTGGGCGGGCCCAGGAGCAGGACGACTTCGTCGATGGGTTCGCTCACGGCGCCTCGGTGGAAAAGCCCGCTGCCTTGTGGCTGCCGTCGCAGAAGGGCTTGTTGGACGACTGGCCGCAGCGGCACAGCCAGGTCTGGGAACCGCGGAATACGGCGTTGCCGTCGCGATCGACAATCTCGCAGCCGCCGGTCACTTGCACGGGCCCATTGGGAAAGGCTTGGATGGCCAGCGGGCCGGTGGCCTCGATGGTCGCCAGCTCGCCAGCCGGAGGGGCGGCCGGGTCCTTCCACCCTGCTTCTTTGTGATGATTGTCGCAGTAAGGCATGTTTCGGCTCTTGCCGCAGCGGCACAGCGAGGCGCGGGTGCCCGCTCCAGGAGCCGGTTCTTCGCCAAGGTGCAGGTTGCCGTGGAGGTGCATCGGCCCGTTCACTTCCAGGCGAACCGTGTTCTTGGCGGGCGGGGTTTCTTGGATACCGTTGGCGCGCTCCGCCCACAGGGCGCCGGAGGGACATGCGGCGACGGTGGCCGCGATGGCGTCGTCGTCGGCCTGGTCGGGCTGGATCCACGGCTTCTTTTTGACGTCGAAGACCGCCCGCAGGCCCCGGGTGCAGGCACCGGCGTGAATGCAGCGGGCCTGGTCCCAGTGCACCGTCATGGTGTCGCTCTTGTACGTGTGGACCTTGGTGTCCGCCATGGAGGCTCCCGGTGCCGTCTGGCAAACTACCTCAGGCGTCGACCGTGGACAGGTCCGTCGTGCCGTATCGCTTGAGTCGATACCAGGTGACGGCGCGCTCCGTGATGAAGTAGGACGGCACCGCGACGATGGTGGCGACGATGGCGGAGCCGAGCCATAGGGGGCCGAAGATCGCCATCATGGCCGACCAGGTGGCTGAGATCTTGTCCCACCAGCCCGCGACTTCGGGCGAGAAGATGCGCACGAAGTCTTCGTAGGGGATGGCGTCTAGGCCCAAAATCAAGCATCCAAGCCAATAACAGGGCAAGAAGATGGGCACGAGGGTCAGGGGGTTCGACACCCAGGCCATGGCCATGGCCACGACCTTATTGCCCTTGAATGGGTAGCAAAGGCCGGCGGACACCATCATCTGGATGCCCACCAGTGGCAGTAGCGCAACCCACATTCCGATGGCCACGCCCAAGGCGATGCGGTGGGGAGAGTCAGATGCGCGGAGGATCTTGTGTAGGACGAAGTGCTTGACCCGGCCCCACCACGAGAACCAGTGGCGTGGGGGGGAGGGGGGAGGCGTGTCGACCATCGCGCGGCTCTCGACCTAAGGCAGGGGGTGGTTAGCTAGTCCATATGCACCCACAAGGCGACGACTTCACACGGCTGGTTTTGTTCGATGGCGAGTGCGCGGTCTGCGATGCGACCGTGCAGTTCGTGCTCGACCGAGATCCGGAAGGCCGCTTTCACTTCGCTCCCCTGCAGGGCGAGACGGCCCAGGCGGTGCTGTCGCGGCATCCGATCATCCCTCGCGACTTGGACAGCCTGATCTTCGTGCAGCGCCGCCCGGACGGCTCCGAAGCGGTGTCTTGGCACAGCGCGGCGGTCATCGGCATCGCCGAGGGGCTCGGCGGTGGCTTCGCCTTGGCTACCGCACTACGCGCCATACCCAGCTTCTTGAGAGACCCGTTTTATCGTGGCTTTGCCGCCATGCGGTACAAGCTGTTTGGGCGAAATGACTCCTGCCGAATGTTGGAGCCCGAGTGGGAGGCGCGCTTTCACGCATGAGTCGGCGTAGAGTGCGGCCATGCACCCTTCCTCTTTGCGTCTATGGCTGCCCCTAGGGCTCGTGTTTCTCTCGCTGGGCTGTCGCGCGTTGCCGCGCGATCTGGGCTCGCTTCCTGGCGATCAGACCCAGCTGGCCGAGGTGCCGGTATTGAAGCATCTCGAAGCAGCTTCGCAGGTCAAAGGGGCGTCGGCGCACGAGTTGGTGTCCCAGAAGAAGTGGACGTTTGAGTCCGCGCCGGACCCATCGGCCTACATCCAGGCCCGGGCCGCCGAGGCAGCCTCGCTACCGCCCCTAGAGCAGTCGGTCGATCTGTCGGTGCTGACCTACAATGTGGCGTGGTTAGACTTCAAGATCTTGTGGAAGACGTACCAGTCCCCGCGCCTTGCGGATCGACGGGCCGCCATCGTCGCAGGGCTGTTTGGCGAGCATGATGTGGTGATGGTGCAGGAAGCGTGGGCGTGGACCGATGCGCAGATGCTGGGTGAGGCCGCAGAAGCAGCGGGGTACGCCTGGTATGCAGGAACCCCTGACCGGCATTCGCAGCATGGACTCTTCGTCGCCGTCAAGCTCGAACGCATCGGTCGGGATCAGCCGCTTCACGGCGAAGAACATACCTTTTTTGCCCAACGTCAGGTGGAGTGGTTCCCGGGTCCCAAGGTTCGTCGAGGCTGGTTGCAAGCCCACTTTGAGCTGGCGGGAACCGGACGAACCGTTCACCTGGTGGACCTTCACGCCACCTCCTTCCCCTCCTTCTACCGAGTGCGGGAGCTGCAGGCGCGGCAGGTGGGACAGGCGCTGGAGGCGGTGGGGGACGACAGCGTTGTGCTCATGGGCGGCGACTTCAATTCGGGTCCGTTCTATGTGCAAGACGAGTGGACCCACGACAATGGCAAGTCCAGCCCGGGCTGGTGGCGCAACGCGACAGCGTGGGCCCTGTGGCAGCACTATGGCCACGTCGACGATGTTCAGGTCCTGACCGGACAAGCCATCGATGATGTGCAGCGCGGCAAGGGCGTGCACCCACGGCCGCCCGATGACTTCTGCCAGGTGGGTCCGGGTCACACCTTTTCGGCAAGCGACTGCAATAGCCTGTACAAAACCCAGTATGGAGGCACCGAATACCCAGCCCGCCTGGACTTTATCTTCTTGGGCGATCCGGGCCAGAACGTGCGGGTGCAGAACACGGGGCTGCGGTTCGTGGCGCCCGTGGATGTTGGGGTGGGGGAGCCCGTGGAGTGGAGCGACCACTATGGGTTTGAGGCGATGTTGAAGGTGCGGGCTGAGGGTGGCGTGGAGTAGGGGCGCAGAGCCCGTGGACAAAACGCAGTTCGGCTTAGTCACACCGGGCCCGGGACAGGCCTACAACACTTCGATGGCGGTCATGGCGTAGCGCAATCCGAATTGCGCCTCGATGTAGTCCCCTTCGACGATCAGGCTCGGCGCGAACTTGTGGGTTCCAGCGGGCAGGTCGGAGAAGACCATGGTGCACGAGGCGGTGTCGAACTCCACTGTGTCGGGCTCGCGAGCGCTGATGACGCCGCAGTGTTTGACTGGCCCTTGTGGGCGCTGGTCGACCGTGACTCCGAATTGAACCCTTGCTTCCCTCATAATCACGGGAAAGTGCATGTGTACGATGACGTCGCCGCCCGTGGTCTGCAGCTGCAGTTCGTCGGCCAGGCCCGATAGGTTTTGCCACGCGGATCGGGTGGCGTCCTCGACTCGAAACGTCTGTGTGCCGTCCAAACGACCGCGCTGCCAGGCGAAGGTGGGGATGCCGTCGATGGTATCGCGCAGCTCTGACAAACGGTCCCCAACGTCCTGGCCATTGGATTCCAGGGTTTCCATGCGGTCCTCGATGTTCTCTACCCGCTCGATCAGGGGGCCGAGGGTGCTCCATAGGCGGCCAACTTCTGAACTTACAACGCCAATCTCAGCGGTGTTGTCCTGAATTTCAGTCGTGTTCTGATCGACAGCGTCCCGCGTTGCGGCACAGCCGGTACTCAGGGCGAACACAGTGATGCTGGCGACGGTCTTGGCGTACATGGCGGGCTCCTTTCAACAGTGACTCGGCAGGAGTCATTGTTGAAAGCAGGCTATGGCCGTTGTCGACCCTTAAACATACCCCGATCGGGTCATGGCACCGCACTCAAGAGGGTCTAGCCGCGGCCCAGCATCACATCGCCCATCTCCGCCGCCACTCGCCTCAAGAGCGGCAAGGTCGACAGCTGCGCGTCCATGGCCTGGTGCAGGGTCGCGGCGGGGATGTTCACGCTGGACTCGATGGCGCCGTCGTAGTCGAGGGCGGAGATGTGGATGGTGCCACCTTGATCTTCGATGAAGAAGCGCTCTCCGTCGAGCTCGAAGGACTGCCGCTTCTTGGCTTCGATGGTGGCGAGGGCCCGGATCCAGGGGGTGAGGGTGTCGCCCATCAGGCCGCAGGTGGTGCTGACCTCGCCGGGGGCTTCGTGGGGGGCGAAGATACGGTTCTTAGGGCCGATAAAGGCCAGGCCGAGTCGGAGTCCAGACGGGCCGCGGCCGAAGTGCCAGCGCTGCCGATCGTCCTGGGTCACATCGTCATTTTGGATGAGCTGTGCGGCCGGCACCCAGCGGGTGGTGCGGGCGTGGGCCTGAATCGTCGCCAGATCCGAGTTGAGCGTTCCCGATAAGATCGGCGCTTCTTGGGGGGCCAGTCGGAGGAGCAAGACAGGGAGCATGCCCCTGTCTACTGTGGATCCGCGGTGCGCGTGAACCGGCTAGATTGGCGGCGTCGCTGGAGGATGAGTGCACCCTCGATTTCACCTGGCCTTTCCCATTCAAGACATCGCCGAAACCGAAGCTTTTTACGTCAATATTCTGGGCGCAACGACTGGGCGGCAGGCAGAGCGATGGATCGACTTTGACTTCTGGGGGCATCAGCTATCGGCCCACGTGGTCGACGAGGCCGACCGGGCAGAGCCGAGCAATCCCGTCGATGGCCAAGACGTGCCGGTGCGGCACTTTGGTGTGATCCTGGAGTGGCAGGCCTGGCACGCGCTGCGCGACCGACTGGTGGCGGCCCGGACTCGGTTCATCATCGAGCCACAGATTCGCTTCGCGGGAAAAACGGGCGAGCAAGCCACGATGTTCTTCTTGGATCCGAGCGGCAATGCGCTGGAGTTCAAGGCGTTTGCGGATGAGGCGGCGGTGTTTGAGCGGGGTTGATGCTGCGGGCTGGGCCCGACCGGCGGCTGCGGTAGCCTAGGCCCCTTGTCACCACGGTCGTGCGGGTGCATCTTTCGGTTCTCACCGAGAGGGTTTCGTGTTCAGCCTCTTCCGCACCGGCAAGAAATCGAGTCTGCCAACCGCCGCCGAGGCCCTACCCGGGCGCCCAGAGCGCACCTTCGAGGTGGGAGACACCCATGCCGTGTTGGGAACGCCCCTTCAAGGTCCGTGGCCCGACGGCTCCGAGTTCGCCATGATCGGCATGGGCTGTTTCTGGGGGGTGGAGCGGTTTTTTTGGAAGCTCGACGGCGTGTATAGCACCCAGGTCGGCTATGCCGGCGGCCATACGCCCAACCCCACCTATAAAGAGGTGTGTAGCGGCCAGACCGGCCACAACGAGGTCGTCCGCGTGGTCTTTGACCCGGCCAAGGTGAGCTACGCCCAGATCCTCAAGGTCTTCTTCGAAAACCACGACCCGACCCAGGTGATGCGCCAGGGCAATGACGTGGGAACCCAGTATCGAAGCGGGATTTACACGTATTCAGAGGAGCAGGCGAGGATCGCAAGGGCGGTGATGGCAGCGGTGCAGCCGAAGTTCGCGGAGAAGGGCTTTGGCGCGATCGCGACCGAGGTGATTGAGGCACCGGAGTTCTGGTTTGCCGAGGATTATCACCAGCAGTATTTAGAGAAGAATCCGGGTGGGTACTGTAATCATGGGCCGAACGGGGTTTCTTGTCCGATTGGGGTTCTTGATAACGGCTAAGTGCACAAGGATTTCGCCCTGCAGACGACGGGAGAAGCTTCGAAATCGTGCCGCACCCTTGTGCACTTAGGGTTAGACTGCCCAGGAGACCCCCGGAGCAGTCCATGGCGAAGCGCGACCCGAGCCGACCCTCTCCCGTGAGTTTGGAGGTCGGCGGCAGGACCCTCGCCACCGCCTACGCGCGTCGCCCACCGGGCAACCGGAAGGGGACCGAGCACTGGGCCTGGGTCGTGCACCTCACCGACTCGAAGACTGGCAAGCCCGTACAGCGGGCGTTGGGCCGGGTGCCGAGCGCGCTGGTCGGCACGCGCCTTGCCGAGTTCTACCGAGGCATCAACCCCGCGGCCATCACGAGCGATGGATCTGGTGTGTCTGGTGTTGGTGAGCTTCTACGCGCCTACTTCGCCCATCTAGAGGGCCGCCAAGAGACGGACGACGCATTGGCCCCGCGCACGGTGCGGTTCTACGAGGGCTCCGCCAAGCGTCTGATGCCCGCGGTGGAGCACGCGCCTCTCGTCGACATGAACGAAGCCTGGGTCATGGCCGTCCGGGCCCAGCTGCTCGGCGACTTCGCTGTGCGCACGGTCAAGGCGGACCTCAAATTCCTGCGTCAGGCCATCGTGTGGGGACGGCGCCAGGGGCTCGACGTGCCCGATCTGAGCGTGCGTGCCGCCCAGACGTTCAAGGGCCGAAAGGCGAAGGCCCATGTGAATAACCATCGGACCCCGACAGAAGAGGAAGTGGGCCGCTTGTACCAGTCCATGCGGCGGTCGGGCACTAAGTTGGCGATGTACATCATGTGGCAGACCGGCTGCCGAGTGGGGGAGGCCGGGGCGCTGTGGTGGCGTGACATCCAACGAGATGCGGACGGGCACTGGGTCCACTTTCGGGAGGGCAAGACGGGGCCGCGGATCACGCCGATCACCGCCGAAGCGTATGCAGAGCTGCTGTCGTACCGGCCTGAGGATGCGGGGGAGGACGCGGGGCTGTTTCGCAAGCCGAGCCAGGTCTCCGCGAACACGGGGGCGGCGATCGCCGTGGCGTGCCAGGCGCGGGGGCGGAATATCGAGCCGTTTACCTCACATGGGTTGCGGCGGTTGTTTACCGACCGTTGTATCCGGGCGAGGGTCGATATCGCGACGTACGCGGACATCGCGGGGCACTCGATTGAGACGGCGTTGAAGCATTATCGGACGGTGACGGTGGATGACCGGATTGCGGCGTTGCATCGGCTGAATTCGGGGTCGGACGTAGATTTGTTGGCGTGGGTGGCGCGGCATGGGGTGAGTGAGGCGGAGGCGGTGCGGGTTTTGGAGGGGTGGGTGGACACCGGGGAGTGACCTTGCCCCCTGAACATGGACCATCTGGTTGCCCGGTGCTCCTGCTGGCCGATCGCCACTTGGCGGTCAGTCTGGCTGGGGCGAGCCTTGACACATTGCCTGAGCTGCCGGTGGGGACATTGGGCGAGCCTTGACACTGGGTCACCTCTCGCCAGAGCATCTGGTAGAACGACCACAAAGATGATGGCGTCGGCGCCCAGCCGGCTGCACTCGCCAGCGTGTATACGCGATCCCGATAACGACCACTGGAGACGCCGTGATGTCTGAATCAGAGTATCCACACAGCCAACGGTAATCGTCAGCCGATCCCCAGCGTGTGACCTTGCTTCATCGCCTTCCAGTTCTTCGGCGTCAGCTCGTGAACCCGGTTCGCCGGGTGATCAAGTAGGCGGTCGAGCACGTCGCGGAGGTACTCCCAGGGGTCCACATCTTGCAGCTTGCAGCTCCCGAT
>JBGCER010000337.1:0-8522 GCA_045106515.1 Myxococcota bacterium
CCGAGCGAACGGCCACAGGAGGTCGAGCAAACAAGCGAGCGGAATTAACACCACCGGAAAATGCACGATGGCTGGGTGAATGTTGGGCAGTGCCAATGTCATGAGACCACTTCCTTAGATCTTCACCCGTTTCAACCTCAACGCGTTGCCGATCACCGAGACCGAGCTCAGCGACATGGCTCCAGCGGCGATCATCGGGGAGAGCAGCAGGCCAAACAACGGGAACAGCACGCCCGCTGCGATGGGGATCCCAACGGTGTTGTACGCGAAGGCAAAAAACAGGTTTTGGCGGATGTTCGCCATGGTTTTGCGGGAGAGTTTTCGCGCGCGCACGATGCCGTTGAGGTCGCCCTTGACCAAGGTGATGCCAGCGCTCTCCATGGCGACGTCGGTGCCCGTTCCCATAGCGATGCCGACCGAGGCCCGGGCGAGGGCCGGCGCGTCATTGATGCCGTCCCCGGCCATGGCGACGATGTGGCCCTGTTCGATCAAGGCGGCGACTTTGGCCGCCTTTTCGTCGGGCTGTACTCCGGCGATGACCTCGTCAATACCCAGCTCCTTGGCCACGGCCTTGGCGGTGGTCTCGGCGTCGCCCGTAAGCATCACGATGCGCAGGCCCTCGGCGTGCAGCGCTTTGAGGGCGGCGGGAGTGGAGTCCTTGATGGGGTCAGAGACACCGATCAAACCAGCGAATATTTGATCGACGGCGACTAGCATGACGGTCTGGCCCCGATCGCGCAGCGCCTCTGCGCGCTCGTGGGCGTCGCCTAGCTCGACCTTGTGTGCCTCCATGAGGGCGCGGTTGCCCAGGGAAACCGTCTGGCCCTCGACCTGGCCCCGCACGCCTTGCCCGGTGACCGACGCGAAATCGGTGGCGGCAAGTCGCGGAACCTCGCGCTCTTCGGCGCCGCGCACGATGGCCTCGGCGAGGGGGTGCTCGCTACTACGCTCGACGGCGGCGACCAGCGCCAGCAGCTCGGATTCCGAGCGGCCGGCGGGCTCAATGGCGGTGAGGGTCGGACGGCCGACAGTGAGGGTGCCGGTTTTGTCGATGACGAGGGTATCGACCCGCCCGAGAAGCTCGATGGCCTCGGCGTCTTTGAACAGCACGCCAATGCCGGCCGCCTTGCCGGTAGCGACCATGATCGACATTGGGGTGGCCAGCCCCAGGGCGCATGGGCACGCGATAATCAAGACGGCGACGGCGTTGATGAGGGCGTAGGCCATGGGGGGATGGGGGCCGAAAAAGGCCCAAACGACGAATGTGGTCACCGCCACAGTCACCACCGCCGGAACAAAAATGCCGGCGACCCGGTCGGCGAGGCCTTGTATGGGCGCGCGGGTGCGCTGGGCCTCGGCAACCATGGTGACAATTCTAGATAGCAGTGTTTCAGAGCCAATTGTTTCGGCCTCGATCACAAGTCCGCCGGTGCCGTTGACGGTGGCGCCGATGACCGGATCACCCGATGACTTCTGCACTGGAACGGGTTCGCCCGTAACCATGGACTCGTCGACCAGGCTGCGACCGTCGAGCACCACGCCATCGATCGGCACCTTTTCGCCAGGGCGCACCCGAAGGCGGTCGCCGACCTGGACTTGGTCGAGGGGCACGTCCTCTTCACTACCGTCGTCGTTCATGCGCCGAGCGCTCTTAGCGGAGAGCTCGAGCAGCTTGGAAATGGCCTGGCTGGTTTGCCCGCGGGCGCGTAACTCAAGGACCTGGCCTACAAGGATCAGGGCAACGATGACGGCGGCGGCCTCAAAGTAGACGGCAACCTCGCCGGCATGTCGGAACGAGTCGGGAAAGAGTCCCGGGGCGGCGGTGGCAAGAACGCTGTAGCCATAGGCGACGGACACACCCAAGCCGATGAGCGTCCACATATTTGGGCTCAGGTTCCGCACTGAGGCGACAGCCCGCACAAAAAACGGCCAAGCGGCCCACAGCACGACGGGAGTGGCGAGGGCCAGCTCGACCCACGGACGCGCATTGCCGAGCAAGGTGGAGAAAGGCTTGCCGGGGATCATGTCACCCATAGCGATGACGAGCACGGGGATCGAAAAGGCGACCGCTACCCAGAGGCGGCGAGTCATGTCATTGAGCTCGCGGTCGTCGGTGGGAGCGTCTGGGTCGAATGTCTTGGGCTCCAGCGCCATGCCGCACTTGGGGCAATCACCTGGTCCAACGTTTTCTATCTCTGGGTGCATCGGGCAGGTGTAAATGCCGCCTGGCTGGACAGGCTCCCCAATCGCGGGAGTCGAGTTTAGATACTTGCCAGGGTCGGCCGCGAACTTGGTCTTGCACCCCGCGCTGCAGAAGACGTACTCGTGATGCTCATGGGTATGGCGAAATGGAGTGTTTGGCTTGGGGGTCATACCGCAGACGGGATCCCTGGGGTCGGCCCTAGGCTCTTCCATCGTCTGCCTCCATGCGCTCCAGGCGGCGATACAGCGTGGCCAGGTGTACACCTAGCCGCTTTGCGGCCTCGTTCTTGTCGCCGTCGCACGCCGCGAGCACGTTTTGGATGTGGCGGCGCTCGCACTCTTCGAGCACCGATTTGAGGTCGTCGCCGATGGGACTAGCTTGGCTTCGAAGTGGTAGATCTTCGGGCCGAATCCACGGTCCATCGGCCAATAGCACCGCGCGCTCGATTGCGTTCGAGAGCTCGCGAACGTTTCCGGGCCAGCTATGGCTTTCGAGTATTCTCATGGTCGTGTTCGGGACCTGGGGAGGCCTTCGTCCAATAACTGCGCTGTGTTTGGCCAAAAATCGCTGTACCATGGGCGCGATATCTTCGCGCCGCTCGCGCAGAGGAGGCAGATCGATGCGCACCACGTCGACGCGGTAGAGCAAGTCTCGGCGAAAGGTGCCGGCTTCGACCTGACCAGCCAGAGAGCGGTTCGTGGCCGTCACCAGGCGAAAGTCGACCGGAACAGCGCGGTCGGCGCCGAGCGGCAGGACCTCGCGGTTCTCCAAGACGCGCAGCAGCTTGACCTGCACCTCGGCTGGCAGCTCCGCCAGCTCATCGAGGAAAACGGTGCCGCCTTGGGCCGCTCGAAACACGCCGTCGCGCCGTGACGTCGCGCCGGTGAATGCGCCTCGCTCATGGCCGAAGAGGGTGGCGTCCACGAGATCCCTCGGCTGGGCTGCCAGGTTGACGGCGACGAAGGGTTTGTCTCGCCAATCAGACTGGTCGTGCAGGGCCCGGGCGACCAACTCCTTGCCCGTGCCGCTTTCGCCCTCGATCAAGACCGAGCTGCGCGATGTGGCGGCCCGTCCGACGAGCTTCATGACCCGCTTCATGGCCGGCGCTTCGGCCACCATGCTGTCGACCTCGAAGCGCTGGTGCAGCGCAGCCTTGAGCCGGGTGTTCTCTTGACGGACGGCCCGATAACGGAATATTCGTTGTACCTTTTGGCCAACTTCCTCCAGCGATAGCGGCTTGAGCAGGTAATCCTGGGCCCCGTCTCGCAGTGCCGCGATGGCCGAGTCCACCGAGGCGTAGGCGGTCATGACCAGCACCAGTGTCTCGGGCCGTTCGGCGCGCAGGCGAGCGAGTAAGTCTTGGCCGCCCATGCCGGGCATTTTGAGGTCAGTGAGCACTACGCCATAGTCCTCGCTGGCGATGGCCTGGAGGGCGGCCTCAGCGGAAGGAACGCCCGTCGCGTCGTGGCCTTTGCGGGTGAGGAATCGCACGAGGTTGTTTCGAAGCACGTCCTCGTCGTCCACCACCAGGATTCGATCGGTCATGTCCTCACCTCCGTCTGGTTGGTCAGCGGGAGGGTCAATGCGAAGCGCGCCCCCCCGGTTGTGCTGGTCAGATGCAGCGCTCCCCCAAGGCTCTGCGCGATGCGCTCACTGACAAAGAGGCCCAGCCCCGTGCCGCGGTCGGGCCCCTTCGTAGTAAAGAATGGGTCGAACACCTGAGTGGCGACCTCGTCAGCGATGCCCGGGCCGTCGTCCTCGACGACAAAGCGCAGGTCGCCAAGCTCGTCGAGATCGGCGGCCAACACAACTCGGCCCGCGCCGTCCAGTGCATCCAGCGCATTCAGGCCCAGATTGAGCAGCACTTGCATGAGGCGGTCCCGGCGAGTGCTGATGGCAACATCGACCGCACAGCGCACCTCTACGGCCACGGACTCGCTGCGGCTGCGAGGATCGTGGCGTAGCAGGCGCGCTACATCATTCAGTAGATCTTCGGGCAAGAACACGGTCGCTTCGTCTGAAGCCGGCCGGCCAAAGTCAACGAGTTCGCGCAGTAGCCCAGACATTCGGCGGACTTGATTTCGCAGGACGGGCAGCGCAGCGCGGGCGTCGCTGGGGTCCCACATCTGCTCGAGCATCTCGAGTTCGGACGACATGCTGGCGAGTGGATTTCCGATCTCGTGAGCGAGTCCCGCGGCCAGCGTACCGAGGGCGGCCATCTTGTCTTGTTGGGCCAGCTGTACGCGGATTCGCTGCACCTCGGTGACGTCTTGTAGGACCTCAAGAACGCCCACGATGGCGCCCTCCTCGTCGAGCAAGGGGACTGACTCCGCGGCTAGGATTTCGGTGCGGCCATCTCGCTCGGCGGTGCGTTCGGACCGCACGGCTGCACCGGAGCGCAGGACCTTGGCGGCGGGGCATTCGGCGCCCTCGGGGGTTCCGTGTACCGCGCGGCACGCGCAGCCGAGCACGGTTTGGCCGTAGGCGTCGTCGGCAGCTTGATTTGCACGGACAACGTTGAGTTCGGGGTCGATGACGAGGATGCGTTGGCTCAGGGTGTCGAGCAGTCGGTCGGAGAAAGTGCGGGCCTGGGCGAGCTCGCTCGTGCGGTCGGCGACGCGCTGCTCCAGCTCGGCGTGGGAGCTGACCAGCGCCTGGCTCATTCGGTTGAACTCCGATGCGAGGGCGGCGACTTCGGTGGGCCCGGTTGTGGGGACAGACGCGCCGAGCTCGCCGGCGGCGACCCGGCCAGCAGCGCTGGCCACAGCTTGGATGGGCGAAGCGAGTCGCCGAGCCAGCCAGAATGCCGCGCCGGCGGCGACAAACGCGACGAGGATGGCAAGAATCATCCCCTGCAGCAGGCCTTCTTGGAACGGCGCTACCGCCGGGGCCCGGGGCACCTCGACCCACACTCCCCAGGGGAGCTCACTGGCCAGGGCAAAGGCCGCGAATTTTGGCTCTTCCGAGTCGGTCACCACGCCCGCCCAGGGCAGGCCAGCCTGGGCCACGCCGCCCACGGTCGGCGATAGGACGTCGCCTCTCGGGACGTGTGGCTGCTCCTCCTCGAAGGCGTGGCAGACAACTACGCCCTCGCGATCGACGATGTAGGCGCTGCCACCTAAAGAACTGCCGGCCTGGCTGCTCATCATCTCTTGGTGCAACGTGAACGTGATCTGGCCGCAGAGCGTTAGGTCGCGGTGCCTGACGGCGATGACCACCTCGTGGGCGTGGCCTTCGCCCGCGTGTTTCATCAACCCAACCCTGCCGGCGCTCTGGTCAGCGCAAGCGGCTCGGGCCCAAGGGGCGGGGGCTTGGGCGCTGGATAGCCCGGTGCCTGGCGCCCAGAGGGCCTCAAGGCTGGGGTCGGCATCGACCGCGGCAGTAAGCCGGGCTTGGTCGGCGCGCTCCATCGAGATGTCGCGCAGCCGGCCCCGGTGGCGCTCTACAAATAGGTCGACGCCAGCGGCGTATGAGCGCGCGGTGTTTTGCACGTGCTCCTCGACAAAGTCCTCGGCCAAGTCGGCGCTTCGCCAGGTTAGCGTGGTGGCGACGATGGCGGTTGGCAACAACCCGACCACCAAAAAGCCCAGGACGAGCTGAACGTAGAGGCGGCCGAACCACGAGCGGCGGGCGGGTAATGGACTGGGCATGTGCCCCCTGCCTGCAAGAAGTGGGCCGTCCGTCGGGCCCGAGCATCGCGGCATAGCCGTGGCCTCAGCTTCGCAATCTTGCGAATATCCTTCGCATGGTCAAGAGACAGCTCGTCACGGCCTGTCATCGTAGTTTACAGAGATCCTGTTCCCGACAGGCCTGAACGTAAGCAGCGGCCTTTGGCACACCCTTTGCTTGAGGGCCATGCATGCACCCCCTCTTTATCCTCGTAGCGCTGTGTTCTACGGTGGCCACCGCGGCTCCGCCGCCGGCGACCGATCTCTCGTCAGCCCAGGCGGCGCCAGCGGTGGCCGATGTCTCGATCGAGCTGGACGGGTCCGTGGCCAAGGCCGTCGCCTTCGCAATTGTCCATAGCCCCACCGTGCGTCGGGACCACGCCACCTGGATTTCGGCGGTCCACGCCGTCGGAGCGTCAGGCGTTCTTCCCGATCCAAAGTTCAGTTTTGCGGCCTTTGTGCGCGCCGTCGAGACCCGCGTTGGTCCACAACAGGCTCGGCTGTCGCTGAGCCAGTCCTTGCCTTGGCCGAGCGGGCTGATGGCGGACCGTTCGGCTGCTGTCGGGCGTTCACGCGTGGCCGAGGCTCTTCTGCGAGCCTCCACGCTGGAAGTCGCTGGCCGCGTACAGGACGCCTACTGGACGCTGTGGGAAGTGCGCGCAACGCGGACAACACACACCGAACACCTCCAACTCGTGGACGGCCTCTCGGAGTCCCTTCGCGCCCGCATCGAGGTTGGTGCGGCCACCCTGGCCGACCTACAACAAGTCGACCTTTCCCGAGCCCGACTATCCGACGCCATTGCGTCCATGGACGCGCAGGAACGCATGGCAGAGTCCCAGCTTCGGGCAGCGTTGGGGGTGTCTGCCCCGTTCGACTTGGCAACGACCGACGCCCCACCCGCCGGTCAGGTCCCTGCTCTGGACCGGGGAGTTCTGGCCGAGACAGCGCTTCAACACCCCCACCTTGTCGCCTCCAGGGCCCGGATCGACGTAGCGCAGGCTGGGGTCCGCAGCGCTCGGGCGCTCGGGCTTCCGGGGTTCACCGTCGGGGTCGACTACCTGGTGACAGGACCAGCCACCATGGACGGGGTGGACGACAGTGGCAAGGACGCGCTCATGGTGGGAGTCGGGCTTAGAGCGCCCCTCTGGCGGGGCCGCTACAACGACGAGGTGCGGTCGGCTCAATCTCGCACGCTAGCCACCCAGGCCGGCGCTGACCGGCTGGCCGTCGACCGGCTGGCTGAGCTCGATCTGATACTCGCTGTGGTCGGCGATAGTGCCCGCCGCAAAAGCATCGTCGAAGAGACACTACTGCCCCAGGCCGAGGGTACCTACGCCTCCCTCCTAGGCTCCTACACTGCCGGCCGCGGCACTGTCGCCCAGATCTTGCTCTCCCAGCGGGACTTGCTCGACCTGCGCGTGCAGGCCGAGGTCGCGACCGCCGACCACGCTCGGGCATGGGCCCGCCTTGAGACCCTTCTGGGCAGCCGCCCTGCTCGCACTGCCTTTGGGGAGACCCCATGATTGCCGTCTTGAAATCCAAGATCGTTCGTCGCATCCTCTTTGTTGGGGCGATGGCGCTGTCTCTGCTCGTGGCCTTTGCTTTAGGCGGGTGGCTCTTAGGTGGAGGTTCCGGTGAACCCGTCGACGAGCATGCCGAACACGCCGACGCCGAGGTCTGGACCTGTTCCATGCACCCGCAGATCCGCCAAGACGCACCCGGATCCTGCCCAATTTGCGGAATGGATCTCATCCCCGTGACCTCATCTGCCGGGGGCGGGTCGACCGATCGCGTGGTGCTCTCCGAGCGCGCCCGCGCACTTTCCAAGCTTCGCACGACGTCAGTAAAACGTCAGACCGACGCGGCGGCGGAAGTGCACCTGCTCGGTCGCATCGAGGCTGCCGAGTCCACCCGACGCAACGTGACCACGTGGGTGGGCGGCCGCATCGATCGCCTGAACGTCAACGTGACCGGTGAGCGTGTGCGGCGAGGCCAGACCATCGCGACCCTGTACAGCCCCGAGGTCTACAGCGCCCACCAGGACCTGATCACCGCCCGGTCACAGGTCATGCGACTCGCAGATGGCGCGCCGGGTGCGCGGCAGGCGGCCGTGGCGGCACTGGGTGCGGCCCGCGAGCGCCTGCGTTTGGTTGGCGTGCCCGACGCCGAGCTTCAGCGCATGGTCGAGTCCAGCGAGCCTACCCGTGCTCTCGCCATTCGATCCCCGTTCTCGGGCACGGTCATCGAGCGGGTCGCCACCGAGGGCGCCTATGTCGAGACCGGTGCCACCCTTTACCGGGTGGCAGATCTGGGCACCCTCTGGGTTCAGCTCGACGCGTACGAGAGCGACCTTGGCCGGCTCGAAGTCGGCCAGAGCGTGGAGCTGAGGGTCGACGCCATGCCCGGTCGCTCCTTCGATGGGCGCCTAGCGTTCATCGATCCAACCCTCGACACACAGCGCCGCACCGCCCGGGTTCGAGTGGTCGTCGACAACGCCGATGGCTCCCTTCGACCTGGCATGTTTGCCGAGGCCATCGTGTCGGCGCCTCCCATCGGGGCCGATGCCCCGTTGGTCATACCCGAGACCTCGGCGCTGTTCACTGGCAAGCGGTCGGTGGTGTACGTGGAGCAGCAGACGGCTGACAGCC
>JBGCER010000338.1:0-6713 GCA_045106515.1 Myxococcota bacterium
CTAGGTACCGCGACCGGCCTGACGGTGGTCAACGAATATCCGGCCGACCTTTATGTCAGATATAACCTGAATCATTCGCTAGCAGGTGCGCTGGTGAACAAGCGCCAATGCGCCGCCGTCACCATCGAAGCCGGCGCCCGGCGATTTGCCGATCCCACCGCCGTCACCGCCATGGTCGATGCGGTCTTGGGCGTGCTCACGCACCTGAACATGGACGTGCCTGCGCCCACTCCCACACACGTCGCCGTCGAAGGCGGTCCGTGGCGCCGCCAAGCCGGACCTCGCACCCAGGTAGCGGGCTGGCTCGACCCCATGGTGCCCCCCGGCCAGACCTTTCGACGGGGAGAGCTGCTCGCGCGGGTTCGCAACGTCGATGGGCGAATTCTAGAGGCGCTACAAGCTCAGCGCAGCGGCCTGGTCCTGAGCTGGGTCGAGAGCACCTGGGTCACGGCAGGCTCCGTGGTCGGCACCCTCGCAGTTCAGGAAGGCAAGGCATGAATCGTCGAAAAGACCGGCGCGGCACCCCCAAAGCCAAGACCCCACCCAAGGGGGTCTGGGTCGTGAACGGCTATAGCGCCGAATGGCTGCAAAAGGGCTTTCCCTGGGTCTATCCCAAGGAAGTCGTCTCTCGCGGTGCCGCCGCCGACACCATCGAGCTCCGGTCTGCAGACGGCCGAGTCCTCGGCCGAGGCCTGCCCGATGAAGGCTGGATCTCAGCCCGCGTCTATCGCCACGACGACGGCCCACTCGACACTGAGTGGCTGCGGGGGCGACTCGAGCGCGCCGCCGCCCTGCGAGAGGTGGTCATCGACCCCAACACCACAGCCTACCGGCTGGTCCACGGTGAAAACGACGGATTGCCGGGTCTTCGCATCGATGTGTGGGGTCATGTGCTCACCGTGGTGCTCGACAGCCCGGCGGTCGCACCCCTGCTCGATGGGGTGGTGTCCTGGCTCAATGACCGGTTCACGCCCCGGGCCATCTACCTGTGCTACCGACCCGATCCCCGCGACGAACGCGATTTTTCCACGGTAGAGCCGGCGCCTGGCCTGATCGCGGGCACCGCCCTGTCCAGCGAAGTCCGGGTGACCGAGCGCGACGTGGCCTTCCGAGTACGCCCGTGGGAAGGGCCCGATGTGGGCCTCTACACCGACATGCGCGCCGTTCGTGCGTGGTTGGAGCCACACTGGGGCGGCACGCGGGTGCTCAACACCTTCGCCTATACCGGCGCCTTCAGCGTGGCCGCCGCCGTGGGTGGGGCCAGCGAGATCGTCACGACGGACCTGTCCAGCGCCTACCTGGAGCGCGCCGAGGCCAACTTCGTGGCCAATGAGCTCGACCCGGGCTTGTACGACTTCATCGAAGATGACACCTTCAAAGCCCTCGATCGGCTGCGACGCACCGGGCGACGCTTCGATCGTATCATCTTGGACCCCCCCAGCTTTAGCCACAGCCGCGAAGGGCTGTGGTCGGCGAAAAAGGACTACCCCCGCCTTGTTGCGGCTGCCCTGCGCGTGTTGGAGCCCGGCGGCTGGCTCATCGCCGCGAGCAATCACGGCCAGACCAGCCCCCGAGACTTCCGCGGCTACATCACCGATGGGGCGCGTAAAGCCGGCGTTCTCGCTCAAGAGCTCACGTGGCTCGGTCAGTCCGCAGACGTGCCCGCCGCCACCTGGTTCCCCGAGGGTCGCTACCTCAAAGTCGGCGTCTGGCGCTCGGTGGCCAAGTGAGCGCGGATGGGCTCACACCCGCCACGCTGCTGCGTCGGTACAAGCGATTTCTAGCGGACGTTCGCCTAGAAGATGGCACGGAGCTCACCGTGCACTGCCCCAATTCGGGACGCATGACCGCGTGTTGGGCCGAGGGCGTGCCGTGCCGTTTGCGACACAGCAGCAATCCCAAGCGCAAGCTCGCCTGGACCCTCGAACAGACCTTCATGAACGACACGTGGGTCCTGGTCGATACCTCTCTTCCCAATAAGATTGTAGAGGGTTGGATTCGCGATGACCGCATCGAGGAGCTCACCGGCTACCCGACCCTGGAGCGCGAGGTCAAAGAGGGCACCAGCCGGATCGACCTGCGCTTGCTGCACCCGGATCGGCCGCCTTGCTGGGTCGAGGTCAAGAACGTGACGCTGCTGCACGATGACGGCGTCCTGCGCTTCCCGGACGCCGTCAGCGACCGGGCCCTCAAGCACGTACACGCCTTGGTGGAGCGCGTCGAAGCCGGCGAACGAGGCGTGCTCTTCTTCCATGTGGGCCGAGGCGATGGCAGCCAAGTCGAGCCCGCCGATCACGTGGACCCCCGATACGGCGCAGCCCTGCGCGACGCGGCTCAACGAGGCGTCGAAGTCATCGCCGGCCGATTGCAGCTCTCCCCCGCGGGCAAGGCCTACGGCGGGCCGGTTTCTGTGGTTCTATAGGGCTCTCCCCCACCGTTGTTTCTTGGGATGGCCACATGCGTAGTTGGAGTTGTACAGCGCTTTTGCCGCTGATTTTCCTGGGTTCGATCTCCTGCGCTGGGTCCGATGACGCCAGCGATGGACCGACGGATTCGGACACCGACACCGACACCGATTCGGACAGCGATACCGATTCGGACACCGACACCGATTCCGACACCGACTCGACTCCCGAGGCCTGCCGAGACTTCGGGGATCTACGCGCCATCCCCGGCGCCGTGGGCTTCGCCGCAAACGCGGTCGGTGGTCGGGGCGGAACCGTCTACACCGTCACCACCCTCGATGACAGCGGAGCCGGCTCCCTGCGCGAAGCCGTCGAGGCGACCGGGCCTCGCGTAGTGGTGTTCGCCATCGGCGGTACGATCCTGCTGCAAGACACTCTGCGGATCGAGAATCCCAACATCACCATCGCCGGCCAGACCGCGCCTGGCGGCGGCATCGCCCTGCGAACCGCCCCGAGCGTCACCAGCCCCGCCATCATCACCGACACCGATGAGATCATCATTCAACACCTGCGGGTGCGTCCGGGTGCCTCCGCAGAGCCGTCCAACTCGGTCGACGCCCTGACCGTCGTCTCCGGGAAGAACCTTCTCTTCGACCACTGCTCCTTCAGCTGGTCCACCGATGAAAACGTGAACTTCTGGTACGACGCCAGCGACATCACCTTCCAGAACAGCCTGGTGTCCGAGGGCCTGTGGAACGCCAACCACGTCGGCGGGTCTCCGCATTCCAAAGGCCTTCTGGCGGGCCCTGACAATGAGCGCATCACCCTGTACCGAAACGTGTTCGCCCACAATGACGACCGCAGCCCGCAACTGCAGAGCGACACTCGCTACGAGCTCGTCAACAACCTGATCTACAACGGCTACCAGGTGGGCACGACCCTCGCGATGCAGTCCAATAGCCGCGCCAACCTCATCGGGAATGTCTACCTACCGGGCCCTAATTACCGGCCTACACGGTACCAAATCATCTCGGGAGTGGGTGAGGACGGGCTCATCGACACGGCCATCTTCGTCGAAGACAACCAGAGCCCGCGCTCCGCCGATGACGACCCCTGGGCGGTCATGGGCCGAAGTGGCGTACACGGGGGGAACTACAACGGCTCCCCCCTGCCCCAGAGCATGCGTTCTACCTCGCGCTTCGAGATGAGCGGTATCGATCCCATCGCCGTGAGCAGCGACGCGCTCGCCGATGACCTGCTGCCCACCGTCGGAGCCAGCAAGCCCACCCGAGACGCGGTCGACCCCCGCATCGTCAATGACAGCCTCAATGGCACAGGCTCCCTCATCGACGACCCCTCGGACGTGGGCGGCTGGCCGGCGTTGGCCGCGGGCACGGCGAAGGCCGACGCGGATGGCGACGGCATGCCCGATGCGTGGGAAGAAGAACGGGGGTTGGATGCAAATGATGGGGACGATGCGTGGGAGGACCGGGATGGGGATGGCTACTCGAATCTAGAGGAGTATCTGGCGTGTTTGTGATGGGGCGGGGGTGAGGGAGAGCGACGGCTGAGTTTCGCGGCTTCCGGCTCACTCACACGTCGTCAGCTCATCCCGTGCCGCTCGGTCGGGCTCACACGCATGGCTCCATGGTTCGTCCGCGTCGACCAGCCCGGACAACCACGCCTCAAGGTTCACCCCACCCGCCTCGATGTCGCGAAGTCGCCGATCGGACTGGGCATCGGGCCCTTTGATCGCATCGCCGAGTCCCGCCGGTGGAATCGGCACCGTGTGCCAGTCACCAGGGTAGAGGAACATGCGAAAGTTTGCTTCATCCGCCAGGTCTTGGCGAATGTCCCTCAGGGCACCCGCAAAGGCGTCGCCGGTGGGCGCGGCGGGGGTGGGCGCGCATGAGGGGCTGGGCACGGACACGAGCTGCCGCAGCACACAGTCTTGGGTGGAGCTGTACCAGCCGAATCGACGGCCGGGGTAGGCGCCCACCAAGTGCGGCAGCAGGTTGTCCGCCTGGCCATCTTTGAACAGGCAGTCGGGGCAGTCCGCCGGAACAGAGGCATCAACGTTGAGGAGGCCGGCCCAGTCCTCTTGGTAGCACGGCAGTACGATGTCGTCCGATAGCGGAGGGGCAGAGTCAATAAAAGCGTGCACCGGCGTGCATCCAAACGCCTGTTGCACAAAGGCGTAGTTCATCAGGGTGCCAAAGCCGCCCGCGCTCGAACCGGTGAGCACCACCTCGTCGACGGCGTGGGGGCCTCCCTCGCCAAAGGTCGGTACCAACCTGCTCAAAAAGGCCGCCATGTTGGCGCGACCCGTGTAGACGCGACCATCGACAGCGGTGCCTGGCGCGGACACGGGCCGGGACTGCTGGCCCGCGTGAAAGTCGCCGGAGCAGTAGTGAACGAACACCTGATGGGCGTCGTCGAAGGGGGGATCACGGAACAGGGTGCCGCCCTCCAGGATCCAGTCGCGGGTGAGCAGCGTGTCCACATCTGTCGGCAAGCCATTGGGGTTTCGCACCCCCGCGCAGGTGAGGTCATCGACGCACAATCCCCCGCCTTGTAAGTAGACGACCAAGCGCTTGGCTCCGGGCTGGATCTTCAGCGTGATGCCGGAGTTCGCCTCGGCCCCCACTCCGTTCATGCACTGGGTGTCGGCGAAGCGGATGTGGTGGGGCTTGCCGATGGCCTCGGGGTCGGTGATGGCCGCACCCAGGGTGATGCCCGGATCCGAATTGCAGGTATCTTGGTCGGGCAACGCCGAATCTGCCGCACCCTCTCCAATGCACGCCACCGGGTCGACCGGGTCCGTGTCGGTGGGGTCCGCGTCCGTCGGATCGGTATCGGCCGCCGGGCAGGCCATAAGGACGAGCAAGGAAAGCAGGGGTATCGAGCGGAGAGTTGTCATCCCCTCCCCTAACCCGCTCAGAACTTGTCTGACATGCAGGGCGCGGGTCCGGAGAACGCGGCGGCGAGCACGGACATGGACTCAGCCGGCCCTTGCACATCGCCGGTGAGCCGCAGCTCCCAGGGGCTGGCGTATCCGGAGTACAAGGCGGCGAGTCCGGTGATGGTGATGCCGATGGTTCCATTGCCACCGCGGGTGGCGGTGCCGGCGCCATCGTCGATCTGCACGCGCCACCGACCGGCCGCGCTGGGCAGCGTAGGGTCGACGATGTCCAGATCCAAGGCGGCCTGCACCCCCGATGGCCAGCCGCGCTCTTGCATGGCGGCTTCAACGTCGATGATCCGCAGCATCCACGGCTCGTACAGGGTGAGCGAGGCGGAGAACTCGGGCAAGAAGTCCAGGATGGGATCGCTGGGCCCGCACTTCAACTCGACCGTGCGAGCCATGGTGGAAAACCCGCCTATAAATCCGATCACAGCGCGGAGGGCCGAGGCCGAACGGGCCTCGTAGTCCACCACTTGCAGCATGAGGAAGGACCCATCGGTGCTGTGCAGCCGCACCACGACCCAGCCGTCGAGCCCCTCGGGACCTCGGTGGGCAAAGGCATAGGTCTGGGTCTCACGCCGGGCCCAGATCCGGTCCCACAGGTACCGTTCCCGCACAGGCCGGCCGCTCCGGGGGGCGCTCCACGCCCGATAGGCGGCCTCGATTTCCGGGCGATCGTCGGGCTCGATGGCCTGCCAGTGCGGGCTCACCACACCCTGCCCTCGCAGCTTGTCGGTGGGCAAGCTGGCGTCGAAGATCGTGCCCGCCACGCCGTAGCCGACGCTTCGATACAGACTCCGAGTCGAGGCGTATAAACAGGATAATGCGACGCCCTTGTCGGCAAGCTCGCGCAGGTAGGCCTGCATCATCGCCCGACCGGCCCCACGCCCCCGTGCGGCCGGGTCCATGACCACGCCGGCCACCCCGTGCATGCGCACCGCACGGCCCCCAAAGAACTGCCCCATGGGGATGTCGACCAAGCCGCCCACCAAGCCACCGTCATCCCAGACCCGAAGGTTGTCGGCGCCGCTGGCCTCGAACCAGCCCAAGGCCACGTCTGTGGATCCGCCAAACGCCAAGCTCATCTGGCGAGCGAGGCCAGGCGCGTCTTCAGGAGTGTAGGGGCGAAGCATGAAAAACCTCCGAAACCGATGCTATCCGATAGGGGTCAGGACGCTAGGTGTTAGACTTCGAAGAAGTCTAACACCTAGCGTCCTGACCCCTCCCACGATCCCACCCAGGACGACGCCACCACCACCTTTTCTTCCTCTGGAAGGGCCGGTGGCGCGCCGCCGTCGCGGATCAAGGCCATCAGGGCGTCCGCACTCAGGGTCGCCGCGCCG
>JBGCER010000339.1:0-4767 GCA_045106515.1 Myxococcota bacterium
GCGGCGGCGGCGGCGGCGGTCCTACGGCAGAAGCCGCATCCTTGTCCGGCGACTCTGGCACCGCAGTCATGGAACAGTTCAACGCCCTGGGCGCGAGCCAGCAGGCGGCCACCTTCTCCACCTTGTCCGGTGGAATCGACACCGCATTGGAATCGCGGGAGTCTACGTTCCAAGAGGGCCTTCCCGAGGTCGAGGTCGAGCTCGACACGGGCGTAGAGCCCGGCGAAGAAGGCGAAATTGAGAGGAGCGAGGCCTCCAGCGACGTCGGCGAAGACACCCCTGGGCCCACGCCCGAGCCGGAAATGGCGCCCACCCCAGAGACCGGCGCGGCCGAGAAGCCAGACGTCAGCAACTTTCTTTCGGGTTGGAGCACGTCTAGCAACGACGAAGAGGGCGCCCCGCCCGCAGACACCTCGGGCAATGCCCAAGCGATCAGCCGCGCGATCTCGTCGATCCCCACGAGCGATGGCGACGTTGAGACCAGCCCCGGCCCGGCGCCCAAGATCCCGCTGGTCGGCGAGACCGATCCCAACCGGGTCGGCAACCAGTCGGATAAAGCGGCGGTTGAAGCCAACACCGCCCTCACCGACAACCTGGCCGCAGTCGACGTCTTGCCCGGTCGCGAGCGCGTGCCCGAGCTCAAGGTCTCCGAGGTCCACGACCCCCGTGAAGGCCTCGAAGCCATGCTCGGCTCCCCCGAAGTCGAGGTGCCGTCCGACGCCCAGGGCTACGTAGATCTCGGTCTAGACGCCGCAGTCGCAGCGGCCTTTGACGGCCTCAACTCCGCCGAGATGCAGGCGACGATGGCCGCCGCGGTCACCGAAGTCTCCTCCGCCGAGACCGACCTCGACGCCGGTCGAGAAGAGCAGCTCAGCACCTTTGAAACGGACCGCGAAACGGCCCTCGATGAGGCCCGTGCCGATGGCGAAAAAGAGGTCGACAAAGCTCGAAAGTCCATCGATGACGAAAAGGCAAAAACCAAGCGCGCCCAGCAGAAGGCGCGGGCCGATGTAGAATCCAAGGTCACGGCCGAGCGCAGCAAGACGCTCACCAGCATCGACGCCAAGGTCGCCGAGACCGACAAGGACATCCAGGCCAAGTTCGACGAGGCCAAGCGCACCGCAGAAGCCAAGGTCGCCGAAGGCGAAGTCAAGGCCGCCGAAGAGAAGCGGCGATCCGAAGAAGAGGCCGAGGACAAGTCCTGGTGGGAGAGCGCATGCGACTTCGTGGCAGACTGCCTCGAAGCCCTCGCCGAAGCGGTCACCGTCATCTTCGACGCCGTTCGCAGCGCGGTCACCGCGGTCATCGACGCCGTCAAAGAAGTGGCCACCACGCTCATCGACGCTGCGGTCAACTTCGTCAACGACGCCATTGGCGCCTTCGGCGAGTTCCTCAAGGGCGCGATCCAAGGTCTCTTGGGCGACCTGTTCCCCGAGCTGGCCGACGCCCTATGTGAGTTCGTAGACGACGCCGTCGACAAGGCCCAAGAAGCGGTCACGGCCGTCGGTGAGGCTCTGAAGACCGGCATTACGGCGCTTCTCGACACCCTCAAAGACGGCCTCAATGCGCTGCTGAGCGTATTCGAAGGCCTTGTGCAGGGGGCGCTCGCGCTCGCCACCGCCATCATGACCGGGAACTGGACCGAGTTCCTTCTTATGGCGCTCGAAGCCGCACTCTCCCTCGCGGGCATCAGCCCGGATGAATTCTACGCCTTCGTGGGCCGCGCCGAAGAGACCATCGACATCATCGTCAACGATCCCGGCGCCTTCCTGTCCAACTGCATCAACGCCCTCTCTACGGGCTTTGGACAGTTCAGCGACAACTTTATGGGCCACCTCGAGACCGGCTTCGTGGAGTGGATGACCGGAACCGTGGGCGAGGCCGGCATCACCATGCCCGAGACCTTGGACATGGCCGGAGTGTTCGACATCTCCCTACAGGTGCTGGGCCTCACGCCGGACCACCTGCGCGAGAAGGCGACCGAGCACGTGGGCGAAGACGCCGTAGAGGCCTTCGACTTCGTGTGGGGCTTCATCGAGTCCACCATCGAAGGCGGCCTCGACGGCCTGTGGGACCACGTCCAGGAATACTTGGGCGACCTCTGGGACATGGTCATTGGCGAGATCCAAGACTGGCTCATGGAGAAGATCGTCATCGCGGCGGTGACCAAGCTCGCCACCATGTTCAACCCCGTCGGCGCCATTGTTCAGGCGATCATGACGGCGTGGAATCTCTACACCTTCGTGCGCGACCAGATTCAGAGGATCTACGGTGTCTTTACCGCGGTTGTCAACGGCATCGGCGACATCGCGCGGGGCTCCATCGGCCCTGCTGCCAACATGGTCGAAGGCGCCCTCGCTGGGCTCGTACCCGTGGCCATCGACCTCCTCGCCAAGCTCCTGGGCCTCGGTGGCATGGGCGCCAAGGTCCAAGGGGTCATCGAAGGCGTGCAGGAGCGCGTCGACGAAGCCATCAACAAGCTCATTGAGAAGGTCAAGGGCATGTTTAGCGGTGGGGGCGGCTCCAGTGAGGGCTCCGACCAGGAGGGTGGCACCAACGAGCACGACCCCGAGTCCGAGACCTCCGGTGGGTTCGAGATCACCCTTCCACGCAAGAGCTTCACCGACGAGCAAGGCGAAAATCACGAGCTCTACTCCAGCGGCGGCGAAGGCGCTGTCAGCCTCCTAGTCGCCAGCCCGGCGCCCCAGGATCGCACCGTGGCGGTCGATGTCGGCGGTCATATGTCCTCGGTCGACGGCGACGCCGAGGCGCGGGTCAAGACGCTCACGCCGCAGGTGGCCGAGAAGTTCACCGCAGCCAAGGACAAGGAGCGCCAGTCCAAGTCTCCGGGCGGGACCGCCGCCGAGACCGCCCAGCTGCAAGAGGACGCCCAGAAGCTGAAGTCTGAGGGCGAGACCTTGATGAACCAGCTCGTCGCGGCTCTCGGGTCCACAACCGGAGCCAGCCCCGAAGAGAAGCTGCGCATGATGATGAACGGCTTCCCCGACCTAGAGAAGGTCATCGCCAACATCCCGCCGCACGTGATGGAGATGGAAGACGACGCCTTGGCGCGCGCCGTTTCCGAAGGCCAGGTGCGGGCACAAGCGTGGGAGCAGTGGTCTTCCGCCAATGTGTTTGGCTTCTTGCAGGAAGTCGCCGACATGTTTGGTGAGCCCGTCGCGAAGCGCAAGCTGGGCGAGATCAACAACGACACCCAAGTGGGTCAGACCGCAGCCTTCTTCGGTGCCGTCAAAGACGCGGTCAAGCGCTCTGCGGCTGGCATGACCCAAAGCATCCCCGTCCTGTCGGCCATGCGTAGCGCAGCCAGTACCCTCAACCTGTACAAAAAGGGCACGCAAGTCAGCATTTCAGGCGACCTTTGGCGCGTCGCGAACTTCGACTCGTTCTGGGGCTACAACATCGACCCCTCCACTAAGAACGACATCTTCAAGGGCATCGTTGGGCCCGCTGAGGGCCTCACGGTCTCCGAAGTCGACGAAGCCACCCAGCACCTACTCGCTCGTGAGCACACGAAGAAGACCGGAAGTTGGGGAGTGGGATCCCCCACCTACACAGGCAGCGTCGGCGGAGGCAACGGCACCACGTGGTGGACCGACTCCAACTTCTCCGAAGCCCTCGACCGCGTCACCGACGCAACAACCGACCTGGAAGCGTTCACCGACCTGTGTGAGGTCGCTGCCCTTCAGCCCTCCTGGTACGCCAGCGGAGTGGCTCGGTTCGCCGTAGACGGGGGTGGCATCGATATGCGCAAGCCCACGGCGTACGACGGGCTCATGTCTGAGTACTGGGTACAGGCAGAGAATGAGAAATACTGGGGTGTCACAGGCGGCGGTCAGCGCGAGTGGGTGGCCCCGTTCGTGGACGCATCGAAGATCAAGACCTCGACCGTCCATGCCTCAGGCAATGCGTACGACACCGTGCTCGCCGAGTTCCGCGACAAGGGAACCGCTGAGGGCGTCGACACCACCAACGCCGGTGACGAGGCGACCGCAGCGGCCAACGACCCCGGTCAAGGCGGGCGCACCAATGAGCAATACATCCGACAAGAGCCCGCTCCCACAGGCGGACTCGACAATGAGATCACGGCTGCAAACGAGACGATCGGCACTGAGACCGGTACCCGTCAAGACAACGCGGCGGCCAATGGCGGTAATCTGACCACAGGTCTGCCCACCCGTCCCATCGAGGTCGAAGAAACGACCTCGGGAGCCGTCAACCTGACCGTCAAAGAGGACACCGGCGAGAGCTTCACCGGCGGCAGCGAGAGTCACACCATCCGCGCTGAAGACGGCGACCTCACCATGCACTCGGTGACCAACACCGTGCGCGGCCACATGGAGGCCGCCTCCCGGGCCGTGGCCCGACTCGAAGAAGGCAGCGAGGCACGAAGCAATGGCGAAGCCGGCATCGAAAAGGTCCGCGGCCAGCTCACCAAGGGCGAGTCACTGGCCAAGAAGCTGGAGGAACGTCAAAACGCCCAAAAGAAGGCCAAGAAAGCTGGCAATGGTGACGAAGCGAAGGAGATCGGCAAAGAGGTCGACAGCACCATCCGACAGCTTGATGGCGTTGAATCCGTGCTAGCAACCGCTTTCATCAGCATCTTCAACGCCTTAAAGGCCGGCGATATGGCGACCGACGGTTCTGAAGGCCTTGAGCTCGACACCGACATCGTCGAATACGAGCGCCTTTCCAAGCTCGACGGACGCCAGCTGGTGTCAGAGGCCGGGGCAAGCTGGTCCAACGCCA